>JAJYLP010000129.1 GCA_021787615.1 Pseudomonadota bacterium
GGGCTCGTGGAAATGCGACTCGCGAGATGGATCGGGTGACAGATCTGGAAGGGAGGTTGGGAATTGTGTGTCACTGCGATCAGCCGCTTAGGGTGTCACGATGTCTCTGTCTGTCGGACAGGTTGGGGTCCGGGAAGCGAGGGCTTTTGGAGTCGCGGCGTCAGCCTGCGACGGAGGCGTTGCAGCGGTGAAATCAGCCTAGGTCGGGGAGTTTAGGGACGAACTCGTCGAAAACAGGGACGAACTCGTAGTTCGGAGGGGCGCAACCGCCGACCGGATGGTGTAAGGTCGGGCACCTCAGCGACGTGTTGGTGATGCGAACAACAGGAGGTTGGGAATCGGGTGCATTGGCGGACCCGGTGGCTGCACTGGTGCGTATGCTGGGTCGTCAGTCCGCGCGTGTGAGCGGATTGCGCTGATGCGGTTGCGGAGGTAACGTCGATTCGAGCAGCGAGAGGGTGCCGTCGTCTGTCAACAGTGATGGCAGATGTTCGGTAAGGGTGGTATGAGGG
This sequence comes from Pseudomonadota bacterium, assembly GCA_021787615.1. Lineage (GTDB taxonomy): Bacteria > Pseudomonadota > Gammaproteobacteria > Steroidobacterales > Steroidobacteraceae > 13-2-20CM-66-19. Next base: position 513 of record JAJYLP010000129.1, read on the forward strand.
GAGAGCGTGCGTCGGATCGGTTGAGGAACGGGATGGCGCGCGCAAGGGGGTAGAGGCATGAAGACCGGGCGCGGTCGAGTGGGAGCGGGGGACAAGCTTGCGGATATCTTTCATGTGATGCTGCGCGGCTGTCGAGCGGAGGCGCTCGTGCGGGACGAAGAGGACCGGCGCAAGATGATCGGCAGCATCGAGTCGATGCTCTTTTGGTGCGGCGGGCGAGTGTTTGGCTGCCGTTGCGAGGCAGATCGTCTGGATCTGCTGCTCGAGCCGGCGCGCGTGCCGCCCGGCGGCATGATGCGTTATGTGACGGTGTCGTACGCGCTGTATCTCAATCGAGCGCGCGGCGAGATCGGGCAGGTTTTCCGGCCCCTGCAGGTCTATCTGCTGCAGCGCGCGTTCCGCACCGAGTTCGTGCTGTGGCTGCATCGGCCCCTCACGGGCGCCGGTTGGAGCGCGGATGCGGCGTATGTGGAGTCGCAGCGCATGCCATGGGTGGATACCGAAACGGTGCTCGAGGAGTTGGGCCGGGGGCCCGGTGCCCGGCGCCAGTATCGGGCGCTGCGTGCTCGCGGCATCGAGGAGGAGCTGGCCGCAGCGTTCGAATCTTCGCGCAATACCCTGTCGCACGTTCACACCGCGGTGCGGCCGGCGTTGACGATGCGCAAGCGGCGGCAGCGCGCGCTGCTGCGCTCAGTGGTCCGACATGTGGCACAGCACGAAGCGGTGGGGCCGCAGGAGCTGGCGAGCCGCTCGCGTGCGCGACGTTTGTGCCGCGCGCGGTGTCTGGTGACCCTGGTGGCGGTGCGCTTCGGGGTCGCGTTGACGAGCATCGCGGATCTGCTGGATCGGGACGGCAGCACATTGGAGGAGTCCGTGCTGCGTCAGCGTGAGCGTGACCCGCGGGGACTCTTGAGTGTGGTCGAGGCGATCGTGGCGGACATGGCGGAAGAGGAGGCGGATCTCATCGAGACGGACGGCCAGGAGCCGGGCGATGGGTCCGGCAATGTGGCCGAAAGTGATGAGGTTGATCCGGATACGGCCGCGCCGCACGCGAAGGACCGGCCAGAGGAGGAGTGAAGCCCGTGCCCCGCCTGCGTCGATGGCGGAGCGTGCTGCGGCTCCTGCGCGCTGAGATGACGCCGTACGTGCGGATGCGGCTGGCCGAGGTACTGTTGCTCGTGGTGCTTGGGGCGGTGATGAACGCGCTCGCGCCGCTTGCCCTGAAATGGATCGTTGATGGGCTCACCGGGCAGGGACGCATCCCACTGTCGGCGGGGAGTCTGATCGGGCTGTACGCGTTCAGCCAGTGGCTGGTCCGCGCGAGCTCCGAGGTTCGCGCGCTGCGCTTCGCGCGCGCCGAGCGCCGCATCCTGCGCACGATGAGCGAGCGCATGTTCGCCCATGTGCTGCGCCTGCCGCTGCGCTTTCATCTGAGCCGCCAGACCGGCGCGCTGAGCCAGACCATCGATAACGGTCTGGAGGGAGTGCGCATGATCCTGCACCACCTGGTATTCACAGTGCTGCCGGTGGGCGCGGAGCTTGCGGTCGCCGCAGTGGTCCTCGCGCGGCTCGATCAGCTGGTGTTCCTCGTGCTTTTCTGCGCTGCGGCGGTCTGCTATGCGGTGCTCTTCGGCCGTTCCGCGGGCCGCATTTCATCGTCGGCCCGGGAGGCGGCTGCGGCGCGGGTCTCAGCGGGTGCGGTCATCACCGACGGGCTGCTCAACTATGAGACCGTGAAATCCTTCGGCGCCGAGGGTGTCATCGCGGGCAAGGCCGCCCGGGCGCTCGAGCGCAGCGAGCGGGCTTGGCTTGCGTTTCATCGCCGTTATACGAGCAACGGACTTGCGGTGGCCGGCGTATTTGCGCTGTTTCTGACGGCGACGCTGCTGTACGCGCTGCGTGATGTGCAGGCTGGAGGTCTGACGGTCGGTGGCTTCGTGCTCGTGAATACCTACATGCTGCAGCTCGTGCGCCCGGCGGAGATGCTGGGTTTCGCGGTGCAGGGCTTCGCGCACGGCGCGGCGCTGCTCGAGAAGGCGCTGGTGCTGTTTGCCGAGCCGCCCGAGACGGCTGGCGGGGAGCAGCTGGAGCGCGGCGCGCGCGGCGCGCTCGAGTTCGAGCGGGTCACGCTGGCCTACGGGGCCGGTCGCGCGGCACTCGAGGGGGTGAGCTTCACGCTCACGGCGGGCTCAACCCTCGGTATCGTCGGGCAGAGCGGATCGGGCAAATCCTCCATCGTGCGTCTGGTGCTGCGCCTGCTGGAGCCGGACGCTGGAGTGATCCGCCTCGATGGCACGCCGCTTGCGCGGATCGCCCCAGCCGCGCTGCGCGCTGGGATTGCGGTGGTGCCGCAGGACACGGTGCTGTTCGACGATACGATCGCCTACAACATTGCGGTCGCCTGGCCGCAGGCGGGGCGCGAGGATATCGAGTGGGCCGCGAGGCTTGCGCAGCTCGATGAGTTCGTTCGTTCCCTCCCGGAGGGCTACGACACCGTGGTCGGCGAGCGGGGCGTGCGGCTCTCGGGCGGGGAGCGCCAGCGCATCGCGATTGCCCGGGCGGTGCTGCGCCGGCCCCTGATCTACGTGTTCGATGAGGCCACCGCCGCGCTCGACGGCCGTACGGAGGAGGCGGTGCTCGTGAGCCTGCGCGCGTTGTCCCGATCGGTCACGACGCTGCTCATCGCCCATCGCCTGGCGAGCGTGATGCATGCCGAGCGCATCGTCGTGCTGCATGGCGGGCGGGTGGTCGAGTCCGGCGCGCACGAGGCGCTGTTGCGCGCCGGGGGGCACTACGCGGCGCTCTGGCACGCGCAGCAGCCTGGTGCCGCGGCGGCCTGAGCAGTGGTGTCGCGATGAATCGGGTGCGCCATTTGTGCACGAACGCGTCACAAATGGCGCTGTCCCCAGCGCAAGGGCGGTGTTAAACCTGCGCGCAGTCTACTACGGGGCGCGCGCGGAGCGTGACCGCAGCGCCCGGGAGGGGGGTGGACGACGGCGTGGAAGAGGAGAGTCCGGCGCCATATTGGCTGGCGCCGCACGTGCGTTGGGCTGTGTGTGATCGCCACGGGGTGCTCATGGATGTGCGGCACAACCGCTCTGTGGCCCTGCAGTCGGCGCGAATCGCTGGCGGGTTGGTTGGGCGGGTGGCCGGCGCTGGCCGGGGGACATCGGGACAGACCGCCAAACGTGCTCGCTTTGCTGCACGAGCAAGGCCTGCTGGTCACCGATCGGCGCGCCGGCCACCCAGCCACGCCGCAGCAGATCGAGGAGCCTGCCCGCACGCTCCTGGTGTGCGATTTCGATGAGCGGCCGGCGTCGCGCGCGCGACCGGGCGCGCTTGGCGCGGGCCTGAGCCGCGGCGCGCGGCTCACTCGCGCTGCGTCCCATGCATGCGGTGATCGAGCGGGTGCTCGCGCCGTTCGATTTCCACCATCCGCTCGGCATGCCGGGAGACGCCGAGCATCTGGCGACGCCCGTCTCGCAGCCGCTGAGGGAAGTGTGTCTGCGCATTCCGGTCGACGTGCTCACCACGGGTGGGTGGGGCGGGGCGATCGCGCGCCGCCCGTTCCGCGATGCGCTGCCGTCGCCGATCCGCAACCGGCGCAACATGGACGGCATCGAGGCGCACATGCGCCGCACCGTCGAGCGCAACCGCCTGTTGCTGCGCGAGCTGCTGCTCGGGGGAGAGCTAGCGCGCGCCGGCATGCTCGTACGCCCCGCGCTCGAGCGCGCGCTCGCGGGCCGGCCCGAAATCAAGACTCAGTCCGGAGAGTTGCTCGAGTATGCGTGTCTCGAGGCATGGTTGGCGTGTTGGCGGCGGCAGGACTCGTCAGGGCCGCGCAACATGTGGCAGACTGTCGCCTGAGCGGCAGGGATCATGGATCACAACAAGCAAGCGACCAGGCATGGGACTCTGGAGCGTCGCAGCGTGCGCAATGCCCGTGTGGCGGCCTGGATAGCGCTGGCATTACTGTGCGTCACCCCGGCGGCCTGGGCCGATGGTCCGGTGGCGCAATTCAATCTGCCGTCCGAGCCGCTGCCGCAGGCCATACTCGATTTCTACCGTCAGTCCGGAGTGCAGGCCATTTACGCGGCCACGGCGCAGGTGCTCAAACTCAGGACCCGCGCGGTTTCCGGCCGCCTCGAGAGCTCCGTCGCGCTCGCGCGGATGCTCCAGGGCACGGGGCTCACCTTCACGTTCGATTCCCCGCACTCGGTCATCATCCGTCCGGCCTCGGCGCGGCGCGCGCAGGCCCCGCTGCCCCCGCCGGTGGTCGTCGCCGCGCTGCCGCATCAACATCCGCTAACGGATAAGACTCCCGTGCGGCTGCACCCGGTCGAAGTCACCGGCAGTCTCATTCGCGAGGTGCGCTCGGCAATCGCACCGCTCGTCTACATCCGGCATGCACAGCTCGAGCAGGCGGCCTACCCGAACGTCGAGCAGGGGTTATATGCGCTGCCGCTGGTCTCGCTCAACGGTCCGCGCGAAGACCTCGGCATCGACAACAACGATCAGTACGGCGCGGGCATCAACCTGCGCGGGCTCGGCGTCGGCGCCACGCTGGTTCTGGTCAACGGGCGCCGCCAGCCGTTCGGCGGGTTCACCGGGGATTTCGTGGACGTGTCGACCATTCCCTGGAGCGCGGTGCGGCGAATCGAGGTGCTGCCCGACGGCGCATCGGCGCTCTACGGCGCCGACGCGGTGGCCGGCGTCGTCAACATCATCATGCGCGATAATTTCACGGGCGCCGAGTCCGAGGTGCGCTACGGCAGCACGCCCGACGGGCGAGCCGAGTGGATGTTCGCGCAGCTGCTCGGCACTCGCTGGCGCAGCGGCCACGCCATGCTCGATTACCAGTACTCGGATGCGACGCCGCTTGCGGCCGCGGCCCGTCCGTATGCGGCGAACGCCGACAAGACGCCCTACGGCGGCGGCAATTACGACTCCTATTACACAAACCCTGGCAATATCCTCGATCCGTCCACGCTGCTGCCGACGTACGGCATTCCCGCAGCGCACAACGGCGCGCTCACCGCGGCGGGGCTCAGCACGAGCATCAACCTGCAGAACCCCTTCACCGGGTTTGACATCTTTCCCGACCGAATGGCGCACGAGTTTTACGGCTCGGTGAGCCAGCGCATCGGTACGCTCGTCGATCTGTTCGCTCAGGGACGCTACACCGAGCGCAACACCGCGCGCGGCGCCCTGCCGGACAGCCAGGTGCTGCAGGTGCCCGCGAGCAACCCGTTCTACGTCAATCCCTATCCCGGCGTGCCCTTCACGCTCGTCGCCTACAACTTCATGCCGTTGCTCGGGCCGACGCGCTTCGCGAGCAAGACGCGCCTCTACATGGGCACGGCGGGCGCCACGATCCGCCTCGGCGCGCACTGGCAGATGACCGTGAGCGAATCAGGCGGCAAGCAGTCCCTGGTGAACAACGAGTACGGCGTCGCCAATTCCGCGACACTCGCGGCGGCGCTCGCCAACCCCAATCCGGCCACGGCTTTCGACCCCTTCGCCGCCAACGCGGCCGTCAACGCCGGGATCGTGCCGGCGATCAGTCAGGACTACACGCTGCATTCGTTCTCGGGCATCGAATCGACGGACCTCGTGGCGAACGGGCCGGTGCTGAGGCTGCCGGCCGGGGAGGCGAAGCTGGCGGTGGGTTTCGAGCGGCGCACCGAGACGCTCAATGTCGAGGTGCCTGACATCACCGGCCCGCTGAACGCGCTCCACACTCAGCACGACAGCCGTCAGGTCGTCTCGGCATTCTCCGAGCTGCACGTGCCTCTGCTGGGCAGCGGGCGCGACCGCCGTGCGGCGCCGCGCCTGACGCTCGATGTCGCTGCGCGGTACGATCATTACAGCGATTTCGGCGGGACGTTCAACCCGACCGGCCGGCTGCAGTGGACGGCGACCCAGTGGCTGAAGCTGCGCGCGAGCTGGGGGCGCTCGTACCGGGCGCCCAAGCTCGATGACCTCTACGACACGGCGCAGAACGTCTCGGGAATGGTGGTGCTGCCGGATCCGCAATCCCCGAGCGGGCGCTCACTCGTGCTCGGTGAGCAGGGCTCGAACCCCAATCTGCATCAGGAGACGGCCCAGACCTGGACGGCCGGCTTCGACGTCTCGTCCTGGCGCGGCGCGCAGGTGTCATTGACGTACTACGATATCGCCTACTGGAACCGGATCGAGCAGCCGGCCGCCGACGACCCGTTCGGTATCCTGCAGCATGCGGCGGAGTGGGCAGCGGTGATCAACCGCAATCCGACGACGGCGCAGATCGACGCGATCTGCAACAGCGCGCAGTTCGTCGGACCGGTCGCCACCTGTCTGGCGAGCCATCCGGCGGCGATCATCGATCTGCGCCTGGCGAACCTGGCGACGACGCATACGCGCGGGGTCGACATCGAGGCGCGCGAGCACCTGCTCACCCGCTGGGGTCACCTCGCTCTCGGGTTGAGGGGCACGGACGTCCTGTCCTTCACGCAGGCGGTGACTCCCACCTCCCCGGCGGTCAGCATTCTCGACACCGCGGGCAACCCGCTCTCGC
>JAJYLP010000035.1 GCA_021787615.1 Pseudomonadota bacterium
TGGCGCAGGCTCTGTTCTCGAAGCCGGACGTGCTGCTGCTCGATGAACCGACCAACAATCTCGACATTCACTCGATCCGGTGGCTCGAGGGCGTGCTCAACGATTATGACGCCACCATGATCATCATTAGCCACGATCGGCGTTTCCTAAACCAAGTCTGCACGCACGTCGCGGACCTGGATTACCAGCAACTGAAAGTCTATCCGGGCAATTACGACGACTTCATGCTGGCCTCGCTGCAGGCACGTCAACGCGTGGAAGCAGCGAATGCCAAAGCGCAGGAGCGCGTTTCGGATCTGCAGGAATTCGTGCGCCGCTTCTCGGCGAACGCGTCGAAGGCGCGCCAGGCGACCTCGCGCCGCAGAGAGCTCGAGAAGATCAAATTCGAGGAGGTGCGCCCTTCTTCGCGGCAGAACCCGTACATCCGCTTCGAACAGCGCAAGAAGCTGTACCACTCTGCGGTCTCCGTCGACGGTCTCTCATTCCGATATCCGGGGTCGGAAGTCGATGTCTTGCGGAAAATCCGCTTCAACATCCGGGCCGGTGAGCGGATTGCCATCATCGGAGCCAACGGGGTGGGCAAGACGACCCTGGCGCGCTGCCTGATCGGCGAACTGAAACCCACCGCGGGCCAAATCACCTGGGCAGAGAACGCCGAACCCGATTACATGCCGCAAGATCCGCAAGCAGATTTCGCCGAGAAGGCCGACCTGCTCACGTGGATGTCGCAGTGGACGGGCAAGGCGGACGACGACCTGATCGTGCGCGCGACGCTCGGACGGTTGCTGTTTTCCGGCGATGAGGTCAAGAAGTCGGTCAAGGTGCTCTCGGGTGGCGAGAAGGGCCGCATGATCTACGGCAAGCTGATGCTGACCAAGCCGAACGTCCTGGTCATGGATGAGCCCACGAACCACATGGACATGGAAACCATCGAGTCTCTGCAGACAGCGCTCGAGCTGTATCCCGGCACGCTGATCTTCGTCTCCCATGACCGGGAATTCGTCAGCGGTCTTGCCAAGCGAATCATCGAGCTGAAGCCGGACGGAACGATCGAGGACTTCAACGGCACCTTCGAGGAATACCTGGCCGCCCATCCCCTGGTCGCGTAGCGGCGAGCCCGCCGAATTGCTCCTTTGTGCAGCGTTCGGTTCCGCAGTGCGCCACACGCTGCGCCGATCATGACGTCATACCAGCGCGACGGCGCCGCGCGTGCCGGCTGTCTGGCTCACAGGCCGTCTCGAGGCTTGAGTCCGAACCGACATGCCGCCAAGACTGTGCGCAACGAGCAACCTCGCTGCGAAGAGTCGCCGCCTGGCATCGACCTGAGCGAGTCTCTCGCTTCGCGCTGCAGCGGGCCCCTCGGCAGGTATCGATCATGTGCGGATCCTCGTCCTAGCCGTCCGCGGCGGCTTCTCGCGCAGGTCGGAACGGACGTCCAATCGAGCGTTGTGTCAGGAGTATCACGAGCTTCCGGCGCTTGGCCAATGTGCGCGCAAACTGTCCTCACGCTCTGGCGGCTCAAAGCGCAGGCCGGCGGGCGCCTCATGACGACCGCTCCGTGGCGCTCCGGGGTGATCGCCGCGATTCAGCGGGGCTTGTCGAGGCTGAGCACATCAAGTCCGGCCCGCTCGGGAACGTGCCGGCCGTGTGACCCGGGCCGGTACCGTTGTATGGCAGGTGGCTGCCGTGCCGCGGTCCGGACGCATGCTTGGTGTGGCCGTGCAGTTTCCCTTTACAGTCTGCAGTGCTTCCGGTAACGTCGGTTCACCATGTTCACGGAAAAGCGCACGACGACGCTCAAGAAACCCGGCAGCGGGGCTCTGGGGGAACGCGTGCGCTGAAGGCGCCGGAACGTCCCGAGACACCAGAGGCCCCGCCGGAGCAACCGTCGGGGCCTTCGTTTTTTTCCAGCCTGAGAATCGGAGCCTGTCCATGCCATCTGGTCGTTCGGCCGGCGCCCTGCCGGTGGTCGCAATCGTCGGCGCCACTGGGGCCGTGGGCCTCGAGTTGATCCGCTGCCTCGAGCGGCGCAACTTCCCGCTGGCGCAGCTTCGTCTGCTGGCCTCGGCGCGCTCGGCGGGCAAGACACTGCCGTTCCGCGGCGCGGCGCTGCCCGTGGAGGAGCTCACCGAGGAGAGCTTCCGCGGCGTCGACATCGCGCTGTTTTCCGCCGGCAGCGGCATCTCCAAGCGCTTCGCGCCGCTTGCCGTCGCACAGGGTGCGGTGGTCGTCGACAATTCATCGGCCTTTCGGCGCGATCCGGCCGTGCCGCTCGTCGTGCCGGAGATCAATCCGCAGGCGCTGAAGACCCACCGCGGCCTCATCGCCAACCCTAATTGCTCGACGATCATCGCGATCACGCCGCTGTGGGCGGTGCACCGCCGCAATCCCATCAGGCGGATGATCCTGGCGACCTATCAGGCGGCCTCCGGGGCGGGCGCGGCCGCCATGGAGGAGTTGCGCGAGTCGACCCGCGCCTACCTCGAGGACCAGCCGTACGAGCCGCGGGTGCTGCCGCACCCCTACGCCTTCAATCTGTTCAGCCACAACTCACCGATCGATGCGCAGAGCGGCTACAACGAGGAGGAACTGAAGGCTCTGCACGAGACCCGCAAGATCTACGGCGATGCATCGATTCGCGTCACCGCGACATGCGTGCGGGTGCCGGTGCTGCGGGCACACGGCATCGCCGCCACCGTCGAGTGCGAGCGCGAGATCACACCGGCCGAGGTGCGCGCTCTCATGGCGGATGCGCCGGGCGTGAGGCTCGTCGACGACCAGGAGCGCAATTACTTCCCCATGCCGAAGGATGCCTCCGGCAACGATCCGATTCTCGTTGGACGCATCCGCGCGGACATCTCGGACCCGAGCGGCCGGTCGATCGCGTTGTTCATGGTTGGCGATCAGTTGCTGAAGGGCGCGGCGCTCAACGCCGTGCAGATCGCGGAGCTGCTCTGACATCGGCGGACACCGCGCAGCGCACCCCGGCCGGGGAGAGACGGTGGGCGGGCGCGCGTCATAACAGGTCGCGCAGTCTGTAGTACAGCATCGCCAGGGCCAGCAGCGGGCGGCGGGCGAGTGCGCCGCCGGGAAAGCCGCGGTGTCGTATGCGCGCGAACACGTCGAAGCGCTCGGCCTGCCCGGCGAGCGCTTCGGCGACGAGTTTGCCCGCGATGCCCGCGAGCGCGATGCCGTGTCCGGAGAAGCCCTGGAGAAAGTAGACATCGGGTGCCAGACGGCCGAAGTGCGGAGCGCGGTTGGCCGTCAGATCGAGCAAACCGCTCCAGGTGTATTCAATGCGGGCCGTGGCGAGTTGTGGAAACACGCGCAGCATGCGCGCGCGGTTCGCGGAGCGCGCGGCGAAATGTCCGTTCCCCGCATAGCTGATTGCCCCGCCGAACAGCAGACGGTGATCGGCAGTGCGGTGAAAGTAATCGAGTGCCCAGTTCATGTCGCTGACCGCGGCGTTGTTGGCAATCAGCGCGCGCGCGCGGTCCTCGCCGAGCGGCTCGGTCGCGATGAGGTGTGTGGCAACCGGGATGATCCGCTCGGCGAGCGCCGGCGCGAGCGGGCCAAGATAGGCGTTGCCGCAGAGCACGATGTGGCGGGCGTGCACTTCGCCCTCTTGCGTGCGCACACAACCCGGAGTGATTGCGACGGCGCGCGTGCCCTCGAACACGCGAACGCCGGCGCGCTCGGCGGCGGCAGCGAGGCCACGCGTGTACGCGAGCGGGTGCAGGTGCCCGGCGTTTGCATCGAACATCGCGCTCACGTAGCGCGCACTGCAGATCGAGGCGCGTACCTCATCGAGCGGCATGTAGCGGACCGAGTGGTAATCGTAGCGCCTGTGCAGCTCATCAATCTCGGCGCGAAGCTCGCGGTCATGGCGAGGCTTCAGGGCGGTGAGCATGTGGCCGTCCACCCAGTCGCACGCGATCCCGTGGCGCACGATCAGCGCGCGGGTGAGCCGCACCGCCTCGGCGGCCACCTCCCACACCGCCCGTGCGCGGGTCGCGCCGAGCAGCCGCTCGAGCGAGCGCTGCCCGCAGGCGACGCCGTGGATGACCTCACCGCCGCTGCGTCCCGATGCGCCCCAGCCGATGCGGTGCTGCTCGATCAGAACCGTCGAATAGCCCCGTTCGGCGAGGTGTAGAGCGGCCGAACAGCCGGCAATTCCCCCGCCGAGCACGCAGACCTCGGCGCTGAGGGCGCCGGTGAGCGGCGCCCGCTCGAGATCCGGGCCGGCCGTGGCGGCGTAGTAGGAAGGGGTGTGCTCGTTGGACATGCTGTTGCGCTCTCGCGCGGATGATAGCGGCCGAGCGGGCCCGAGCGACTGTGCCGTCCGCTGCGCGAGCCTGCGACGCCCGGCTCTGTGGCTGAAAGCGGCTGTCCGCCGGCTCCTGATCGCCGTGCAGCTCTCGAGCGCCGGGCGGAGCTGGACATCGATACAGTCCCATTGAAACGACAACCGCCGCCGCGACGGGATTCGCGGCGCGCGGGCGGTTCTGCGGCGGGGCGGCGGGGGCAATGAGCGGGAAAAGCCGTGATGCGTCACAAGTTTGCCGCGAGGCCGCACGATCTTGCCGGAAGATCCGCCTGGCGAGGGCCGTGCGCGCGCCCACAGTATTGCGCAGTCCCGCAGGATCGGGGGTGGATGAATCTTTATATAATCAGCCCCCCCCATGGCATCGTCGCGCCCCCTCATTGGCCTGCCCGCTGACCGCCGCATGATCGGCGTGCAGGCGTTTCACGCGGCCGCGGAGAAGTACGCGCGCGCGCTGCTCGATGCCGCCGACGCGCTGCCTCTGGTCATTCCCGCGCTCGCCGAGGAATTGCGCTTCGAGGAGCTGCTCGAGCGGCTCGACGGGCTGCTGTTCACCGGCAGCCCCTCCAACGTCGAGCCGCATCATTACGCCGGCCCGCCAAGCGCGCCGGGCACGCTGCACGATCCGGCCCGCGACGCGACCACGCTGCCGCTGATCCGCAAAGCGGTCGAGCGCGGCGTGCCGGTGCTCGGCATCTGCCGCGGTTTCCAGGAGGTCAACGTCGCCTTCGGCGGCACACTCCATCAGCGCGTGCACGAAGTGCCGGGGTACCTGGATCATCGCGATGATGAGAGCCAGCCGCTCGAGGTGCAGTACGGGCCGGCGCACGAGGTCACGCTCGAGCCGGACGGGATGCTGCGCGCGCTCGCCGGGTGCGAGCGCGTGCGCGTGAACTCCCTGCACTGGCAGGGCATCGATCGACTGGGCCGCGGGCTCATCATCGAGGCGCGCGCGCCCGACGGTCTGATTGAGGCTTTTCGCGTCGCACAGGCGAGGACGTTTGCGCTGGCCGTGCAGTGGCATCCTGAATGGAAGGTCACGGACAACCCCTTCTCGCGCGCGCTGTTCGCCGCCTTCGGTGCTGCGTGCCGTGAGCGGGCGCCTCATCGTTGAAAGGCGGCAACATGGTCAGCGAAGTCAGTCAATTCTTCCGTGATCACGGCATCTCCGAAGTCGAGGCCATCATTCCCGACATGGCGGGTATCGCCCGCGGCAAGATCATGCCGGCGGCGAAATTCGCCGAAGACGGCGGCATGCGTCTGCCCGAGAGCGTGTTTCTGCAGACGGTCACCGGCGACTACCCGCCCGAGACCGGGCAGGCGATGAGCCCGGCCGAGATCGACATCATTCTCAAGGCCGATCCGAAGACGGTGCGGCGCGTGCCCTGGGCTGCCGAGCCGACCGCGCAGGTGATCCACGACTGCTTCTACGCCGACGGTCGGCGCGTGACCATGGCGCCGCGGCACGTGCTGCGCAACATCGTTGAGTTGTATGCCCAGCGCGGCTGGGAGCCGGTGGTGGCCCCCGAGCTCGAGTTCTATCTGGTCGAGCAGAACAAGGACGCCGATTATCCGCTGCGCCCGCCCGTGGGCCGCTCGGGCCGCGCCGAGCCGGGTCGCCAGTCCTACAGCATCGCCGCGGTGAACGAGTTCGATCCGCTGTTCGATGACATCTACCAGTTCTGCGAGGATCAGGAGATCGAGATCGATACCCTGATCCACGAGGATGGGCCGGCGCAGATGGAGATCAATCTGATCCACGGCCATCCGATGGATCTGGCCGATCAGGCGTTTCTCTTCAAGCGCACCGCGCGCGAGGCGGCGCTGCGGCACAAGATGTACGCCACCTTCATGGCCAAGCCCCACGCCAAGGAGCCCGGCAGCGCCATGCACATTCACCAGAGCATCATCGACACCCGCACGCGGCGCAACGTCTTCAGCAATCCCGACGGCAGCCCATCGGCGCTGTTTTTCGCGCACATTGGCGGACTGCAGAAGTATCTGCCGGCCGCCATGGCGCTGTTCTGCGCCAACGTCAACTCGTACCGGCGGCTGACGCGCTACCTCTCGGCGCCGATCAATGCGCATTGGGGCTACGACAATCGCACCGCGGGTCTGCGCGTGCCGATGTCCGAGCCCGAGGACCGGCGCGTCGAGAACCGCATCTGCGGCGCCGACGCCAACCCGTACATCGCGCTCGCCGCCTCGCTCGCCTGCGGCTACCTCGGCATGGTCGAGGGACTGCAGCCGTCCGAGCCGATCTCCGGCAGCGCGCACGAGCTGCCGTTCGGCCTGCCGCGCTCCCTCGATGAGGCGCTGCGCGAGCTGCGCCGCAGCACCGCGCTGGTCAAGGTCCTCGGCGAGCCGTTCGTCTCGGCGTTCACCATCGTCAAGGAGGCCGAGTACGAGGTGTTCCTGCAGGTGATCAGCTCCTGGGAGCGCGAGCATCTGTTGCTGAACGTCTGAGGGCGCACGGGGTCGCTGCAAGCGCGCCCGCGAGGCGCGATGATGATAGAGTCGCCGGCGGCGCCCATCCCGGCATGACACGCGAGCATGAGTATGACGGACAATGTGTTGGGCATCGATGTCGGCGGATCCTCGATCAAGGCGGGGGCGGTGGACGTCGCGACCGGAAAGCTGGTCGGCAAGCTGATTTCGGCACCGACGCCGCGCCCGGCGACGCCGGAGTCGATGATGCCGGTGATAGCGGCGCTCGCGGCGCGGCTGCCGCAGGCGACCGGCCGGATCGGGCTGGCGTTCCCCGCGGTGGTCAAGCATGGCCGCGCGCGCACCGCCGCGAACGTCGATCACGCGTGGATCGGGGCCGACGGCGCGGCGCTGGTGCGCCGTACGCTGAACCGTCCGGCGCTGTTTCTGAACGATGCCGACGCGGCGGGCCTCGCGGAGATGCGCTTCGGGGCCGGGCAGGGCGAGAGCGGCACGGTGATCATGCTCACCTTCGGCACGGGCATCGGCACGGCGCTGTTCACCGGCGGGCACCTATTCCCCAACACCGAGCTCGGCCACATGGAGCTCAACGGCATGGACGCGGAAAAATGGGCCTCGGCGCACGTGAAGACGGTGCAGGGCCTGGACTGGGAAGGCTGGATCGAGCGGGTCAACGTGTACCTGGAGCGCATGCATGCGATGTTCTGGCCGGACCTGTTCATCCTCGGCGGCGCGATCAGCGAGCGCTTCGTGGATTTCGCCCCCCTGCTGCGCTCCGAGGCGCGCATCCGCCCGGCGCAGTTCGCCGGGCAGGCCGGCGTGATCGGCGCGGCGGTGGCGGTGGCCGAGGCCGCCGCCTGATGCGCAACTCGAGCGCCGCCGCCGATCGATGAGCTGGTTCGGGCGCAGCAAGCTTCCCGACGTCGGTACGACGATCTTCACTGTCATGTCGCGCCGCGCCCAGGCGCTCGGCGCGATTAACCTCGGGCAGGGTTTCCCCGACTACCCGATCGATCCCCGGCTCACCGAGCTCGTCGCGCGCTCGATGCGCGACGGCCACAATCAGTACGCGCCCATGGAAGGGCTGCCGGCCCTGCGCGAGGGCATCGCGGCCAAGCTCGCGGCGAGCTACGGGCTTCGCTTCGATCCCGACAGCGAGATCACCGTGACGCTCGGCGCCACGGAGGCGATCTATTCGGGCATTCAGGCGGTGGTCGGGCCGGGCGATGAGGTGATCGCGTTCGATCCGGCCTACGACGCTTACGAGCCGGCGGTGCGCCTCGCCGGGGCGCGCTGCATCCGCGTGCCGCTCGCCCCGCCGCAGTTCCGCTACGACTGGGATCGGGTGCGGGCGGCGATCGGCGCGCGCACCCGGCTGATTCTCATCAACTCCCCGCACAATCCCGCCTGCACGGTGGCGAGCACTGCCGATCTGCAGGCGCTCGCCGCGGCGATCCGCGGGCGCGACATCACGGTGCTGTCGGATGAAGTCTACGAGCACATGGTGTTCGACGGGCGATCCCACGTCTCGGTGCTGACCCACCCCGAGCTGCGCGCGCGCAGTCTTGCGGTGTTCTCCTTCGGCAAGACGCTGCACGCCACGGGCGTGCGCGTCGGCTACGCGGTCGCACCCGCGGCACTCACCGCGGAGCTGCGCAAGGTGCACCAGTTCAACACCTTCAGCATCGCCCATCCGCTGCAGCGGGCCATTGCCGACTACCTCATCGAGCGGGCCGCGACCGGCGGCGACCTGCCGGCGTTCTTTCAGGCCAAGCGCGATCGGCTGCGCGCGGCGCTCAGCGGCTGCGGACTGCGAGTGCCGCCTGCACAGGGCACCTTCTTCCAGCTGCTCGATTTTTCCGCCGTCGCGCCGCCGGGCGACATCGAGTTCGCCGAGCGCCTGTTGACCGAGGCCGGTGTGGCAGCCATCCCGCTGTCGCCGTTTTATGCCGAGCCGCCCCAGCTCTCGTGCGTGCGCCTGTGCATCGCCAAGCGCGACGCGACGATCGATGCGGCGGCGGAGCGCCTCGCCGCCTTCGCTGCACGGCTGTCGCGCGCCGGGGCGTGAGACGCCGCCTCAGCGGCGCAGGATCCAGGCGATGATGGAGATCACCAGACTCACCAGCAGCATGGTGGTGATGGGAAAGAAGAACTGGAACCCGGGCCGGTCGATGACGATGTCACCCGGCAGTTTGAACAGCGGCAATCGCCTCACCCACGGCCAGAGCAGGCCGATGAGGATCATGACGACGCCGAGCACGATCAGGATGCGGCTCATGGCAGGGCAGTCTACCGGGCGGCGCGGCCCGATCAATGCCCCCCGGCCGCAGCGGCGCTGCCGCCCGCTGCGGCCGGTCTAATCGAAATCCGCGGGCAGCTCCGGGTGCAGGTGATGCTCGTAGAGCCGCTCAATCTGCGGGCCAAGCACGCGCCCGGTGGACAGCTGCGGCAAGGCGGTCACCGGGAAGAATCCCACCGCGTCGGTCTCGGTGCTGACCGCGGCGTTCCCGCCGGTGAGCTCGCAGATGAACATCAGTTTGTAGATATGATGGACGCTCGGCGGATGCGGGTGCTTGCGCCGGTCGACGAGGGCGGCGAGCTTCACCGCCCGGGCGCGGTAGCCGGATTCCTCGCGGATCTCGCGCTCGACCGCCTCGGCCGGCGAGTCGTTGACGTCGACCCAGCCGCCGGGAAGCGTCCACCTGCCGTCGGCGCGCTCGCGCACGAGCAGCACCCGGTCAGCCGTAAAGACCGCGCCACGCACGTCGACCTTCGGGGTCGCGTAGCCCTCCTCGCCGCTCCAGAGCGCCTCGGCCCGCTCGAGCGGGATCTCGAGCTCCCCGGCGAGGAGCGCAGCCGCGAGGCGCTCGAGCGCCCTGTAGCGCTCGCGGTCGAACGGGTCACGGGTGAAGGCGAGGCCGCTTTGCGCGAGCGCGCGCACCTTGCGCGCCCAATCGAATATGGCCGCCGTCCTGTCGATGACTGCGCTCCCGCCACAGCGCTCAGAGGTTGCGGATCATGGCGTCGCCGAATGCAGAGGTCGCCACTTGCGTGGCCCCGTCCATCAGCCGGGCGAAATCGTACGTGACGATCTTCTGGCCGATCGTCTTGTCCATCGCGCTGATGATGGCATCGGCCGCCTCGGTCCAGCCCATGTAGCGGAACATCATCTCGCCCGACAGCAGCAACGAGCCGGGGTTGACCTTGTCGAGATTGGCGTATTTCGGGGCCGTGCCGTGCGTGGCCTCGAAGACCGCATGGCCGGTGAGGTAGTTGATGTTGCCGCCCGGGGCGATGCCAATGCCGCCGACCTGCGCGGCGAGCGCATCGGAGAGGTAATCGCCGTTGAGGTTCAACGTGGCGATGACGTCGAATTCCGCCGGCCGGGTCAGCACCTGCTGCAGGGTGATATCGGCGATAGCGTCCTTGATGATGACCTTGCCGGCGCGCGTGGCCGCGTCCATCTCGGCGTTGGCCGCCTTCTCGCCCTGCGCGGCCTTGGTGCGCTCCCACTGCTCCCACGTGTAAGTCTCGGCGGCAAAGGCGCGCTCGGCGAGCTGGTAGCCCCAGTTGCGGAACGCCCCCTCGGTGAACTTCTGGATGTTGCCCTTGTGCACCAGCGTCACGCTGCGGCGCTTGTTGGCGATGGCGTACTCGATCGCCGAGCGGATCAGCCGCTCCGAGCCCTCGCGCGAGACCGGCTTGATGCCGATGCCGGAGCTTTCCGGAAAGCGAATCTTGGCGAACGCCTTGGGGAAGTGCTGCTTGAACAGCGCGAGAAACTCCCGGTTCTCGGCCGTGCCGGTCTCGAATTCGATGCCGGCGTAGATGTCCTCGGTGTTCTCGCGGAAGATCACCATGTCGACCTTCTCGGGATGCTTCACCGGCGAGGGCACCCCCTTGAACCAGCGCACCGGGCGCAGGCACACATACAGGTCGAGCATCTGGCGCAGCGCGACGTTGAGCGAGCGGATGCCGCCGCCGATCGGCGTGGTGAGGGGCCCCTTGATCGAGACTAGGTAGTCGCGGCAGGCCGCTACGGTCTCCTCGGGCAGCCAGTTGTTGAAATGCTTGTACGCCTTCTCGCCGGCGTAGACCTCCATCCAATGGATCTTGCGCCGGCCGCCATAGGCGCGCGCCACGGCCGCGTCCATCACCCGGACGGCCGCCCGCCAGATGTCCGGCCCGGTCCCATCGCCCTCGATGAACGGGATGATCGGGTTGTCCGGAACGATGAGCCGGCCGTCGCGGATGGTGATCTTCGCGCCGGCGGCGGGCGGTGCAATGTTCGGGGCAGCGGCACTGGGCATGATGATGAACTCCTCGTTCGATCCGGACCCGCCTCACGGCTCCGGCCGAGCGGGTCGATAATCGTAGCACGGGCTCCGGCCGCCCGGCGCGCCGCCCGCGCCGCGCTCGGGCAGCCCCGCCGCATCTATGCGACACTTGCCATCCATAATTATTGGGCCGACGGGGGTTGCCTAGATCATGAACGACGCCACCGAGAGCGACGCACCGGTCGCGCAGGGACGATCGCTGCTGCGCAAGCTCTTCGCCGTGCACCCGGTGGTCGCGCCCGAGCGCGCCGGAGCGGAGCGGCTGAAGCAGGCGCTGTCCGTGTGGGCGCTCATGGCGATCGGCATCGGCGCGACGATCGGCACCGGCATCTTCGTGCTCACCGGCACGGTGGCGGCCAACCAGTCCGGGCCCGCGATCACCATCTCGCTGGGCATCGCCGCCTTCGGCAGCGGGCTCGCAGCGCTGTGCTACGCGGAATTCGCGGCGTTCTTGCCGGTGCCCGGCAGCGCCTACAGCTACACGTACGCGACGCTCGGCGAGGTGGTGGCGTGGTTCATCGGCTGGAACCTGCTGCTGGAGTACGGCATCTCCGCCGCAGCGGTCGCGGTGAGCTGGTCGGCGTACGTTGCCAACCTGCTCGGCAGCTGGGGCATTCATCTGCCGACGATGTGGACCAATGCGCCGCTGCAGGAGAACGCCGCCGGGCACCTCGTGGCGACGGGTGCGATCGTGAACGTGCCGGCGGTGCTGATCGTGCTGGCGTTGAGCGCGCTGTGTTATGTCGGCATCCAGGAAACCGCGCGAGCCACGAATTTCATGGTGGCGCTGAAGGTGGGAGTGATCGTCATCTTTATCGTGGCCGGATTGAAGTTCATCTCCCCGGTCAACTGGCACCCGTACATTCCGCCGAACACGGGTACCTTCGGACGCTTCGGCTGGACGGGCGTATTTCAGGGCGCCGGGATCATATTCTTCTCTTACGTGGGATTCGATACGGCCTCCACCACGGCGCTCGAGGCGCGCAATCCGCAGCGCGACCTGCCGCTCGGCATCATCGGCACACTGGTGATCTCCACGGTGCTGTACATGGCGATGGCCGCAACCATCACCGGCATGGTGCCGTATTTCAAGCTCAACGTGGCAGCGCCCGTGGCGATCGCGCTCGATGCGCATCCGGCGCTGTCCTGGCTGCGCTCGCTGGTGATCCTCGGGACGATCATCGGCATGACCTCGGTGATCCTCACATCGATCCTCGGCCAGCCGCGCATCCTGCTGTCGATGGCCGATGACGGGCTGCTGCCGCCTGCGATGAGCCGTTGCCATCCGCGCTTCAAGACCCCGCACGTGTCCACCGCGATCACCGGTATCGGCGCTGCCGTGATCGCGGGCGTTTTCCCCCTTGATGTGCTGGCGGATCTGATCTCGATCGGCATTCTGCTGGCCTTCGCCGTGGTGTGCATCGGCGTGCTGGTCATGCGCCACACCCGCCCGGACGTGCCGCGTCCGTTCCGGGTTCCCTGGGCGTGGCTGCTCTGCCCGCTGGGGGCGGTGGTGTGCCTCGGCATGACGTACTTCCTCTCCGATGCGACCTGGATCCGGCTGGTGGTCTGGACCGTGGTCGGCGGGGCGATCTACGTGTTCTACGGATTCCGGCACAGCAAGCAGCGCGCATGAGCTCGCTCGATGTCGGGGCGCTTCCCGGCACGCCGGCCGGCGACGGCTGGTGGATGCCGGCGGAGTTCGAGGCGCACGAGGGCTGCTGGATGCTCTGGCCCGAGCGTCCCGACAACTGGCGGGAGCGGGCAGGTCCTGCGCAGGCCGCGTTCGCCGCCGTGGCCGAGGCCATCAGCCACTTCGAGCCGGTGCGCGTGGGCGTTTCGCCCGCGCATGCCGCGGCTGCGCGCGCGCAGTTGCCCCCGCAGGTCGGGCTGGTCGCGCTGGCGCACGATGACTGCTGGATGCGCGATGTCGGTCCGACCTATCTCGTCAGCGCAAGCGGCGGGCTGCGCGGGGTGCACTGGCGGTTCAACGCCTGGGGCGGGCTCGAGGGCGGGCTGTATCACCCCTGGGATCAGGATGAGCGCGTGGCTGAGCAGGTGCTCTCGCTCGAAGCGCGGCCCCGCTACCGGGCGCCCATCGTGATCGAGGGCGGGGCGATCCATGTCGACGGCGAGGGCACGGCGCTGCTCGCCGAGGAATGTGTGCTCAACCCCAATCGCAATCCCGGCATGACGCGCGAGCGCATGGAGGCGGTGCTGCGCGAGTATCTCGGCGTGAGTCACTTCATCTGGCTCGGTCTGGGCGTGTACAACGACGAGACCGATGGACACATCGACAACCTTGCCTGCTTCCTCGCGCCGGGCAAAGTGTGCCTCACCTGGACGGACGAGCCGGCCGATCCGCAGTACGAGCGCTCGCGCGAGGCGTGGGAACGCCTGAATGGCGCGCGCGATGCGCGCGGCAGGCGGATCGAGGTGGCGAAGCTGCCGATGCCGGGGCCGCTGCACAGGAGCGAACCGGAATCGCAAGGTCTCGCGCCGAGCGAGGCCTGCAAGCCGCGCCGCGCCGGCGAGCGCCTCGCGGCGAGCTACGTGAACTTCTATCTCGCCAATGGCGCTGTGGTGATGCCGCTGCTCGATGCGCGCACCGATGCACAGGCGGCCGAGATACTGCGGCGCCTGTGCCCTGATCGCGAGGTGATCGGCGTGCCGGCGCGCGAGATCCTGCTCGGCGGCGGCGGCATCCACTGCATCACCCAGCAGGTGCCGGATTCGCGCGCACCGCGGGTGAGGCCTGGGGCGCCCCGCGCCGCCTGAGTCCCGAGCGGCTCAGCCGGATCGGTCGGCGTGCGAGCTCGCGAGCAGCGCGGCGAATCGCGCCAGGTCGATGTTGCCGCCTGAGAGGATCACCCCGATGCGCTGGCCGGTGAGGCCGAGCCGGCCGCCGAAGGCGGCCGCGGCCGCCAGAGCCCCGGTCGGCTCGACAACCATCTTCATGCGCTCGGCGAACCAGGCCATCGCTGCGACCAGCTGCGCATCGCTCACCGTGACGATGTCGGTCACGAGCTCGGCGATCACCGGGAAGGTGTGCTCGCCGAGGTGTTGGGTCTGCGCGCCGTCGGCGATGGTCGAGGGTGTGCCGATGTGCACGATGTGCCCGGCGCGCAGGCTCTGCCGGCCGTCATCGCCCGCCTCAGGCTCGACGCCGAGCACCGCGCAGCCGGGGCTCAGCGCGCGCGCGGCGACCGCGCTGCCGGAGAGCAGTCCGCCGCCGCCGAGCGGCACGAGGAGCATATCGAGCGGGCCGGCCGCCTCGATCAGCTCCGCCGCGGCGGTGCCCTGGCCGGCCATGATGTCGGGGTGATCGTAGGGTGGAATCAGGGTCAGGCCGCGCTCGGCCGCGAGCCGCCGGCCGAGCGCCTCGCGGTCCTCGCGGTAGCGGTCGTAGAACACCACCTCGCCGCCGTACTCGCGGGTCGCGGCGACCTTGCTGCCCGGGGCATCCTGCGGCATGACGATGACCGCGTGGCTCTCGAGCAACCGGCAGGCGAGGGCAATCGCCTGGGCGTGATTGCCCGAGGAGAAGGCGACCACCCCGGCCGCGCGTCGCGCGGGCTCGAGGTGGGCGACCGCGTTGTAGGCGCCACGGAACTTGAACGCGCCCATGCGCTGGAAATTCTCGCACTTGAAGTAGAGGTGCGCGCCGCACACCGCATCGGCGGTGCGCGAGGTCAGAACGGGCGTGCGGTGTGCGACGCCCTCGAGCCGCCGCCGGGCGGCCCGGATATCCTCGAACGAGATCGCCAGTTCGCTCATGGGGCGCGCCGGCTCAGGCCCGGTCCGGCAGCGGGATGAACTCGTGCTCGTCTCCCGGCACCTTCGGGAAGCGCCCCTCGCGCCAGTCGCGCTTGGCCTGCTCGATGCGCTCGAGCGAGCTCGACACGAAGTTCCAGTCGATGTGCCGCTCGCCGAGCGGCTCACCGCCGAGCAGCGCCACGCGCGCACCGCGCTCGGTGCGCAGCGTGGCCGAAGCTCCCTCGGCGAACACCAGCATGCGGCCCGGGCCTGCCGGTTCGCGCGCACCGCTCACGTGTCCGTTGATCACGTATGCCGCGCGCTGCGGGTAGGCATCCGTGAGCGGAAGCTCGCACCCCGGCGGGAGGGACACGTCGGCGTAAAAGAGCGGCGAGAACGTCATCACCGGCGAGCACCGCCCGTAGGCCTCTCCGGCGATGATGCGCACCCGAGCGCCGGCGACCTCGACGATGGGCAGCGAATCGGCCGGATGATGATGAAACTGCGGGGCGGTCTGCTCGTGCGCCGCGGGCAGCGCGACCCACAGCTGCAGGCCGTTCAGGCGCGAGCCCTCGCGCCGCCGCTCGGCCGCGGTGCGCTCCGAGTGCACGATGCCGCGCCCGGCGGTCATCCAATTGACGTCCCCGGGACGGATGGCCTGATGCGAGCCGAGGCTGTCGCGGTGGATGATCTCGCCCTCGAACAGATACGTGACCGTCGCAAGTCCGATGTGCGGATGCGGCCGCACGTCGATGCCGTGCCCGGGCGGCAGGTCGGCCGGGCCCATGTGATCGAAGAAAATGAAGGGGCCCACCATCCGGCGGGCCGCCGAGGGCAGCACCCGGCCGACCACGAGGTCACCGAGATCGCGCGGCCGGGCGGCGATGACCGTCGCGAGCTGTGGCGTCGCCGGGCGGTCCGTGCCGACCGGCTCGGCGGTGGGTAATGCGCTCATCCTGGATCCTCCCGCTGGACTCCGCAGGTACGATGCTAGCATCGCGCGCGATGGGCGGCGCAGGCGCTGCGGCGGCGAAGCGCGGCGCATTGAATGATATGGAGGCGGTTATGAACGTCGGATTCATCGGACTCGGCAATATGGGGCGCGCCATGGCCGCGCGGCTGCTCACCGCAGGCCATGCGCTGCGGGTATGGAACCGCTCGAGCGAGCCGGCGCGGCAGTTGGCCGGGCAGGGCGCGCAGGTGATGGCCACGGCGCGCGAGGCGTGCGATGCCGAGGTGGTGCTCTCCATTCTGAGCGATGACCGCGTGGTGCGCGAGGTGCTGCTCGGCGCGGCCCTGCCCGCCGCACGAGCCGGCATCGTGCACGTCAACATGGCGACCATCTCCCCGCAGCTGAGCGATGAGCTCGCCGCGCGCCTCGGCGAGGCCGGCTGCGGTTACATCGCCGCGCCGGTGCTCGGCCGCCCGGACGTCGCGGCGGCCGGCAAGCTCAATATTCTCGCCGCGGGAGCCGCGGCGGACCTCGAGCGGGTGCAGCCGCTGCTCGATGTCATCGGGCAGAGGACTTGGCGCTTCGGCGAGCGCCCCGCGCAGGCGAACGTGGCCAAACTCGCCGTCAACTTCCTGCTGGCCGCCGCGATCGAGTCGATGGGCGAGGCGGCGGCGCTCGCCGGCGGCTACGGCATCGAGCCGGCGAGGCTGTTCGAGCTCATCGGCCAGACGCTCTTCCCCGGTCCGGTGTACCAGGGTTACGGGCGGGTGATCGCCGAGTCGCGTTTCGAGCCGGCCGGGTTCAGGGCCCGGCTCGGCCTGAAGGATGTGCGCCTGGCGCTCGCGGCCGCCGAGGCGGTCAACACCCCGATGCCGGTCGGCAGCTGGGTGCGCGACTCGATGCTCGAGGCGCTCTCGCGCGGCGAGGGTGAGAAGGAGTTCGGCGCGGTGCTCGGGCGCGCGGCGATGCGCCGCGGGGGCCGTTAAGCGAGCCGGGATGCCGCATCGAGCCAGGCGCGCTGCGCCCGGCGATAGTGCGGCGGGGCGATGCGTGCCTGGTCGAGAAGGTCGCGGGCGACCGCGCGCGCCTCTTCCCTCCGGCCCTGCCGATCGAGCAGCTGCGCGTAGCGCACCGCCGCCTCCGCACCCGGATAGGCGGGCGCGAGCGTGCGGTATTCCTCGACGGCCCGCTCAAGATTGCCCTCCTGCTCGAGAGCGCGCGCGTAGAGCAGATGCCGCTCGGGGGAGTTGAAGCCGGGGTTGTGCTGCATCAGCGCCTCGAGCGTGGCGCGCGCCGCGGGCGCATCGCCCTTGTCGAACTGCGCGTGCGCGAGCCCCAGCATGAGGTTCGGATCGTGCTCGTAAAGCCCGGTCAGGGTCTGCTGGTACTGCGCGATCGCCTCGTCGTACCGGCCGTGGCGGGCGAGCTCCTCGGCATAGCGCTGCCGGCTTGCCACATTGCCCGTCACTTGCGCTTCCCGCTCGAAGCGGCGCAGATCCCCGAATGGGTCAATGGCCTTCTTCAGGCCGCGCGCAGTGCGGTGGGCCGACCGGCTGCCGAACAGCTCCGGCACGATCTCCACCGCCGCGTACGCCAGTGCGCCAAGCAGCGGCAGGAATAACATCACCCAGACCCAGATCCAGTTCCGCCCGGTCTTGATGCAGTGGATGATCAGGGCGATGGACAGGGCGTACGGTAGGATCAGGTACAGCATGAGCGCGGTATCCTACCGCATCCCGCCCGGGACCCGCTCGGGCGGGAGATCGTTCCGTGATGCTGATATTCTGCCGCGCATGAAAGTCCTCACGGCGGCCGGCGCGCGCCTG
The DNA here is from genome assembly GCA_021787615.1 of Pseudomonadota bacterium. Classification (GTDB taxonomy): domain Bacteria; phylum Pseudomonadota; class Gammaproteobacteria; order Steroidobacterales; family Steroidobacteraceae; genus 13-2-20CM-66-19. Next base: position 17,644 of record JAJYLP010000035.1, read on the forward strand.
GGCGTGCTCGGCCTCGCGGCACTGCTCGGTGCGCACTCGCGGGTCGCCGCCGCGGCGGATGCGCCCCATTTGCCGAGACTGCGCGCCGGGGTGTACGTCGCGAACCCCGCTGCGCTGCGCCCGGGCGCTGCGCAGCGCCCGCGCATCGGGCTCGTGCTCTCCGGAGGCGGTGCGCGTGGCCTGGCTCACATCGGCGTGCTCAAGGTGTTGCAGAAGCTGCGCGTGCCGGTCGATGCGATCGCCGGCACCAGCATGGGCGCGGTGGTCGGGGGGCTGTACGCCAGCGGGCTCACTGCCGGGCAGATCGAGGCAGTGGTGCATTCGCTCAACTGGCAGGAGGCGTTCCGCGATCAGCCGCCGCGCCAGGACCTCTCGCTGCGGCGCAAGGAGGAGGACGACAACTTCCTCGTCAATTTCCGCATCGGCGTCAAGGACGGCCGCCTGGTGCTGCCGCAGGGCCTCATCGAGGGCCAGGGTCTCAGCGAGATCCTGCGCCGCCTGACGCTGCCGGTGGCGCGGATCACGAATTTCAACGATCTGCCGACGCCGTTTCGCGCCGTGGCCACCGACCTGGCGACGGGCAAGGAAGTGGTGATGAGCTCCGGGGATCTGACCACCGCCATGCGCGCGAGCATGTCGGTTCCGGGAGTGTTCGCGCCCGTGGCGCGCAACGGACGGCTGTTGATCGATGGCGGCGTGTCCGACAACGTTCCGATCGACGTCGCCCGCGCGATGGGCGTCGATGTGCTTGTCGTGGTCAACGTCAGCTACCCGCTACGCTCGCCGGTGCGCCTGAACGGCGTGGCCGGCATCAGCGCCCAGACGCTCGCGATCCTGATACAGCGCAAGTCCGACGAGCAGCTCGCCACGCTGAGCCGGCGCGACGTGCTCATCCGGCCGGGCCTGCAGGGCATCTCCTCCTTCGACTTCGGCAACGTCAACCGGCTGGTCGCCCTCGGCGAGGCGGCCGCCTGGAAGATGCGCAAGCGCCTCGAGGCGTTCTCGGTGAGCCCGGCGGCCTACCGCCGCTACCAGGAGCGCCGCGCGCGCATGCGCCGGCCGCCGCCGCGCATCGCGTTTGTCGAGGTGCAGGTCGGCTCGAGCCGCTTCTCGGCCCCCGTCGAGAAGCTCTTCAGCGGCCTTATCGGCAAGCGGCTCGATCCGAATGCGATCTCGCGGCGCATCAGCACGCTCTACGGCCAGGGCGGCTTCGATACGATCGATTACCAGCTGGTGCGCCGCGGCAGGCGCTACGGCCTGCTGATCGACGCGCGCCGCGCCGCGATCGGCCCGAACTACCTGCGCTTCGGCGTCAGCCTGCAGGATGACTTCGCAGGCGATGCGACCTATGAGGCGGCTGCCCGCTACGTCATGTCGGAGATCACCCGGCCGGGCGGGGAGTGGGTGACGGACGGGGAGATCGGCCAGACCTCCAGGCTCGCCACCGAGGTGTATCTGCCGTTCTCGAAGTTCTCCGGCTGGTTCGTTCTGCCGCACGTGTCGGTCGCGGCGAGCGATCTGCCGTTCCTGATCGGCCAGAGCGTGCGTGCGCAGTATCGCGTGCACACGTTCAAGTACGGCCTGGATTTCGGCAAGCAGTTCGGCGACTGGGGCGAGATTCGCGCCGGGGCGTACCGCGAGCAGGGGCACTCACGGCTGACGATCGGGGATCCGAGCGACCCGGCGCTGCCGTTCCCGCCGCTGCAGAGCTTCGGCTCGCTCACCTACTTCGTGCGCTTCAGCTACGACACGCTCGACAACATCGATTTCCCGCACTCCGGCGAGCAGGCCTCGCTGCAGTGGAGCAGCGCGCACGATGCGGTCGGCGCGGTGCCGAGCTACAACCGGGTGACGTTCAGTTTTCTCGCGGCGCACACCTGGCGTGACCGCAATACCGTGGCGTTCTCGCTCTCGGGCGGGAGCCTGCTCAATCGCGCCACCACCCTGCGCATGGAGTTTCCGCTCGGCGGGTTCCTGAACCTCTCGGGCCTGAAGCCCTACTCGCTCTACGGACCGCACTACGGCATCGCGCGGCTGCTCGTGTACCGCGAGGTCGACCGCGGGGGACCGGGCTACCTCGGCGTGCCGATCTACCTCGGCATGTCGCTCGAGGCGGGCAACGTGTGGCAGAACATGAGCGCGGCGAAGTGGAGCGGCCTGCACAAGGATGCGAGCATCTTTCTCGGGCTCGACACCTTCCTCGGCCCGGTCTACCTCGGCAGCGGCTTCGATGACCACGGCAACCAGGCGTACTACCTGTTCCTCGGCCGCACGTTCTGAGGCGCCGCGCGCGCCCGAGCGGCTAGATGCCGTGGCTCCCGACGAGGTTCTCGACCTTCTCGAACTGCAGCGCCGGCTTGTCCCCGGCGCGCGAGTACAGGTGCCGCCGGCTCATCTCGGCGAGCGCCGCGTCGCGCTCGGCGGCCGTGGCGTACCAGTGCAGGCGGTGCCACTCGGGCCCCACCACCTTGCGGAACGGATCCCCGGGCAGCAGGCTGACGCGCACGCCGTAGGGCCGCTGCCGCTCGGCGGGGGGCGCTTTGAGGTTCTGGGGCTGGCTGATTCCCATGGCGCGCGAAGCTTACGGTGCGGGCCGCGGCAGACGCAAGGGCGCGCGGCGGAGGCGGTATCATTGGCCCGGGAGGAGTTCATCATGGCGTCGTCGCACAAGAGAATGACCCTGCCACAGGCGCACGAGGCGCTGCCCGGGCGCGCCGCGGCGCTCAAGGTGCCCGCCCTGCATTACGTGAGCGGCCATCGCATCGTGCCGCCGTTCCCGGCCGGACTGCGCGAAGCGCTGTTCGCGATGGGCTGCTTCTGGGGCGCGGAGCGGCTGTTCTGGGAGCGGCCCGGGGTGTACGCCACGGCGGTCGGCTATGCCGGCGGCGCGACGCCCAATCCGACGTACCGCGAGGTGTGCACGGGCCTGACCGGGCATGCCGAGGTCGTGCGCGTGATCTACGATCCGGCGCGCATCGGCTACGAGGCGCTGCTGAAGGCGTTCTGGGAGTCGCACGATCCCACCCAGGGAATGCGCCAGGGGGGCGATGAGGGCACCCAGTACCGCTCGATGATCTTTCCGGCCGATGCGGCGCAGAGCGAGGCGGCCGAGGCCTCGCGAGGCGCGTATCAGGCGCGGCTCACAGCTGCCGGCCACGGGGCGATCACAACCGAGATCGCGCCCTGGCCGACGTTCTATTACGCCGAGGACTATCACCAGCAGTACCTGGCCAAGAATCCCGACGGCTACTGCGGGTTGGGCGGCTGCGGCGTCGCGTATTCCAGGGCGGTCTGAGACGCCCGTGCAGCGCGCGCTGCGGCGCGCGTGATCCGCCGGGCATGAGCCGATGCCCGCGGGTGCTTGATTTTCCGCGCCCGCCACCCCGAGAATCGCCCTCGATCGCCCGCCACCGGGCGAGCCTGTTGTCGGCGGCCGCGCCGCGCTCGAGGGGATCCATGTCACGTCGAAGTTGCGTCGCCTCGGCGGCGCTTGTGTGCATCTGCGCGCTCGCGCCGGGCGCGCTCCACGCGGCCGACCCCGGTGTGGTGCCGACCGCCAATTCCGGCAACACCGCGTGGCTGCTCACCGCCACGGCCCTGGTGCTGTCGATGACGCTGCCCGGCCTGATCGCCTTCTACTCGGGCCTGGTGCGCAGCAAGAACGTCCTGTCGGTGGCGATGCAGTGCTTCGCCATCGCCTGCCTGGTGAGCATTCTGTGGCTGGCGGGCGGCTATGGGCTGGCCTTCGGCCGCGGCGGGGCGCTGCAGCCGCTCATCGGCTCGCCCGCGGCGGGCTGGCTCGGCGCCATCAATCGCAACGCCCTGCACGGCACGACGCCCGTGGCCGCATTCGCGATGTTTCAGCTGACTTTCGCGATCATCACGCCGGCGCTGGTGATCGGCGGATTCGCCGAGCGGATCAAGTTCAGCGCGGTGCTGTGGTTCTCGGGCCTGTGGCTGCTGTTGGTCTACCTGCCGGTGTGTCACTGGGTGTGGGGCGGCGGCTGGCTCGCGCGGCTCGGGGTGCTCGATTTCGCCGGCGGCATCGTGGTGCACGTCACCGCCGGCGTCGGGGCGCTGGTGAGCGCGCTGGTGCTGCGCGAGCGCAAGGGGTTCCCGCACCTCGCCATGCCGCCGCACAACATGACGCTCACCATCGTCGGGGCAGGGATGCTCTGGGTCGGCTGGTTCGGATTCAACGGCGGCAGCGCGCTCGCGGCCAACGGCTCGGCCGCCATGGCCATTCTCGTGACGCAGCTCGGCGCCTCGGCCGGCGCGCTGGCGTGGATGAGCGCCGAGTGGCGCAAGTTCGGCAAGCCGAGCGTGCTCGGGCTCGTGACCGGAATGGTCGCGGGGCTCGGCACCATCACGCCGGCCTCCGGTTTCGTCGGGCCGCTCGGCGCGGTGGTGATCGGAGCGGTCGCGGGCCTGGTGTGTTTCTCGGCGACGCAGGTGCTCAAGCGCAGGCTGCGGATCGACGATTCGCTTGATGTCTCCCCCGTGCATGGCGTCGGCGGTGCGCTCGGCACGACGCTCACCGGCGTGTTCGTCGCAGCGCCGCTTGGCGGAATCGGCTATGCGGCCGGGATGAGCATGGGCCGTCAGGTCCTCGTGCAGCTCCTGGGTGTGGCGAGCGTGGCGCTGTGGTGTGCCGCCGTCACCTATGTGATCCTCAGTGTCCTGCAGGCCACCCTCGGGCTGCGCGTCAGCGAGGACCAGGAGCGCGAGGGGCTCGATCTCTCACAGCACGGCGAGCGCGCATACAATGAATGATGCGCGCGCCGCGCGCGGGGGCGCGCGGCCGTGCCGGTCACGGGGTGGATCCGTTCGTGAGGGTAATCAGCATGCACATTCTGGTGATGATCCTGTTGTCGGTGCACGCGCTCGCCGGCGTGTTCTGGGTCGGCTCGACGCTGGCCCTGACGCACTCGTATTTCGAGGTGAGCGCGAAACTGTTCCGCGCGCAGATGGCCGCGGCGGCGATCGCGGTCGCGGCGGGCCTGGCGTTGTGGGGCATCGTCGTCCGCGGCGCGCAGGGCCCCATGACGCAGACTCTGGCGCTTGGGGCGGCACTGGCGCTGATCGCCGCCGGGGTGCAGGGTGCCATGCGCCGCTCGCCGGTGCGCGCGCAGCGCATCGCCGCGGTGCTGCTGTCCGGGACTGTGGTCTGCATGGTGATCGCGCCGTACGTGACCTGACCGGCAGCGCGCAACCGCTGATCGCGCCGAGGGTGTAACATCGCGCGACTGGGATCCGCAGGACGCTGCCATGCGCCTCGTCAACGGGATTCGCCCCATGACCGCAGCCCTCGCCGCGGCGTTGCTCACGGCGCCCGCGTGGGCCGCGCCGGCATCCGTGCAGGCGGTGTGGGTGCCGCGCAAAATCCATTTCGTCTATCAGGCCTTCACTTCGTTCTACTCGTGCGACGCGCTGCGCGATGAGATCGAAAGCCTGCTCACGAAGCTCGGCGCGCGTGAGCTGACCGTGCGCGCCGATCCGTGCCTGCGGCCGGGCGGGGTCGATCCCTACCCCGCGGTGCAGGTGACGATGCGCGTGCTGGTGCCGGCCGGCGCGAGCGCGCCGGCCGCCGCGCACGTTGCGGCGCATTGGCGCAAGGTGGTGCTCACATCGGGCGCGGAGGACTTCAACGCAGGCGGCAAGTGCGAGCTGGTCGAACAGTTCCGGCGGGCGTTTCTGCCGCTGTTTCAGGCTCGGCACGTCGACTTGCGCGCCACCTGCGTGCCGCATGAGGTCATGATGGACACCTATCTCAGCGCTGAGGTGCTGGCTCCCGACTCCCCGCCCGCGCCCCCGCACTGAGGCTGGCGAGCTACTGCGCCGCCTCGCGAGGCGGCCGGTCCACCTCGGGCAGGAATCCCGCGAGCAGGCCGATCACCGGCAGCCACGCGCACAGTTCGTACACCAGATTGATGCCGGACGTGTCGGCGATGTGGCCGAGGACGGCCGCGCCGATGCCGCCCATGCCGAAGGCAAAGCCGAAGAACAGGCCGGCCACCGTGCCGGTGCGCCCGGGCAGCAGCTCCTGGGCGTACACGATGATGGCGGGAAAGGCCGACGCCAGGATCAGGCCGATCGGCACCGTGAGGACGCCGGTCCAGAAGAGATTGGCGTGCGGCAGCAGCAGCGTGAACGGCAGCACGCCGACGATCGAGCCCCAGATCACGTACTTGCGCCCGATCCGATCTCCGATCGGCCCGCCGATGAGCGTCCCGGCGGCGACCGAGCCGAGGAACACGAACAGGTGGATCTGGGCGCTCTGGATCGACACATGGAAGCGGCTGATCAGGTACAGCGTGTAGTAGCTGGTCAGGCTCGCCAGATAGAAGTACTTGGAGAAAATGAGCGCGAGCAGCAGGCTGATCGCCACAGTCACGTGCCGGCGTGGCGGCGGCGCGGCGGCGGATGCGTCCGCCTCGCGCGGCTTGAGCCGTTGCAGGCCGTGCTTGCGGTACCAGTGTCCGACCTGAAACAGCACGAACATCCCCACCAGCGCCGCGCCCGAAAACCACATCACGCTCGACTGGCCGTACGGCAGGACGATGAAGGCGGCGAGCAGCGGTCCGACCGAGGAGCCGAGGTTGCCCCCGACCTGGAAGAGCGACTGCGCCAGACCGTGGCGCCCGCCCGAGGCCATGCGCGCCACGCGCGAGGACTCGGGGTGGAACACCGAGGAGCCGGTGCCGATCAGCGCGGCCGCGGCGAGCAGCAGCGGGTAGGTGCGGGCGTAGGCGAGCAGCGCGAGGCCACACAAGGTGAAGCCCATCCCCATCGAGAGCGAGTAGGGGCGCGGGCGCCCGTCCGTGTAGCGCCCGACGAGCGGCTGCAGGATCGAGGCGGTGATCTGATACGTGAAGGTCACGGCCCCGATCTGTCCGAACGACAGATCGTAGTGCGCCTTGAGCATCGGATACAGCGCTGGCAGGAGCGACTGCATCATGTCGTTCAGCAGGTGGCTGAAGCTGATCGCGGCCAGCACCGCGAAGGCGGTCTGGCTGGCGGCGCGCGCGGCGCGCGTGCTGGCGAGGGTCTCGTTCAAGGGCGGCTCCGGCTGAGGCGGCTACTGTGCCGCATCCGCGCCGCCGGCGCTTCCCCCCTGCGGCGAGAGACCGGCCGCAATGGGACTCCGCCCGTCCGGGGCGGGCGGGGCTGTGCGGGCCGGCGCGCCGGTCAGTTCGGCGGGTTGCCGGCCGGCGGCTTGGCGCTCGGGGACTGCTCGTGCAGGGGGTAGGCCTGCGCCGCCGGGGCGGATGAGGGTGCCGGCTGGGCGGTGGCCGACGCTGCGGCCGCCGCCGGGGCCTCGGCGCCGGTGCCGGCGGCCGTATAGATCGCGTTCAGGAAGCGGCCCGCCGCGGAATTGTCGCTCGTGACCGACCCGGACATGATCTGCGAGGCATGCACGTGCGGCTGATGGTAGAAATCCGCGTCCGCCCCGTCGTCGACCGTCAATTCGGCGCCGCCGATTGCCACGCCCGCGAACAGCCCCTTGTTGTGCGAGTACGAATACACGGCGGCATTGAAGGTCTGCACGGTGGCGGCGGAGGCCTGCCGGCCGACGGGACCCGCCGCCACGGAGGCGGATGCCCCCAGTGTCAGCTTGCCGCCGCTCAATCCCTCGACGCCCTTGCGCGAGGTGAACACCAGCACCAAGTCGGTCTTCTGCACGCCCCACTGGAAGCCGAAACTGCCCCCGGTGAGGGTGATGAACACCGGGCCGGAGAAGCGGCCGTCGGGTTTGCGCACCACGAGCACGCCGTGGCCGCGGCGCGCGCCGAAGAAGAAGGCGACCTTGGTGAGCCCCGGGATCACGGCGATGCCGTAGGCGCGCTGCAGCAGCCACTGCGGGATGCCCTGATCACGGCTGCCCTGCAGATCGTTCAACACCTGGGTGGCGAGCAGCAGCCGGCCTTCCTCCAGGGCCTGCGCGTGAGCCGCGACCGTCGCCAGTGCGAACAGCATGCCGGCCAGCGCCGTGAGCAAGCGGGAACGAATGCGCATGTCAGGTTTACTCCAGTGCTCGGGGCCGGGGAGGATCGAGCGTGGCTCGAACGGTACGCACTGCAGTCTCGCCCTGACCCATCCCGATGCGTGAAGCTTACCGCAGACCGTGCGGCGAGGGGAGTTGATCGCGGCGGCATCGCTGCCGTTCAGCGCTCGTTCAGCGCGAGCGCGGCGGTTGACGATCAGGCGGCGAGTTGCTCGAGCGCCGCGCCGCTCAGGCGGAAGATCCGCCAGTCCTGCAGCGGCTGCGCGCCGAGATTGCGGTAGAAGGCGATCGAGGGCGCGTTCCACTCGAGCACCGCCCACTCCAGGCGCGCGCAGCGCCGCTCGATGGCCAAGCGCGCCAGATGGCCGAGCAGCTGCCGCCCGACGCCCCGGCCGCGCAGGTGCGGCTTGACGTAAAGATCCTCCAGGTAGATGCCCGGCTGACCCTTGAACGTCGAGAAGTTGTGGAAGAAGAGCGCGAAGCCGACGGGCGCGCCCTCGTGGCACGCAAACACCACCTCCGCGTAGCGGCGCTCCCCGAAGAGCCGCTCGCGAAGGTCCGCTGCGCTCGCCACCACCTCGTGCTCCAGGCGCTCGTAACGGGCGAGTTCGCGGATGAACTGCAGTATCTGCTCGCAGTCCGCCTCGACGGCCGGGCGTATTTCGATCATGGCGGTGCTCATCCGGTGCTTTGCAGACCCTGCGCGATGCCGGTGGTGCTCACCAGCAGCGCCTCGAACAGATCACGGTCGGTGCGCCCGCCGGCGCGCCAGCGCTCGAGCAGGTCGACCTGCATGAGATTCATCGGGTCGATGTAAGGATTGCGCAGGCGAATCGCCCGCTGCAGCATCGGATCGCCATCGAGCAGCGCGGCGGCATTCTTCAGGCGCAATACCTGCTCGCACGTCAGCTCGTACTCGGCGCGGATCACTGCCGCGAAGCGCCGCAGCGGTTGCGGCGCGAGCGCGTGGTATGCCGCGGCGATGTCGAGGTCGGCGCGCGCGAGCATCGATTCGACATCGTCGATCAGATTGCGCAGGAACAGCCACTCGGCGTACATCGCGCGCAGCGTTGCGGCCCCGTGCCGCTCGGCGGCGGCCCTCAGGCCCGAGCCGGCCCCGAACCACGCCGGCAGCATGTGCCGGGTCTGCGTCCAGGCGAACACCCACGGTACCGGCAGCAGCGCCGCGAGACCCTCGCCGGCGTGCCGGTGCACCGAGCGGGAGCCGACCTGCATGCGCTCGATGACGTCGATCGGCGTGACCGCGCGGAAGAACGCCTGGAAGTCGCGCTCCTCGTACACCAGCGCACGGTACGCATCGCGGCTCGCGGCCGCGAGCGTCGCGGCACAGTCGGTGTGCGCCCCCGGCGTCGCGCGCGCGCTGCGCTCGGCGGTCGCGAGACTGAGCGCGTTGAAGGCGCGCTCCAGGGTGCGCATCGCGATCGGGCGCAGGCCGTAGCCCTGCTTGATGGTCTCGCCCTGCTCGCGCAGGCGCAGCACGCCGTGCACCGCTCCCGCCGGAGAGGACCTCACCAGCCGATCGATGCGCGAGCCGCCGCGCGCGAGACTGGCCCCGCGAACGTGCATGATCGCGAGACTCTGTGCGGCCGTGCCGACGGCCGCCTGCAGCGTGCGCTGCGCCTGATCGATTGCGAAGCGCGAGGCGCAGGGACCCGCCTCCATGTTGCTGTCGGAATAGCCGAGCAGCACGTTCTGGCGCCCGCCGCGGCCTTCCAGGTGCCGCGCATAGGTCGGCTCGGCGAGCAGCTGCTGCAGGATCGAGCCGCTGCGCTCGAGGGCGCTGATGGATTCGAACTGCGGCGCGAGGTCGAGCGTCACTTCCCCGGTGCTCTTGTCGAACACCGACGCCCAGCGCGCGAGCAGCATGGCGGCGAGCACATCGTCGACCCCTTCGGTGCCGCTGACGACGAAACAGCCCATCGCCTCGCGGCCGTAGCGGTGGCGGATCTGCGGGAAGGTTTCGAATACGGCCAGGTTGCGCCGCGCCAGGGCATCGAGCTCCACGCGGGGGCCGGTGTCCTTCTCGAGCGCCGCGGCAATGAGCCGCGCGCGCTCGCCGCTCGGGCGGCTCGGCCAGAGCGGATCATCGCTTCCCTGGGCGATGATCTGGTGCAGCACGCTCGCGTGCTGGCGCACATCGAGGCTGGCGAGGTGAAAGCCGAAGGTGTCGATGCGGCGCAGCAGGCGGCGAATCTGGAACAGCCCTGCGGTGGCGCCCTTGTTGGCCTGCAGGCTCTCGGCGATCAGCTGCACGTCCTCGCGGAACTGCTGCGCCGTGTCGTAGCCGTTGCCGCGGCCCTCCTGCGTGCCGCGCAGGCGCAGCGCAAGCTGCGTCAGGAACAGCCGGTACGGCATGCGGTCGCGCCGGCCGAGCATCGCAGGGCGCGCCCCGGGGGCCATCCGCGCGTATTCCTCGATGCGCTGCGTCAGCTTCACCGACACGCTGGTGCGCCGCTCGCCCTGCGAGAGCCGCTCGGCGAGCTTCTGGCACTCGGCGATGTAGGCACCGAGGACCATGTGCTGATGCCGCGCCAGGGTCTCGCGAATGGTCCGGGCCTGCACTTCGGGGTGCCCGTCCATGTCCCCGCCCACCCACGAGCCGAAGCGCAGGATGCACGGCAGCTCGAGCGACTCCGGCGGCACGCCGAACCGCTTGCCAAGCGCGAGCGCGATCTCCTCATAGAACGCCGGCACGACCCGGTAGAGGATCTCGACGAGATAGAAGACGACCTGCTCGCGCTCATCGCCCACCGTCAGCTGCTTGCGCGGCAGCTCCTCGGTCTGCCAGCCGGTGGTGAGCTCGAAACGGATGCCGCTCCAGAGGCTGCGCAGCTCCTGCGGGGTGAGCGTCGGGTCGAGCCGCTCGAGCAGGCGCTGCGCCACGCGCTGCTGCTTGCGCAGCAGGGTGCGCCGGGTCGCCTGCAGGGAGTGGGCGGAGAAAATCGGCTCGATGCGCAGCGTCTCGATGAGCCCGAGGACCTGCTCGAGACTCATGCCGGCCTCGGCGAGCGCGGCGATGGCACTCTCGACGCCGCCGGGCTGCGGGTGATCGGTGCTGCGGAAGTACTCGCGGCGGCGGCGGATGCGGTGCACGTTCTCGGCGAGGTTCACGGTGCGGAACCACATCGAGAAGGCGCGCACCAGCTCGCGGGCGAGCGCCGGCGGGCGCTCGCGCACCGAGGCGGCGAGCTCGGCGGCGGCCGCCGCATCGCCCTCGCGGCGGGCGATGGCCGCGCGCCGGTCGAGCTCCACCAGCTCGAACAGCGGCTCCCCGCCCTGCTCGCGCAGGATCAGTCCGATCAGCTCCCCGAGCGCGTGCACATCCTCGCGCAGGGCGGCGTGCTCGGGGGGGAATTGGATGTCGCTGCGGTTCACGGGCGCGCGATTGTAGCGTAGCGCGCCGCTCAGCCGGCCAGCAGTACCGCTTCGGCCCGCTCGAGCTCCTCGGGCGTTCCGTAAAGGACCACGACGTCGCCATCGCGCAGCTGCGTGCTTTCGGCCGGATTGCGCCCCAGGATGCCGTGGCGGCGCACTCCCGTGAAGGTCACCTGTACGCCCCGCGCCCGCACCTCGCCCAGGGTGCGCCCGACCGCCCAGGCCCGCGGCGGCACCACCACGGTCTTGATCTCCTCGCGGAACTCGTGGGACTCATCGAGCGCCGGCGCGTTGGCGCGCCGCACGATGTTGCGCAGCACGCTGTAGCGGTGATCGCGGATCTCCCCGATGGTGCGTACCACGCGCGAGACTGGCACCTGCAGCAGCATCAGCACGTGCGAGACCAGCATCAGGCTCGCCTCGAAGGTCTCGGGCACCACGTCGGTCGCGCCGGCCGCCTCGAGCTCCTTCAGGTGCGAATCGTCCTGGGTGCGCACCAGGATCGGGACATCCGGCCGTTCGGCGCGCACGGTGCGCACAATGCCGAGCGCCGTGGATGGATCGGCGAAGGTGATCACCACCGCGGTGGCGGTGGCGAGGCCCGCGAGCGCCAGGATCTGCTCATTGGAGGAATCGCCGTAGATGACCGGGTCGCCGGCCTGGCGCGCCGCGGCGATGCGCGCCGGGTCCAGGTCGAGCGCGATGTACTCGAAGCCCTGTGCTTCCAGGACGCGGGCGACATTCTGCCCGACACGCCCGAAGCCGCAGAGAATGACGTGCGCGCGCCCTCCGATGGCGCCCGTGGCCGCGCTCTCGCGCTCGAACGCGGTGCGCGCCGGCGGACCGCGCTCGCGCAGCAGCAGCCGGGCGATTCTCTTGTTGTGATTGAGCAGCAGCGGACTCAACACCATCGAGAGCACGAGCGCGAGCAGCAGCGGCTGGCCGAAGCGCCCCGGCAAGACGCGATCGGCCAGCGCGACGCTGCCGAGGGCGACGCCGAATTCCCCGCCGATCGCGATCACGATGCCGGTGCGCAGCGCCTTGAACCGCGAAGCGGCGAAGGGGCGCGTCACGAGCGCAGCGATTGCCGCCTTGAGCACGACGATGAGCGCGAGCAGCGCGAGCACGATGCCGGTCTGGCCCGCGAGCTGGCGTACATCGAGTAGCATGCCGACCGAGACGAAGAACACGCCGAGCAGAATGTCGCGGAAGGGCCGCAGCACCGCCTCGAGCTGATGGCGGTACTCGGTCTCGGCGAGCATCATGCCGGCGAGGAACGCGCCGAGTCCGGCCGAGAGGTCCGCGAGCCGCGAGACCCAGGCTGCCCCGATGACCACCAGGAGCGCGGCGAGCGTGAACAGCTCGCGCAGGCGGCTGTGGGCGATCTCGTGAAACAGCGGGCGCAGCAGCCAGCGGCCGGCGGCGAGCACCGCTGCGATGGCGAGCGCCCCGCCCAGGGCGGCGAGCAGCGCGGCTCTCAGGTCGAAGTGGCCGTCGCCGGGGCCGAGCGCCGAGGCGAGCGCAAGCAGCGGCACGAACGCCAGATCCTGAAACAGCAGCATGCTGAAGGCGAGCCGGCCGTGAGTGCGGTTGAGTTCGGCCCGCTCGGTCAGCTGATGCAGCAGGATGGCCGTGGAGCTCATCGCCACCGCCCCGCCGGCGACGATCGCCGCCGGCCAGGGGATGCCGGCCAGGCGCCCGAGCAGGGCGAACACCAGCGTCGTGGCGCCCACCTGCGCCGCACCGAGCCCAAACACCTCGCGCCGCATCGCGATCATGCGCGGCAGGGAGACATCCAGCCCCAGGGCGAACAGCAGGAAGGCGACGCCGAGCTCGGCAAGCAGCGCCACCGCGGCCGAGCCGCTCACCACGCCGAGGGCGTGCGGTCCGCAGGCGAGTCCGACGGCGAGGTAGGGCACCGCGGTCGGCAGTCCGAGCCGGCGCGCGAGCGTCACCAGCAGCACCGCGGCGGCCAGCAGGACCAGCATCTCGGTGAGCGGCTGCATCGTCGCTATTGTAGGGGGCCGGCCGCGCGGGTGCCTTTCGCCGGCCCGAAAGGGTGTTACTACGCAGATGACCCACGGAGCCGGGAACCAGTCTCCTTGAGGTCATTTTCTGGCCGAGTGTGCGCCGTGGGGGCTATCCCGAGGGTTAACTTCCAAGGAAGTCCTCAGCACATAGCCCGGGCTAGGGTGCGAGCGTGCGGGCCGCACGCCACGGCGACGCGCGGGCGTCGCCCCCGTAACCGCGGCCGTACGCACGCTGTCCCATCGCTCGGCCACGAGCGCAATAGATCATAAGCATTTGTTATTATTACAGTTTTTAATCTATTCCGCAGATAAACCTAGAAAACGGATGCGTTAAAACCTAGAAAATGGCAAACTCTTGAACCTAGAAGCGGAAAGACGCCCGAACCGAGATTCGGAATCCCCCCATGCCGATGCCCGCTAACCTTTTGGCAAGTGCCCTCGAGCAGCTGCGCGCGCTCCAGCGGGCGGGGCGTGTGGCAATCCGCTCCGGCGATTTGCCGCGCGGCGCGCGCGAACGGCTCCTGCGGAACGGCTTCCTGCAGCAAGTCATGCGAGGCTGGTACGTGCGGGCGAGCCCGGGCGAACAGGCGGGCGACCCGACGGCGTGGTACGCGGCCTTCTGGCCGTTCGTCGCGAGCTATCTCGACTCGCGCATCGGACCCGACTGGTGCGTCAGTGCGGACCAGTCGCTGCTGCTGCACGTCGGCGATCGGACCGTGCCCCGGCAACTGCTCGTGCGCTCGCCTCGCGGCAACAACAAGCCCACGCCGCTGATGCACGGCACCTCGGTGTTCGACGTGCGCCTCGAGTTGCCGCCGCCGGAAGAACGCGCGGTGATCGACGGTGTCCGCGCGATGACGCTTGGCGCATCGCTCGTGCATGCCTCGCCGGGGCTCTATCACGACCGCGTGGTGGACGTGCGCGCCGCGCTTGCCACGATTCCCGACGCCTCCGACCTACTACGTCCGCTCCTCGCAGGCGGCAAGAGCAAAGTCGCGGGCAGGCTCGCCGGCGCGCTGCACAACGTCGGACGTGAACGCGTCGCGGATGAGGTCCTCGCCGGAATGCGCACGGCAGGCTACGTAGTCCAGGAGAGCGACCCCTTCGAAGATGCCGCCCCTGTCGTGTTTTCGAGCCGCGAGCGCTCGCCCTATGTGGGTCGGCTGCGTCTGCAATGGGCGCGCATGCGTCCGATGGTGCTCGAGCATTTCCTGCCCGCGCCCGTCTCACCGGTCGCGGCGACCTACCTTCAGCAGGTGGACGACGTGTACCGCGCCGACGCGTACCACTCACTGTCGATCGAGGGCTACACGGTCAGTGACGCTCTCATCGAGCGGGTGCGTTCGGGCCTATGGAACCCGGAGCACAACGAACAGGACCGGCTCAATCGTAATGCGCTCGCGGCGCGCGGCTACTGGCAGGCGTTCCAGCGCGTGAAAGAGTCCGTGGCGCGCGTGCTCGCCGGCGAGAACGCCGGCGTGGTCGCCGAAGCAGTGCACGGGGGCTGGTATCGGGAATTGTTCGCGCCCCCGGTGGCGGCCGGCCTCCTGAACGCCGCCGATCTCGCCGGATACCGCGGAGGACAGGTGTTCATCCGGCGCTCGATGCACGTGCCGCCACCGGTCGAGGCGGTGCGCGATCTGATGCCCGAGTTCTTCGCGCTGCTGGCTGCGGAGCCCGAGCCGGCGGTGCGCGTCGTACTCGGCCACTTCTTCTTCGTCTACGTGCATCCGTACATGGACGGCAACGGTCGCATGGGCCGATTCCTGATGAACGTGATGCTGGCGTCCGGCGGCTGGCCATGGACCGTCGTAACGGTGGATACGCGCGACGCATACATGGCGGCGCTCGAAGAGGCGAGCGTGCGCCAGGACATCGTCCCGTTCACGCGCTTCCTCGCCGAGAGCGCGACCGCATCGGCGCGTATGCATCGCGCGTAGGCCCGATGCGAGCCTAGGCTCGAGAAGTCCGCTGCGGAACCTCGTGCCGCGCGATCTGCTCGCTCCCACGTCCGTGCCGTCCAGGGGTCGCCTGCGCGGATACAAGACACCCGCGGCACTCGTCACTTTGCCCGGGACGCCCTGGCTTTGCCATTGGCTTGAACGCCGTAGCTCGACATGTCGAGCTCCCTGGCTACCCGGGGCTCATCGCCCGCGCCGCTCCGCAGCGCTCTCCTTGGCTCTTCGGACGTGCGGCCCTCGAAGTGGGTGCCCATCGGAGCGTTCACCCAATCCGCCGACGGTCGGGAAGGGCGCAAAGGTGATTTCGTAGTTGGTGCCCGTTTGGGGGCTCGCAACTATTTAACGCACATGGATTTTGGTCATGTGCGTGGTAACACCCGCCCGAAACGAAAGAGCCCCGCTCGGGGCGGGGCTCTTTGGGCATCAGCCGGGCAGCTTAGGCCTTCTTCTTCTTGGCCATGTGCTTCATGGCCTTCTTGTGCCACTTGGCATGCACGGCCTTCTTCGTCCACTTCTTGTGGGCGGCCTTGGTCCACTTCTTGTGGGCAGCCTTGGTCCATTTCTTGTGCATCATTTTCTTGTGCACGACGTGGTGAGCCGTGGCAGGGGCCGGAGCCGCAACAGCGGCAATGGGGGCGGCCGCCAGCGAGCCGGCGAGCACCAACGCACCGAGTACAGGGACGAGCTTCTTGAACATCGACATCTCCAAAGAGAATTTGAGCGGTTTTAGAATTGCCCCGAGCGCTCGGCGCCGGAACGGGCCGGATTATTGCAGGAAGATCCGGGC
>JAJYLP010000130.1 GCA_021787615.1 Pseudomonadota bacterium
GTGTGCCGTCCGATTCGATCCGGTACCGCGGCCAGCGGGAACCCACCCCGCCGATTGACCGGGACAGGCCGTCGCGTGCACCCCGGGTGGTCCCACCCGCACCACGCGACCTTCCTGCCGCAGCGCGCTGCGCGCCCTGGAAATCACCGGCTGGGAAATGCCGAGCGCACGCCCGAGCTCGCTCGCGGACGCCGGGCCAGGGACCCGTGTCCGGATCGATGCCGCTGAGATCTCGTTGCGCGTCATGACTAGCGATTTAGAGTAGTTTAAGCACCTTACAAATAGTAATAAAATCATAGAGATCTGTAATATCAGCATCGATAGTAGCCGCGTTTTTTTCCCGGTGAGCGTCGCGCCCGACATGCCGGCCGAGGGCGACTCGGAGGGTCTCCACCGGCTGACCTCGTTCGCAAGAGATCTGCAGCGGCGCGCCATTGAGCCTCTTGGCAAGTGGCGGCGGTCGCGCCCGGTCGCAGAAATGCCCGCCGCGGCGGGTGCACAGTCAGACTCGTTGAGGGTGCGAGTATGTGGCGGCGGATGAGGTCTCTGCGGTGAGCCGTGGGTCTGCGTCGACGGGGCGCCGGATGTCGGCAACGTCCTGCTCAAGTTGCCACAAGTGCCTGACAAATCTTGAGCTTTCCCCGGCGGCCCCGCCGCTGAACTGACACGCGGGATGGTAGTCTCAGCGACCATGGAATCCCCCCAAGATGGCGGCCAGCCGGATCTGGCACCCGCAACGCCCGATCTGGCCGCAGTCCGGCGCCACCGGCGTATCGCCTTCATCGGCCTCGCGGCGTTCATCGGGCTCATCGCCTTTGCGGTCTACCGCGGCCACGAGGATCGGCAGCTCAACCACTTGCCCGGCGACGGGCCACTGCCGGTCGCGGTCGCCCGGGTCGGCGCACGCAACGTGCCCGTGGTCATCGAGGCGCTCGGCACGGTGACCCCGCTGGCCACGGTGAACGTGCGCCCGCAGGTCACAGGGCCGCTCGAGCGCATCGTTTTCCAGGAGGGCGAGATGGTGCAGGCCGGCGCGCTGCTGGCGGTGATCGATCCGCGGCCGTACCGGGCCACGCTCGATCAGGCGAGAGGCCAGCTGGCGCGCGACCAGGCTGCGCTCGCCAGCGCCGAGATCGACCTCGCCCGCTACAAGCGCCTGCTCGCGCAGGACTCGGTCTCCGAGCAGACCTACACCGATCAGCGCGCCACGGTCGGCCAGGACAAGGCCCAGGTCGAGGCCGATCAGGCCGCCGTCGAGAGCGCGCGGCTGAACCTCTCCTACTGCGACATCATCTCGCCGGTCACCGGCCGAGTGGGGCTGCGCCAGGTCGATCTCGGCAACCTCGTGCAGGCCGACCAGACCACCCCCATCGTCACCGTCACCCAGATGCACCCGATGTCGGTGCTGTTCACGGTGCCGGAGAATGAGCTGGCGGAGATCTTCCGCGAGATGCACGGCGCGGGCTCGCTCGAGGTCGAGGCCTACAGCCG
This sequence comes from Pseudomonadota bacterium, assembly GCA_021787615.1. Classification (GTDB taxonomy): domain Bacteria; phylum Pseudomonadota; class Gammaproteobacteria; order Steroidobacterales; family Steroidobacteraceae; genus 13-2-20CM-66-19. The sequence continues at coordinate 1,492 of JAJYLP010000130.1, forward strand.
CGACATGCGCCACCTGATCGCCACCGGCAAGCTCGCCAGCATCGACAACCAGATCAACACCACGACCGGCACGCTGCAGATGCGCGCGCTGTTCAGCAACGATCAGCTGCAGCTCTTTCCCAACGAGTTCGTCAACGTCAAGCTGATCCTGCGCACGCTGAAGAACCAGCTGGTGGTGCCGGGCGCGGCCGTGCAGAACGGCCCGTCGAGCCATTTCGTGTACGTGGTCGGGCCGAAGGACATCGTGAGCCTGCGCACCGTGGTGACCGGGCCCAGCGACGGGGCGTTCATCTCCATCATGAAGGGTCTGAAGCTCGGCGAGACGGTCGTCACCGATGGGGCCGACCAGCTGCGCAACGGCGCCCCGGTGCGCATTCCGGGTGAGCCCCCCGCCGCCGCACGCGGCGGCAAGGCCCCGCTCAGGCACGGCAAGCGCGGCGCCAAGCCGGGCGGGACGCACGCATGAACCCGTCCCGGCCTTACATCCTGAGGCCGGTCGCCACCTCGCTGCTGATGGTCGCGATCGTCATACTCGGGGCGATCGGCTACCTGCTGCTGCCGGTCTCGACGCTGCCGGAGGTCGACTACCCGACCATCGTGGTGTCGACCTTCCTGCCGGGCGCGAGCCCGGATGTGATGAGCACCACGGTGACCGCGCCGCTCGAGCGGCAGTTCGGGCAGATGTCGGGCCTGAACCAGATGTCGTCCCGCACCTCCGCGGGCGCCTCGCAGATCACCCTGCAGTTCGACCTGAGCCTGAACCTCGATGTCGCCGAGGCCGAGGTGCAGGCCTCCATCAATGCCGCGCAGCGACTGCTGCCGGCGGCGCTGCCCGCCCCGCCGATCTACGCCAAGGTGAACCCGGCCGATGCGCCCATCCTGACGCTGGCGCTCACCTCGAGTTCCATGCCGATCACGCGCGTGGAGAACCTCGCCGACACGCGCATCGCGGAGAAGATCTCCCAGGTCTCGGGCGTCGGGCTCGTGAGCCTCAACGGCGCGCCGAAGCAGGCGGTGCGCATCGAGGCGAACGTGAACCAGCTCGCCGCCTACGGGCTGAACCTCGATGACCTGCGCACCACGATCGCGAACGCCAACTCGGACGCGCCCAAGGGCAGCTTCAACGGCACGGCGCACGCCTACACCATCGATGCGAACGACCAGATCACGAACGCGAGCCAGTATGCCAACATCGTGGTGGCCTACCGCAACGGCGCACCGGTCTACCTCAAGGACGTGGCGCACGTGGTCATGGGCTCGGAGAACAACCAGCTCGCCAGCTGGATGAACGACACCCCGGCGGTGCTGATCAACGTCCAGCGCCAGCCGGGTGCGAACGTCATCGCGACGGTGAACAACATCCGCGCGCTGCTGCCGCAGCTGCGCGCCTCGCTCCCGGCCAACGTCACGCTGCAGGTGGTGACCGACCGCACCCAGACCATCCGCGCCTCGGTCGATGACGTGCAGTTCGAGCTGGCGCTTGCCGTCGCGCTGGTCGTGATGGTGATGTTCCTCTTCCTGCGCTCCATCCCGGCCACCATCATCCCCAGCCTCTCGGTGCCGGTGTCCCTCATCGGCACCTTCGCGGTGATGTATCTCGCCGGCTTCAGCCTCGACAACCTCTCGCTGATGGCCCTGACCATCGCCTCGGGGTTCGTGGTCGATGATGCCATCGTCATGATCGAGAACATCTCGCGGCACATCGAGCAGGGCAAGCGCCCGCTCGAGGCGGCGCTCGAGGGCTCGGGCGAGATCGCCTTCACCATCGTGTCGCTGACCATCTCGCTGATCGCGGTGCTGATCCCGCTGCTGTTCATGCGCGAGGTGGTCGGCAGGCTGTTCCGCGAGTTCGCCATCACGCTCGCGATCTCGATCCTGATCTCCGCGGCGGTCTCGCTCACCCTGGTGCCGATGCTGTGCGCGAAGCTGCTGCGCCCGCACGCCGAGACGCTGCGCAAGCAGGGCCAGTGGGCCCATAAGGCGGAGGCCTGGTTCAACCGGGTCATCGAGTCCTACGGGCGGGGGCTCAACTGGGCGCTCGCGCGCCAGCCCCTGGTGCTGTGGATCGCCGCCGGCACGCTGGTGCTGACGGTGGTGCTCTACATCGTGATCCCCAAGGGCTTCTTCCCGCTGCAGGACACTGGGCTCCTCGAGGCGACCACGGTCGGGCCGCCCTCGATCTCCTTCAAGGCCATGGCCGCGCGCCAGCAGGCGCTCGTCGATGCCCTGCGGCGCAACCCCAACGTCGTCAGCCTCACCTCGTACATCGGCATCGGCAGCAACAACATGACCGTCAACGACGGCCAGATGCTGATCAACTTGAAGCCCAAGGACGACCGCTCCGCGGGCATCACGGCGGTGATGGACCAGCTGCTCGCCGCGGCGCGCGCGGTGCCGGGCATCCAGCTCTCGCTGCAGCCGGTGCAGGACCTCACCATCAGCTCCATCAGCGGCCGGGCGCGCTATCAGTTCATCCTGGGCGCGGCGAGCCGCTCCATCCTCGAGCCGTGGGTGCCGAGGCTGCTGGCGGCGCTGAAGCGCTCAGCGGATCTCGCGCACGTCTCGACGGACTTCACCGAGCAGGGGCGCACGATCGAGATCGATGTCGATCACAGCACGGCGGCGCGCTTCGGCATCACCGATGCCACCATCGACAACGCGCTCTACGATGCCTTCGGCCAGCGCATCATCTCGACCATCTACACCCAATCGAACGACTATCGGGTGATCCTCACCGCGAACCCGACCCTCTCGGACACGGTGAGCGCGCTCAACACGTTCTACATCCCCTCGGCCGGCGGCGGGCAGGTGCCGCTCGGCTCGATTGCGCATATCTCGGTCAAGGACGCGCCGCTCACGCTCGATCACCTGGGGCAGTTCCCGGCGGCCACGTTCTCGTTCGACACCGCGCCGGGGTCCTCCCTCGGGGCGGCGGTGAGCGCCATCCGCGCCACGGAGCAGCGCATCGGCATGCCGGTGAGCATCAGCACCACCTTCGAGGGCGAGGCGCTCGCGTTCGAGTCGAGCCTCACCAGCGAGGTGCTGCTGCTGCTCGCGGCCATCGCCACGGTGTACATCGTGCTCGGGGTGCTCTACGAGAGCTACATCCACCCGCTCACCATTCTCTCGACGCTGCCGTCCGCCGGTATCGGCGCGCTGCTCGCGCTGATGTTCGCCGGGGAGAGCCTGGACATCATTTCCATCATCGGCATCGTGCTGCTGATCGGCATCGTCAAGAAGAACGCCATCATGATGATCGACTTCGCGCTGAATGCCGAGCGGCACGAGGGCAAGAGCCCGCGCGAGGCGATCTACGAGGCGGCGCTGCTGCGCTTCAGGCCCATCCTGATGACCACGGTGGCGGCGCTGTTCGCCGCGCTGCCGCTCATTCTCGGCACCGGCACCGGCTCGGAGCTGCGCCGGCCGCTCGGGCTCTCGATCGCCGGAGGGTTGCTGCTGAGCCAGCTGCTGACGCTGTTCACCACGCCGGTGGTATACCTCTTCTTCGACCGGCTCTCGCGCCGGGCCAAGGCCTGGGCGGGCGTGCCGGCGCACGCCTCCGGGCCGCTCTCGATCGACTCGCCGTGAACGTCTCGCGCTTCTTTATCACCCGGCCGGTTGCGACCACGCTGCTCTCGTGTGGACTCGCGCTCGCGGGGATCGTGGCCTACTTCCTGATGCCGGTCGCGCCGATGCCGCAGGTCGACTTCCCGGCCATCGTGGTGTACGCGAGCCTGCCCGGGGCGAGCCCCGAGACGGTGGCCACCAGCGTCACGACGCCGCTCGAGCGGCGCCTGAGCGCGATCGCGGGCATCGATCAGATGACCTCGAGCAGCACCGAGGGCCAGTCGCGGATCGTGCTGATCTTCAGCCTCAGCCGCAATATCCACGGCGCCGAGAGCGATGTGGAGGCGGCCATCCAGGCGGCCCGCCAGGACATGCCGGCCTCGCTGCGCTCGGATCCGGGCTACTGGGCCTTCAACCCCTCCGAGGCGCCGATCCTGATCCTGGCGCTCACCTCCAAGACGCTGCCCATCGGCCAGGTGTATGACGCCGCCTCGACCATCATCCAGCAGAAGATCCTGCAGGTGCCCGGGGTGGGCAACATCAACATCGGCGGCAGCTCGCTGCCGGCGATCCGCATCAACCTCAATCCCCGGCAGCTGTTCAAGTACGGCATCGGGCTCGAGGATGTGCGCGCGGCCATCGCCGCCGCCAACGCGGACAGCCCCAAGGGGGCGTTGAGCTTCGACGGGCGGCGCTATCAGATCTACGTCAACGACACCGCCACCAAGCTCTCCGAGTACCGCCGGCTGATCATCGCGTACCGCAACGGCGCGCCGGTGCGCCTTGGCAACGTCGCGACCATCAGCAACGGGGTCGAGGACGTGCGCACGCTCGGGCTGTTCGACGGGCAGCGCGCGGTGCTGATGATCATCCGCAAGCAGCCCGATGCCAACGTGATCCAGACGGTCAACCGGATCAAGGCGCTGCTGCCGGGGATCCGGGCGAGCATCCCGCGCGGCATCAATCTGGTGGTGACGCACGACCGCACCGGCTCGATCCGCACCTCGCTGCACGATGTGGAGATCACGCTGCTGCTCGCGGTGCTGCTGGTCGTGACGGTGGTGCTGGTGATGCTGCGCAACCCGCGCGCCGCGCTGGTGCCGGCCGTGGCGGTGCCGCTGGCGCTGATCGGCACGCTGGCGGTGATCTACCTGCTCGGCTTCAGCCTGAACAATTTCTCCATGATGGCCCTCACCGTGTCCACGGGCTTCGTGGTCGATGATGCCATCGTCGTGATCGAGAACATCACCCGGCACATCGAGGCGGGCGAGCCGCGCCTGCATGCCGCCCTCGAGGGGGCGCGCGAGGTGGGCTTCACCGTGCTCGCCATGAGTTCGGCGCTGATCGCGGTGTTCGTGCCCATCATTCTCATGGGCGGGCTCGTGGGGCGGATCTTCCGCCAGTTCGCCCTCACGCTCGCGATCACCGTCGCGCTCTCGCTCATCATCTCCCTCACCGCGACGCCGATGCTCTGCGGCCGGCTGCTGCGCGCCCATCCCCGGCAGGGGCGCTTCTTCCGCGGTGTCGAGCGCTGGTTCAACGCGACGCGCGAGTTCTACGACCACACCCTGCAGGTGGCCATCCGCCACCCGCGCATGGTGATGCTGGCGCTGCTCGGGGTGGTCGGGCTCAACGTCTATCTGCTCGCCATCGTGCCGAAGACCTTCTTCCCGCAGCAGAGCTCGGGGAACGTCAGCGGGGATCTGGTGGCCGGCCAGAGCAGCTCGTTCGAGGCCATGCAGAAGAAGCTGCGCTACGTGGTGAACATCGTGCGGCGCGACCCGGCGGTCGAGAACGTCGTGGGCTTCACCGGCGGGGGGGGCTGGCAGGGCCCGAACACCGCGCACATGTACATCACCCTGAAGCCGCTCGATGAGCGCAAGCTCACCGACGCGCA
>JAJYLP010000131.1 GCA_021787615.1 Pseudomonadota bacterium
AGCGAGTCGCACGCTCGATGGGATGGACAAGACGGCGGTGAAGGAGCTGCGCCGGCTCTCGCGCTCGCTGGTGCTCGAGCGGCCGAAGAAGCATGCACCGGCACGCTTGGCGCTGGACTTCGACGGCTCGGTGATCGGCACCACGCGCATGGCCGAGGGCACAGCGGTCGGGTACAACAGCAAGAAGAAAGGACAACGGAGCTACTATCCTCTGTTCTGTACGGTGGCGCAGACCGGGCAGGTCCTCGATGTCTGGCGCCGTCCCGGCAACGTGCACGACTCGAACGGCGCGCGCGCCTTCATCCTCGCCTGCCTCAATGAAATCTGGCAAATCCTCCCCAGCGTGATCCCCAAGGCGCGCATGGACTGCGCGTTCTTCTCCGAGGAGATCGTCCACGCGCTCGATGCGCTCGGCATCCAATACACGATCTCGGTAGCCTTCGAGCGCCTCACCCAGTTGAAAAGGAAGATCGAGAAGCGCCTGCTCTGGCACCGCGCCGATCGGAACGTGAAGTTCTTCGAGTGCTACTCGAAACCGAACTGCTGGGCAGAAACGCGCCGCTTCATCTTCATCCGTACCCGTGAGGCCAAACAGCGCAAAGATCCCTTGCAGCTGAAGCTCTTTGCGCCCCATGAATACGGGTCCCCGTTCAAGGTGATCCTCACCAACGCGACACTGTCGGCGCGCAAGCTCCTGGCGCTTCACAACGGGCGCGGCGCGCAGGAGGCGATCTTCGCGGAGCTGAAGTCCCAGACTCAGATGGATTACATCCCCTGCAGACGCCGCGCCGCCAATCAGACCTGGCTGCTCTGGGCGATCATGGCCCACAACCTCACCCGCGAGGTGCAGATGTCGGCAGACCAGCCAGAGCGCTCCACAACCGAACAGCGCGCCCCGTGGTGGTCGTTCGTGCGTCTGGGCACCCGCAGGATGAGGCTGATCCAACGGGCCGGCGCTTGACGACTGCCAAAGGCCGCCTCACGCTGACCTTGTCCGCGATTCCTGACGTGCAAGCCGAGCTGTTGCATTACTTAGGGGTCGTTGCCTGAGGGCTATCAGGCCGTTTTTTTGCAAGGGTTGGGTTAATGCTATGCTCGGCGCGGAAACGTTAGGAGCGCGAACTACATGACGAATGGGGACCCTCACTCGAACGGCGCTACCGACAACAGGATTCTTTTTTGGGGTCATCTGAATCCCGTCCGAAGAAGATTGCCGGAAATTGCTGCGGCATGTCTTCTGGTCACTCTCGCCGGGTGCCAGTCGCCTGTGCTCGTGAAACGATCTTCCCATCCTCCTGTCCCCATAATTAAGGGCTTCCCCAATACATATGCTTTCTATCCGATCGAGGCAGTGCGCTTGCACGAGCAAGGTGAATCTACCGTCGAGATCTGCGTCGGACCGAATGGGAAACTCGCGGCTGCGCCGCGCATCGTGAGATCCACCGGTTTCGCGCTCCTGGACCGCGCCGCTCTGGCGTTCGCCAGCGCCACTTCGGGACATTGGATACCAGGGCTACGCAACGGAGTGCCAAGCACGTACTGTCATGCCGTACCGATCAATTTCGAACTCAACAGCAATTGACGGGCATTCACGATAGTGGCGATTCAACGATTGCGTCCGGTAATCCGCGTCTTCCCCGGCACGTGATCCTACCTCAGATTGTTAAATAGCGCAGCCGCCGGCGTGGGCCGCGCTGAGTCCGGAAAATTCGTTGGGCGTCGGCAGCTGCGTGGCTTTGTTGCGCGCGTTGCTGAGGATGTAGGTCAGGTAGGTGAGCGGGTTGACCTTGTTGGCCTTACACGACTCGACCAATGAATAATAGATCGCCGCGGCGTGCCCGGCGCGCTCGGAGCCGACGAAGAGAAAGGCTTTTCTCCCGACCGCCATCACGCAGTCATTCTGCCCGATATGGGCAGAATGACTGCGTGATGGCGCTCGGTCGCTCGAACTGGCTGTTCGCCGGCTCGATGCGTGCCGGAAAGCGAGCCGCCGTCATCATGAGCCTGATCCAGTCAGCCAAGCTCAACGGGCATGACCCGTACCGCTATCTGGCGGATGTCCTGGAGCGACTGCCGACGCAGCCGGCAAGCCGGCTCGATGAACTACTGCCACATCACTGGCAGCCGCGCAGCTGACCCCCGTCGACCTCTCTGGGCCTGAAATACAGCACACCGTCAAGGTGTGATGCCCGGACGCTTACGAGGAAGCTACTGGCGTGTCCGATTGACCAGCTAGGGTCGGCTGCTGCCGAAACGGCACGTGGATCCCATCTAGATGGTCTGATCACCTCAGGCGATTGAGTTCCTTCCCGAGCGGCGTCCCCAAGGCCGACGCACCTGAGTCTCAGATCCAGCGCGCGGCGGCCGCGCCGGTGTCGTCGGGGCGGGTGTTGAACGCGATGGCCGCTTGCGGTGCGGCGCGATGGATGGCATTGACCACGGCCTCGAACAGGGCCAGCCGGCTCGGCGGCAAACGGACACCCGCGCCGATCACCACGCAGTCGTAGCGGCCACCGGCCAGGTGGCGCTCGACGATCGGGACCGCCGTCTCGTCTGGGTTGAAGTAGCAGTTCTCGGCATGCCACCCCCGCCCGGTCATATCGGCGAGCGCGAGCTTGACTCCCGCGTGGATCTTCTCCGCAGTCATGCCCGGCGGCAGCGCCGGATCCGAAAAGTCCACTGTCGCCGGATCGAGGCCCACCAACAGAACCCGCTTCATCTGCGATCCCCTGTCAAGCTCAGCTGACACCTAGGGCACAAATCACAGTATATGCTGAGTGACCGCAATGCGGAAAGCTGAGGGCTGTGAGCGATCGTCCGTTGCTGGCCGACTGCTGCCGATCGCGCGAGCTGCACTGTTTGATATCGAGAGCGCCAAACCCGCAGACAAACATGCCGCGGAGCAGATCGAACATCTCTGCTGGCGAACGGATCAGGGCCGGACACAGGTATTTGCAGCGTATCGTCTACGTCGGCAATTCTCGCGACGTCAACCTCATCAGCACTTGCACTTACCATACACTTACGGCGAGCCACGCCGCGACAACCAGTTCCGTATCTCTTTGATTTATTGATGGAAACGGAGGGACTCGAACCCTCGACCCCGGCATGATGAGCGTGCTGTTTCGCTCAAGATAGGCTTTATATTCAATAGCTTGCCAAGGGACGCCCCGTTGCGATTGGCACGACGAAGCACGACCGAGCACAACCGACTCCCGCAGATCTCCCGCATTCTCATGGCTCGATTTTGAAGGTTACGCCGCTACGTCATGCGGGCCGCGCTTCCCGAGAAGGGCGACATATGCTATATGCATATTGCATATGCGCCAGACTTCCGGAATAACAGCTGCGATCCGTCGCGCGAACGCCCGCCAGTGGGTCCTCAAGCCGCAGGACTTAGCTGTCGCTCTGAAGCTCGTCTCGCTGCACGGCGAGCAAATGCCCTATGCCGCTCTCGCCAAGCAAATGCGGCTCTCCCCATTCGAGGTCCATGCGGCCGTTCAGCGCTTGATCGCGGCCCGCCTGGTCACCAAACACACCGGTCCCATCCGGCCGATCATGGCGGCGCTGCGCGCATTCGTGATCAGCGGCGCTCCGTACGCCTACCCTCCGGTCCGTGGCGAGGCCACCATCGGCTTTCCAACAAGCCACGCGGTTCCGCCACTTAGCGAACAGATACAACCGTCCGCGGACCTGCCGCCAGTCTGGCCCCACCCGGAAGGCACCTTACGTGGTCAAGCGGTGCTTCCCCTATATGAAAACCTCCCCCTCGCAGCCGTGGACGACCCAAAGCTATACGAGCTCCTCGCTCTCTTTGACGCACTGCGAATCGGCCAGGCCCGGGAGCGAGAGCTGGCCAAAAAGCTCCTGGAGCAGAGGCTGCAATGATAGCTACTGCGGACAATCCCAATCTTGTGATTCTGGAGATGGCGGTCCATGCGCTCGGCGAGTTGACTGATTCGCTCGTGTTTGTCGGCGGCTGCGCGACCGGATTGCTAGTAACGAGAACACGCGCCAACCAGATTCGCGCCACCGAGGACGTGGACGTCGTCGCCCAGGTCACAACCATTGCTGAATATCACGGCGTCGAATCCATGCTGGCCTCACGCGGCTTCAAGCATGATACCTCGCCGGATGCGCCGATCTGCCGATGGCTGAGCGGAGGAATAGCGCTCGACCTCATGCCGTCACAACCCGGTGTCCTGAGCTTTCACAATCGCTGGTATCCTCTCGCCGTCACTACCGCCAGCCCAATGACGCTTCCGAGCGGCCACTCGATAAAGCTCATCACGGCCCCAGTTTTTGTCGCCACGAAGCTCGAAGCGTTCAAAGGCCGCGGAAACGGTGATTTTCTTGTGAGCCATGACCTCGAGGACGTCGTCACCGTCGTCGACGGTAGGCCGGCACTGATAGATGAGCTGCGCGGTGCGCCCGAAGAGCTCCGTACCTACATAGCCACGGAGATTTCTTCGCTCCTTAGCACGTCCCAATTTCTCGATGCCCTTCCTGGCCATCTTCCAGGCGACTCCGCGAGTCAGTCCCGCGTGCCTCTCGTGATCGATATGTTGGAAGCACTGACGCGATAGAGGATGGATTGTCCCGGACCGACGTAATAGGCAAGAAAGGCTCAGCTGCCCATTACCGAAAGACAGTTCCGCCCGATTTTTCGGCGAAACGCCCTCTACCTCATCCGGTACGAACCCTGGCAAACTGGTGGAAAGGGAGGGACTCGAACCCTCGACCCCGGCATTATGAGCATGCTGCTCCGCTCAAGATAGGCCTAAAATTCAATAACTTGCCACAGGCCGCCCGTTGCGATTGGCACGACGAAGCACAACCGAGCACGACCGATTCCCGCAAATCCCCCGCAATGCATCAATGCATTTGCCACCACGCCCTGCCTAGCGCGACGGCGAGCGCCCTGAGGCGCTGAAAGGCGAACGGGAGCTTACGGCGGCCACCGCGGCCGGGCTTTGATGATGCATTTTGCAACATCAAAGCGGAGAACTCCGCAGTGGTGAGCTCGAAGAGAAAGTCGGCCGGGAAGCGCTCACGGTCAAGCCGTAGGGGTAAAGTCGCGGTCAGGGCTGTGTCCCCAAAAGAGGGATCAGGGGTGGACCACTCTCGACGATGACGACGACGACGATGTCGATGGCGACGGCGACGACGATGATGATGATGATGATGATGATGATGATGATGGGTAGTAAGAGTGCCACTTATACTCAAGTGGTGCTATTATTACCCGCATGAAAAGCCGCGATCTTGAGACCGCACTGAAGACCTTCCGCGAAAAGGGCGGCACGCTCCGCACTCGAGACCTGGTCGCGCTCGGGGTGCATACCGATGCGCTCTATGCCCTGCGAGATGGTGGCCAAATCGTCGAACTCGGCCGTGGCCTCTATCGTCTGACCGAAGCCGGGGAAGCCGAGTATCCCGACCTCGCGGTGGTAGCGGCACGAGCTCCCAACGCGGCGGTCTGCCTGATCAGTGCACTCTCGTACCACGGCATCACGACCCAGATCCCATCTTCCGTGCACATTGCCGTACCGCGAGGCAGCTACCACCGCATCAAGCTGTCAATACCCGTCACCGTATATCGCTTCGACCCAAAGACCTTCTCTGAGGGGCTGGAAGCGCATCGCATCGGTGGCATGCCCCTCAAAATCTACAGCGCCGCCCGCACCGTGGTGGACTGCTTCAAGTTCAGGAACAAGCTGGGTGTGGATGTCGCCCTCGAAGCACTGCGCCTGGCGCGACAGCGAAAGCGCGTCCAGAACCGTGAACTACTGCACTACGCACGCCTGCTTCGTGTCGAAAAACCCATGTCACCTTATCTACAGGCCATCGAATGAACACAAAGGAAGTGAGGAATGTCGTGGCCTCCGTGCTCGCGAGGCTGCGCAACACATCGAAGTCGAATGGCGTACCGTTTCAGCAGGTCCTCCAACAGTATGCAATGGAGCGTTTCCTGTACCGCGTCTCGAAGTCGCGGCACGCGCAAAGTGTCATTCTTAAAGGCGCTCTGCTACTGAAGACCATTGGTATTCCCAACGCGCGCCCCACTATGGATATCGACATGCTGCGCAAGGGAAAAGCCGACGAGGCAAGCCTGGTTGCACTAATCAAGGACTGTGCGACTCTCGAGGTGGAGGCCGACGGCCTGACCTTCCTCGATAATACTGTGGCCGCCGAGGAAATCACGAAGGATTCGGAATACAAAGGCACGCGAATCCTCATGGACGCGCGCATGGACAACGTGCGCCTCAGACTTCAGATCGACTTCGGCGTAGGTGACGTCATCGTGCCCGGCCCAAAAATGATCGAATACCCGGTCTTCTTGGGTGGAGACATGATCCAACTACTCGCCTATCCGGTCGAATCCGCAGTCGCTGAGAAGCTCCAAGCCATGGTAGCGCTCGGAAGCGCTAACAGCCGCATGAAGGACTTCTATGACGTGTGGATCTGCTCGAAATACCTTAATTTCAACGCAGGCACGCTTCTCAAGGCCATCAGCGCGACGTTCAAGAATCGAGAAACATCAGTCCCGGCGCAAGAGTTTGAGGCCCTGACGGCAACCTTCGCTGGAACGCATCGCGTTCAGTGGAACGCTTTCGTAAGAAAGATGGGCGAGGAGGATCTCATCGATGGGTTCGGTAAGATCATCGAGGATATTAAGACCTTCGCAATGCCGGCGTTCCGATCACTTGCCAGCGGTGAAAAAATCGCGCAGCAGTGGAAGGCCGGCAACGGCTGGGTCATCTCATGATCTGGTGGTCTTTTGCCCGGTCGTTTCGTCGAGAAGGATCGCGTGGGTAGAGCCCGGGGGGCAGTTTCGCCCGAATTTTCGGCGAAACGCCCTCTACCTGATCCCCGCGCGCTGCTGGCAAACTGGTGGAAAGGGAGGGACTCGAACCCTCGACCCCGGCATTATGAG
>JAJYLP010000132.1 GCA_021787615.1 Pseudomonadota bacterium
AGCGCGCTGGTGAGCGCCCAGATCGAGCGCAACGACCTGCTGACGACGCAGATCCAGCTGCTCGATCATCAGATCGGCGAGATCAACTCGCTCGAGAAGACCAAGCGCAAGTTCCTCGCGCGCATGCTGGTCATCGAGCAGCTGCAGCGCTCGCGGCCGCAGATCGTGCACATCTTCGATCAGATCGTACGCACGGTCCCGCCGGGGCTGTACCTCACCGAGGTGAGCGAGAAGGGCACCCACATCCAGTTCAAGGGGGTGGCCCAGTCGAGCACCCGGGTGTCGGATTTCATGCGCAACATCGATCACTCCCAGTGGCTCGCCAACGCCGAGCTCGAAGTGATCCAGGCCGGCAAGGGCTCCCCCGGCTCGACCTTCACGCTGGATGCGCAGGTGGTCTCGCCAAAATCCGCCAAGCCGGGCAAGGCGGGCGCCCCGGCCGGCCGCGTCGCGGCCAACGGAGGGCACGGCAAATGAACGTCCAGGACCTGATCGAGGAACTGCGGGATCTCGACCCGCGCGAGCCGGGGCGCTGGCCGTTCGCGGTGCGGGCCGGTGCCGTCGGCCTGACTTTCGTGCTGCTCACGGTGATCCTCGTGTACCTGTTCGTCTGGCAGACGGTGCGCCCGCAGCTGCTGCAGCGCGAGCGTGAAGAGCAGGGGCTGCGCCAGCAGTTCGAGGTCAAGCACGCCGTCGCGGCCAACATCAATATTTACCGCCAGCAGCTCACGGAGCTGCGTCGCTCCTTCGGCGCGCTGCTGCGCCAGCTGCCGGGCAAGACCCAGGTGCCGAGCCTGCTCGAGGACATCTCGGACACGGCGAGCGCGGCGGGCTTGAAGCAAAGGCTGTTCGAGCCGGGCAAGGAGAGCGAGAAGGAGTTCTACGCGGAGCTGCCGATCAAGATGCAGCTCACCGGCAGCTATCACCAGTTCGGCGAATTCGTCAGCGACATCGCCGCGCTGTCGCGCATCGTGACGCTGCACGACATCCAGATCAAGCCCATCACGAAGAACGCCTACGATCAGCTGTCGCTGACCCTGACGGCCAAGACCTACCGCTATCTCACGGCAAACGAGATGGCCGCGCGGCGCGCAAGCAAGCACAAGTTCGCCCGTCCCCCGCACCGGGGACCCGGCTGAGGCGCGCGGAGAGACCGGAATGAGCACTCAGATCCACACCCGAGGGCTGATGCGCACCTGCGCGGCACTCGCCTGCCTGATGCTGGCGGCCTGCTCGAGCGGCGATGGCAGCGTGCAGCGCTTCATCGCGCGCGTCGATCAGCAGCCGGGCGGCCGGGTCGAGCCGCTGCCCAAGGTGCCGAAATACGAGACCTTCGCGTACGACGACCAGCACATGCGCTCGCCGTTCGTGCCCAGCGAGCCGACCGGCGTCGGCTCGATACGGCCTGACACGTCGCGGCCGCGCCAGTATCTGGAGCGCTTCCCGCTCGACACGCTGAAGATGGTCGGCACGATGCGGCTCGGCAACGCGGTCTACGGCCTGGTGCAGACCCAGGACGGGATCGTGCACCGCGTGGCGATCGGCAACTACATGGGCCAGAACGATGGCCGCATCATTCAGATCACCCCCACTCAAATCCGGCTGGTCGAGATCGTCCCCGACGGTCTCGGCGGATTCATGAAACGGCCGGCAGCCCTGGGACTCAGTCAGTGAACAATCCGGTAGCGAACGCTCATGCAGGGAGTTCGAGAATGAAAGTCTTTACGCGGAAATCTCGCGTCGCGAACGCAGCCGCCCTGTCCCTGCTGCTCGGTCTGGCGATGGTTGCGGGCAGCCGCGCCCGCGCCGCCGACGCTCAGGTCGCGCTGCAATCCGTCCAGGTGCAGCAGCTCCCCCATGCCCAGATGCAAGTCACGCTGCAGCTGTCCGGGCCGGCGCCGAAGCCGCTGTCATTCACCATGGATCACCCCGCGCGCATCGTGATCGATCTGCCGGACACCGAGCTCGCTCTGCCTTCCAACCAGATCAGCGTGAAATCCGGCGGCCTGGAGTCCATCCTCGCGGCCGCGACGCGTCATCGTTCGCGCCTCGTGCTCAGCCTCGACTCGATGGTGACCTACGGGATGCACCAGGAAGGCGATCAGATCGTCGTCACGCTCGGCCCGGGCGCTGCGCGCGCCGATGACAGGCATGTCGTCGCGGCCGAGGCCACCGCCGCCGGCGCCGCCGCGGTCCGCGCCGGACTGAGCGCGCCCTGGCAGATCCGCAACATCAGCTTCCACCGCAGCAGCGATGGCGCCGGGCGGATCATGGTCCAGCTCTCCAACCCGCACATCCCGGTCAACCTGCGCCAGGTCGGCAACCAGGTGGTGATCGACTTCAACCATGCCGCCGTGCCGGGGCGCTTCCTGCGCCGCTACGACGCGACCGACTTCGGCACGCCGGTGACGGATTTCCTGGTGACCCGCACGCCGACCGGATCGCGCATCACCATCGATGCGGCGGGCGCCTTCACCGAGCTCGCCTACCAGGCGGACACGCAGTACGTCGTCGAGCTGCGGCCGGTCTCGCAGGCCCAGGCGCGCGCGCAGCAGCCGAAATACACCGGCCAGCGCCTGTCGCTGAATTTCCAGAGCATCAAGGTGCGCGCGGTGCTGCAGCTGCTCGCCGATGCGAGCGGCCAGAACATCGTCGTGAGCAATTCGGTGCACGGCAGCGTGACGCTGCGACTGCACGATGTGCCCTGGGACCAGGCGCTGCACGTGATCCTGCAGATCGAGGGGCTCGGCGACCGCCATCAGGGCAATGTCATCCTGGTGGCGCCGCAAGCCGAGCTCGCCGCGCGCGAGAAGGCCGATCTCGCCGCCGAGCATGCCGTGCAGCAGCTCGAGCCGCTGCGCTCGGAGTACATCCAGATCAATTACGCCAAAGCGGCGAACCTCGCCGCGCTCATCAAGTCACAGGGCCATTCGCTGCTCTCCAAGCGCGGCAGCGTCACGGTCGACAAGCGCACCAACACGCTGCTGGTGCAGGACACGCCGCAGCGCCTGGAGCAGATCCAGCGGCTGGTGCACCGGCTCGACGTGCCGGTTCGCCAGGTGCTGATCGAGGCGCGCATCGTGCTCGTGAACAACGACTTCGAGCGCAAGCTCGGCACCCGGCTGGGGCTGACCAATTACCAGGCCAACGGCACCAACGGCATCGTCGCCACCACGGGCACCGCCGCGGGCACCGACACCATGTTGAGCTCGGCCATCACCAACCAGCAGACGCTGCCGGCCGGCACCCCGATCGCGCAGAACATCACCATCCCCACCGGATCGAACGCCTCCGAGCGCTACAACGTCAACCTGCCGGTGGCCAACCCGGCCGGATCAATCGCCTTCGGGATCCTGAGCGGCAACTATCTGGTCGACCTGGAGCTGTCGGCCGCGCAGGCGGAGACCGACGCGAAGATCGTCTCCTCGCCGCGGGTGATCACCGCCAACCAGCGTCAGGCGGAGATCATGCAGGGCGTGGAGATTCCATATCAGCAGTCCGCCTCGAGCGGCGCGACCTCGATCGCCTTCAAGAAGGCGGTGCTCGAACTGAAGGTAACTCCGCAGATCACGCCCGATAACCGCATCATCCTCAGCCTCGAGGTCCGCGACGACGAGATCGGCCAGGAGGTGGTCGCCTCGGGCGGCGTGCAGGTGCCGGCGATCGACACGCGCGAGGTCATGACGCAGGTGCTGGTCAATGACGGCCAGACGGTGGTCCTCGGCGGCATCCTGCAGACCAACAACACCGACACCATCAACAAGGTGCCGTGGCTCGGGGACATCCCGATCATCGGCCATCTGTTCAAGAACACGGACCACACGAACAACAAGGACGAGTTGCTGGTGTTCGTGACGCCGAAGATCGTCCGCCAGAACCCGGTCGTTTACTAGCGCGCCCGCACGGCGCGGCAGGCCCGGCCACCGGGCCTGCCGCGGTCGATCGGCGCCAGGGCCGCCCTGGCGAGCGCCGCCGGCGAAGCCCGCGCCGGATCGGGGCGGCGCAAGCGCGCCGGGGCCCTGCGGCCCCGGGGCGGGGCTTTCTGAGCAGAGACGGCGGCAAACCCGCCCTTACCCCGTACGGCGCCTTGATATCCTGTGCCTGGACCATGCAAGGCAAGCCTCCCAATATCTTCCTCGTCGGCCCGATGGGCTCGGGCAAGTCGGCCGTCGGCCGCAGCCTCGCCCGGCTGCTGCGCGTGCCCTTTCACGACAGCGATGCGGAGATCGAGCGGCGCACCGGCGTCGACATTCCCTTCATCTTCGACAAGGAAGGGGAAGCCGGCTTCCGCGAGCGGGAGCGCGAGGTGATCGCCGCCCTGACTCTGCTGCGCCATATCGTGCTGTCCACCGGGGGCGGAGCCGTGATGCTGCCCGAGAACCGCCGAGCGCTAGCCGAGAACGGCTGGGTGGTGTACCTGAAGACCTCCGTCGCCCAGCAGGCCGAGCGGGTCAAGCCGGGACGCCAGCGGCCGCTGCTCAATGGGGTGGGCGACACCGCAACCCGGCTGTGCGAGCTGATGGAAATCCGCGATCCGCTGTACAGTTCGATCGCCGATCTCACGGTCACGACCGACGGACGGCAGATCAAGGCCGTGGTCCGCGACATTGTGCAGATGATTCGCTAGATTGCCGGTGATGAGCGCAACGGTGGACACTCTGACCGTCGAGCTGGGCCCGCGCAGCTATCCCATCGTGATCGGGGAGGGCCTGCTGCGCGAGGCGCCCCTGGTGGGCCGCCACGTGCGCGCCCGCGACGTGCTGATCGTCAGCAACACGACCGTAGCACCGCTGTACCTCGAGGCCCTCGAGACCTCGCTGCATCCGCGCAGGACGGTCGCCACCCTGCTGCCGGACGGCGAGTCGTACAAGACCCTGGATACCGTGGCCCGCATTCTCGATGTGCTGGTGGCCAACCGTTTCGGGCGCGATTGTGCGCTGGTCGCGCTCGGGGGCGGCGTAGTCGGTGACATGGCCGGGTTCGCGGCGTCCGTCTATCAGCGCGGAGTCGCATTCGTGCAGGCGCCGACCACCCTGCTGGCGCAGGTGGATTCCGCGGTCGGCGGCAAGACCGGGGTCAATCACCCCGGCGGCAAGAACCTGATCGGCGCCTTCCACCAGCCGGTGGCGGTCCTGGCCGACACCGCGACCCTCGCGACACTCCCTCCCAGAGAGCTGCGCGCGGGACTGGCGGAGGTTGTGAAATACGGCCTGATCCGCGACAAGGCCTTTTTCGAGTGGCTGGAGGCGCACGCGGAGGCGCTGCTCGCTGGCGATCCCCTCGCCCTCGCGCACGTCATCCGCCGCTCCTGCGAAATCAAGGCAGCCGTCGTCGAGCACGACGAGCGCGAGCGCGGCGAGCGCGCCCTGCTCAATCTCGGCCATACTTTCGGGCATGCCATCGAGTCGGCCACGGGTTACGGCCGCTGGCTGCACGGGGAAGCCGTGGGCGCGGGCATGGTCATGGCCGCGAGCATGTCGCATGAGAGCGGGCTTCTCGGCGCTGCCGATCTTGACCGGGTGATCCGCCTGGTCGAGCGTCTGGGACTGCCGACACACATCGCGGAGGTGCGGCCGCAAGCGCTGCTGGAGCACATGCGCATCGACAAGAAGGTGCTCGAGGGGAGGATCCGCCTGGTGCTGCTGCGCGCGATCGGCCAGGCCTTCGTCACTGCCGACTATGACGAGAGCCGGCTGCGACGGACCCTGGAGGCGCATCTGCGCCAGTGACCCCATGATGAACGCGGCGCAAACCGATCCCGACGGCCTCGCCCCCTACGCGGCGCACGACGAGCGCTCGCGAGGGCGGCGGTTTCCCGAGCCGAAGCCCGAGCTGCGCAGCGAATTCCAGCGCGATCGGGACCGCATCATCCACTCCAATGCGTTCCGCCGCCTTGTCTACAAGACGCAGGTCTTCGTCAACCACGAGGGCGACCTCTACCGCACGCGCATCACGCATTCGATCGAGGTGGCCCAGATCGGCCGCTCGGTCGCCCGCGCCCTGCGGGTCAACGAGACGCTCACCGAGGCGATCAGCCTGGCCCATGACCTCGGCCATACCCCGTTCGGACATGCCGGACAGGATGCGCTCAACGAGTGCATGCAGCCGTACGGCGGCTTCGAGCACAATCTGCAGTCGCTGCGGGTGGTCGATGAGCTTGAGGAGCGCTATGCGGCGTTTCCCGGCCTGAATCTGACCTTTGAATGCCGCGAGGGGATTCTCAAGCACTGCTCGGCGCGCATCGCGCAGCAGCTCGGGGACATCGGCGAGCGGTTCCTGCGGCATCAGCAACCCGGCATTGAGGCGCAGATCGCCAATCTCGCCGATGAGATCGCCTACAATAATCACGATGTCGACGACGGCATACGGGCCGGACTCATCGATCTGCAGCAGCTCAACGACATGCGCCTGTTCCGCCGGCAGTACGAGGTGGTCATCGCCGAGCATCCAAACCTCGGCGAGCGGCGCCTGGTGCACGAGGTCATCCGCCGCATGATCAATCACATCGTGGTTGACCTGATCCGCACCAGTCAGCAGCGCATAGCCGAGGCCAACCCGGCTTCGATCGACGCAGCGCGCCTGCAGCCGCGGCCGCTGATTGCCCTAAGCGATACGACACTGGAGGAGCATCGGGAGCTGATGCGCTTCTTGCGCGGGCGCGTGTATCGCCACTACAAAGTGCTGCGCATGACCACCAAGGCGCGCCGGGTGATCCAGGAGCTCTTCGGCGCATTCATGGCGGACGTGCAGCTCATGCCGCCGGAGCATCAGGAAGCCGCGGCCCGGGGCGAGGCAACGCAAGGCACCGCCGGCCGCGCACGCGCGGTCGCAGACTATGTCGCCGGCATGACCGACCGTTATGCGATCCTCGAGCACGCCCGGCTCTATGACCCGGCGGAGCGGACCTGAAGCGTGAGCAGCGT
>JAJYLP010000036.1 GCA_021787615.1 Pseudomonadota bacterium
CCTGGGTTGTGAGCCCGACGACTCCGGAGAGGAAATTCACCTGCTTCACCTCAGCGCTCTTGATGCGATGAGTCACTCTAGCGGTCTGCGGGGTCGAGTCGTTCACAGAAGGTATCCACGTCTGCCAGGCGAGACGTTTTCCAAACAAATATCGTCATAAGTGGCGAGTAATTTGACAGTAATAGTATAAGACGTCATTAACGACGAATTGTATAGTTTATAGAACAGGAATATATTCGCCTTATTTGGCGAAATAGATGGTGGAGACACCATTGATTCGTTAGAAGGGACGACCTATGAACATCGAGTCTGGGGTGACGGACACCGCCATCCTGGCAATCCTTGGAGAGCGGGTCGAACGGCACCGGATCGAGGCGGGGCTGACCCAGGCTGAGCTCGCCGAGCGTGCCGGCATCGGCAAGCGCACCCTAGAGCGTCTCGAGGCGGGCCGCGGCACCGAGCTCGTGACCCTCCTCCGGGTACTGCGAATACTGAACAGCCTGGAGGGTCTCGAGAGGCTGCTGCCGGAGCTGCCTGCGAGCCCGATCGAGCAGCTCAAGCTGCGCGGCAAGCAGCGCCAGCGTGCCTTCCGTCCCCGTCGCGGGCGCCAGACCAGTGAGAGCTCTGGCCGCCCGCAAGGGGGCGCACCGACCCAGCCTTGGACCTGGGGCACGCAGCCCGCGACGAGGCCGCTGGGGAGCAACACCCCACGCTCCACCAAGAAGAAGGTGTGAGCCATGGCCACGATTGCCGAGGTGAGACTCTGGGGCCGGCGCATCGCGGCGGTGTCCCGGGACGATGGGAGCGATGTCGCGGCCTTCCAGTACGATCCTCAATTCGCGGCCAGCGGCATCGAGGTCTCGCCGATTGTCATGCCGCTTTCATCGCGCATCTACACGTTTCCCGCGCTGCCGCGGATGTCTTTCCACGGCTTGCCGGGGTTGCTCGCCGACTCCCTGCCCGACCGATTCGGCAATGCGCTCATCGACGCTTGGCTCGCCATGCAAGGCCGCACGCCCGAGAGCTTCAATCCCGTCGAGCGGCTCTGCTACATCGGCGCGCGCGGCATGGGCGCCCTCGAATTCGCGCCCGCCACGGGGCCGCGTCCCCGGCAGTCGACGACGATCCGGGTCGATGCGCTCACTGCGCTGGCATCGGACATCCTCACGCGCCGCGAGGGGCTGCACGAATCTCTTTCTTATGCGCATCGCGATGCGGCACTGCAGGACATCCTCCGTGTCGGCACTTCCGCCGGCGGGGCGCGCGCCAAGGCCATCATCGCCTGGAACCCCGAGACGAATGAGGTCCGCTCGGGCCAGGTGACCGCCCCTGCGGGTTTCCAGTACTGGCTGCTGAAGTTCGACGGCGTGAGCGGCAACCGGGACAAGGAGCTGGAGGATCCCAAGGGATATACCGTCATCGAGTACGCATACTCGATGATGGCCGCGGCCGCCGGTATTGAGATGACCGAGTGCCGACTCCTCGAGGAAGGCGGCCGGCGGCACTTCATGACCCGGCGCTTCGACCGCACCGCTGACGGCGGGAAATTGCACATGCAATCGCTCGCCGCGCTCGCGCACCTCGACTTCAATGCCGCTGGAGCGCACTCCTACGAGCAGGCCTTCGCCGCCATGCGGCGGCTGAAGCTCCCGATGAATGCCCTCGAGCAGCAGTTCCGCCGCATGATCTTCAACGTCGTCGCCCGCAACCAGGACGACCACGTCAAGAACATCGCATTCCTCATGAACCTGCGGGGCGAGTGGTCGCTGGCTCCCGCCTTCGACGTCACCTACTCCTACAACCCGCAAGGCCGCTGGACCCGGTCTCACCAGATGACGGTGAACGGCAAGCAGGAGGGATTCACGCTCGAGGACTTCCGCGCGTGCGCCGCAACCGCGGGACTGAAGCGCGGTCGGTCCGAGGCGATTCTCGATGAGGTGCGCACTGCGGTAACGCGCTGGCCTGAATATGCCGAACGCGCCGGGGTGTTTCCCTCCCACCGGGACCGGATCCGCTCGACCCTTTGTCTCGATTTTCCGCAGCGCGAGACACGGAAGGACGCACGTCCCTAGCCCCTCCCCATGCAATGACCGCAACCGACCTTCTCATGATCCCATCGCCCCCTTGATGCGATCGCCGCTGAGCGGCAGATCCTGCAGCCTGAGTCCCGCGGCATCCGCCAGCGCATTCGCGAGCGCCCCGGCTGCCGGGCCCTGAGCCGCCTCGCCAGTCCCGAGAAACGGTTGACCGGGGCGATTCAACACCACCACTTCCACCGACCGCGGCACGGCAGAAAATCGCAGGATGGGATAGCTCGCCCAGTCGCGGCTCGTGATCCGTGTGCGGTCGAACTTGACCGACTCGAGCAACGTCCAGCTGAACGCCTGAATGATGCCGCCCTCGATCTGGTTGCGGATTCCATCGGGATTGACCGCCTCGCCACTGTCCACCGCGGCGACCACCCGCAGCAC
This sequence comes from Pseudomonadota bacterium, assembly GCA_021787615.1. Classification (GTDB taxonomy): domain Bacteria; phylum Pseudomonadota; class Gammaproteobacteria; order Steroidobacterales; family Steroidobacteraceae; genus 13-2-20CM-66-19. The sequence continues at coordinate 2,472 of JAJYLP010000036.1, forward strand.
CCGCGGCATGGGCTCGCCGCGATCCACACTGACCTCGACGGCAATCGCCAGGTACGCGGCGAGATTCTTGTAGCGCGCAAACGCGAAGCCCTTCCCGCAGCCGGCGAGCCGGCGATACGCTCTCCAGCCGAAGCGCTCCGCCACCGTACGAATCACGGCGAGGGCCCGGGGATCGTCGAGATGCCGCAGCCTGAACTCGACAGGATCGAACTTGCCGGCGCGCGCGAGCTCGTCCATGAAGCTTTCAATGGCGAAAACATTGAAATGAGCTCCGAGGGAGCGCAGCGCCGAGACTCTGAGCGGCATCTTCGGGACGAACCGGTAATCGACCCTCAGGCTCGGAATCCGGTAGAGCGGCAGCGCGTTGCGATCACCGCCGCCCGCCGGCAGGGGCAGGGGGCTCGGCGCAGGCGGGCTCAGCGGGCGCTCGAGATACCAGGCCGGCATCAGCTCACGGGCACCGCCGGGGCGCGTGGAGTGAGTGTTGCTCCAGACTTGGTATTGCCACCAGGCGATGTGGCCCGCCGCATCGAGTGCCCCGCGCACGCGCGCCAACATCACCGGGCCGTATGGCTCCCACTTGTGCTCATCGGCCCGCATCCATTGGACACGCACCGGGCGCCCCGGCACCTGCTTGGCGATGAGTGCCGCATCAGCGGCCGCGTCGTCGGCTCCGTTGTGCCCGTAGCAGCCGGCGCCCTCGACCTGAATGCACCGCACACGGCTCTCGGGCAACCCGATGAGCCCGGCCAGCGCGCTGCGCAGCGGATAGACCCCCTGGGTCTGCGTCCACACGGTGAGCACGCCATGATCGAACAGGGCAACGGCGCATGACGGCCCGATCGACCCGTGCATGAGATAGCCGCGGCGGTACTCGGCCTCGAGCATCGTTGCCGCGTGCGAGCGCCGCAGACTCGGCGGGCGGCCCCGCCGCCCGACGGGCACGTCGCGCGACGGCCACGCGAGGAGGTCTGCAAAGAGACGGCTCTGATGCGGAAGACTCGCGGTCTCCTCCCAGCTTGCGGCGCCGCTGAGGGCTTCCATCGCAACGATAGCCTGATACTCGCGCCGCGCCACCACAGCGAGGTAGCTGCCGTTGCGCACGACGCTCAGAACGCCTGGAAGGCGAAGAATCGGGGCGGTCTCGACCGAGCGCAGTCGAGCGCCGTAGCTCGGTGGACGGACCACTCGGGCGTGCACCATGTCGGCAAGGCGCAGGTCCTGCACGAACGCCCGCTCGCCGAAGACCTTCGCCGGAATATCGACGCGCGGCCACGAGCGGCCCATCACGCGACGATGCGCGGGATTTCCGAGCGGCGCGCGCGGCTCGGCGCGAACGTGCAGCGTTCGAGCGGACAGGAGATCGGCATAGGCGATGCGCCGCCCGCCGGGGGCGATGACCGCGCCCTGCGCGGCCGTCAGCTCCCCGCGGGGCTGACGCAGACGCTCGGAGGCAAGGCGCATCATGATCTCGCGCGCCTGCGCCGCGGCATTCATGATCGCCGTGCCGCTGTCCTCCATGGAGAGGCTGCCGGCCGTGTATCCCTCATCCGGCGTGCGGGCGGTATCGGCCGTCACGAGCGTGATGGCCTGCGGCTGCACGGCGAGCTCTTCGGCCGCGACCTGGATCAGCGCGGTCTTGATGCCTTGGCCGAGTTCCGCCTTGCCGGTAAAGACCGTGATGCCGCCGGCATCGATCCGCAGCCACGCATCGAGCATCGGGGTAGACCCGAGGCTTCCCGGCAGCGAGCGCTCGGCGGCCCTGCCCGCGCTGCGCGCCGCTGCGCCCGCCAGCGACGGCGCCAACGCGAAACTCACGACCAGCGCGCCTCCCGTCGACAGCACCGCTCGGCGCGAGACCTTCATGTCGGGAACGCCCATCAGCCGGCCCTGCCGAGACTCGAGACGCCACTCGCCACGGCACGTTGGCGTGCTTCGGCCGCGCGGCGCACCGCCCGCACGATTCTCAAGTGGGTCCCGCAGCGGCACAGGTTCGGCTCGAGCGCCGCCCGGATCTCCTCGTCCGTCGGCGATGCATTGCGCTCGAGCAGCGCCTGGGCCCGCATGATCATGCCGGCAGTGCAGTAGCCGCATTGTGCGGCCTGCTCCTCGATGAAGGCCTGCTGCAGCGCCCCGGGGCGCTCGCGGGTTCCCAGTCCCTCCACGGTGGTGATCCTCTGACCCGCGAGGTCACCGACCGGCACCACACAGGAGAACACCGCTGCGCCCTCCACCAGCACCGTGCACGCACCGCACTGCCCGAGGCCGCACCCGAACTTCGCCCCGTTGAGCTCGAGCGTATCGCGCAGCACGTAGAGCAACGGCGTACTGGGCTCATCGTCGACTTCGACGGGACGGCCGTTCACGATGAGACGAATCATCTCGCACCCGTGAGTCTCGAGGTCTCGCCGCAGAGTATGCGCCGCCGGTCACGCGGGTGTGAAGCGAGCCGCAGGCATCACTGCCGATGCTCGCTCAATGCGCTTCGCACCCGCCGGTTACCCAATCGGGTCGCAGGTTGACCGGCAGGGCCTGCGAGTATCGTCGGGGACCACATGGCCTCGAGAACGGCGAGATCTGCCTCAAGCGCGTCCGATCAGCGCTGCGAAGCGCACCCCTGCTCAACCGTGCAACAGCCGGTGCTGCGCACCTCGTCGGTCTGCGCGCAGACCCTTCAGGGGATGGGGTGATAGAAAATGCCCGTGACTTTCCCGTCGGACGACAGCGGCACGATGATGATCTCGAGCCTGCCGTGCGCGAAGGTGGCCAGGTAGTCGTCAGCTCCATTAGGCATGACCTTAAAGAAGCGCAAAGACTCGAAGGCGCCCAGCTGCTTGAACAGCGCGGCGGACTGTGCGGTCTGTTGGCGCGCGGCCGCTGCGAGCGCCGAACTCATCCGGCTGTAGCGCGCGTGCCCGGTCCGCTCGTATGACTCGATCTGACTGCGGATTGCCGCTGCGCTGCCAGGGCTCGCAATATTCTGCGCGATCCGCATCTGCAACGCAGCCTCTGCCGCCAGCGCAACACTCTTCGCGACCCGTTGGGCAGGCATCAGATTGCCGTTCTGATGCAGCACGAGCCCGCTGATCTTTCCGGCGGAATTGCTGACGAAGCTGATCTGCGCCGGCACGACGGTGGCGAAGAATTCCGTCGGGCTCTCCGGATACTGCTCAACCGCAGGCTGACCCGTCAGTTGGGCGAAGTAGCGGTCGCCGCGACGGAAGACATGGAAGAAGACCGCCGTCTCGAGCTGGTAATAGCCGACATACTTGTCGAAATCGGCTGGATTGAAAGGCACTTCCTTCTGCGGGCGAGTCTGCTCCGCAAGCAGCCTCGCGTGCTCGGCAGGCGTCGGACTCATCGCGTTGGATGCCTGCGCATGTGCGAAGGGGACCGCAGGCGCCGCAAAGAGAATCGATGCGCTCAGCGCACCGGCGAGTGCCATCGAGACCGCGGTCTTCTTCGTCCGGCCGACCGGAAACGTGCCACGTCCGCTCATAATCGCCTCCACCCGCCGCTTCAAGTCCGCACCTGATGCACCTGATGCGCAGGCGCCGCCGGGTTGTGCGAAAAACCGGCACACTTTCAGGATGCCTTCTGGGTAGACCTCAGCGCCGGTGCCCGCGGCGAGGACGGCCTCGTCACACGCCTGTTCACGCTCAGCAACGAGCCGAGCGCCCAGCCACCACACCGGCGGGTAGAACCAGAACAGGGTCTGGACCAGCTTGTGCAGTGCGGCGGTCAGGGTGTCCCGCCGGCGGTAGTGCGCGAGCTCATGGCCCAGGACGGCGCGGGTCTCGGCCTCGGAAAGCCGCTCGGCAAGTCCTCGAGGAAGCATCACGACCGGACGCCGAATTCCGACGAGGCTGGGCTCGAGGGCTGCCTGGCATTCGATGATGGGTATCGGCGCCGCCAGCGGCAACGGTCGCGCCGCTGAGAGCACGCGGCGCATCTGCCGCCACCGCAGTAGCCACGACAGCAGCACCGCCGCACAGCCCAGCGCCCAGATGACGAGCAGCAGCGTCGACGAATGCAGCGGGGACGCTGCGATGACGTGGGTGGAAGCGCTGCCCGCGGGCTGCGATTCCGTGGCGAACGGCGCAGAAAGGCGCGCCGCCATCGCCGAGAGCGGAAGGCGCAGTAGCGAAGAGGCGCCCGAGGCCGCGGGGCGCGGCACGAGCGCGGTGAGCGCCGCGAGCGGAACGAGGAATTTCATCGATGCGGCGAACCACAGCCCGTAGCGGGCGCACGCGCCGTTCCGGCGCAGCGCCAGCGTCAGCCCACCGGCCACGCACAGAATCAGGGTGGATTGCCACAAGTGGTCCAACAACGCGCCGATCAGGGCTGCTTGCCCTGTTTGGCCAAGCGCCGCAGCGTGCTCTCGGCATCCTCGATGTCCTTGAGGCTGAGCCTGCCCGTCTCGATCAACTGCGCCATGACCGGCTGCGCCTTGCCGCCGAAGCGCGCGAGAAAATCATCGATCAGACGCCGCTGCGCCGCCTGGCGGGACACCAGCGCCTCGAAGATGTGGGCATTGCTGATCTTCTTCAGGCGGTGCACCACCTTCTTGCCCTCGAGCCGGTAGACCATGGTCTGCACGGTCGTGTACGCGGGGCGCTTCTCCGAGGGAAAGGACTGCGGGATCTCGCGGATCGAGAGCGCCCCGCCGGCCCAGAGAGCGTCCATGATCGGCAGCTCGAGTCGAGTGAGATTTGGGATTTTCGCCACCGCACTCTCCTACATAAGTCATAGACTCTACTATTCAATCCGGCGCGAGCGTAAGCCTCTCCGAGGACACCGCGCCGGCGATCCCGCCGATGCGCAGCGCCCTCCCCGGCCGGCCATCCGCAGCGGCCGCATTGCTCCTGATCCGTCCTGCCGCTTACGATCCCGGCATGGAATCCTGCCTCGGTGCCCTGCTGCCCCTGCTCGCGCGTGAGCGTGCCGCCGGCCGCGCCACCGCGCTTGCCGTTCTGCTGAGCACGGTGGGCTCGACCTACCAGCGTCCTGGGGCACTGCTGTTGATCGGCGCAGGCGGCGAGTACGCCGGGCTGCTCTCCGGCGGCTGTCTCGAGGGGGACCTCGCCGAGCATGCCCGCGCGGTGATCGACTCGGGCGAGGCGCGCCGGGTCACCTACGATCTGCGCGATCCGAATGACCTGGTCTGGGGACTCGGCGCGGGCTGCGAGGGCGCGATGCACGTGCTGCTGCTGCGCGCCGGTCCGCTCGAGCGCTGGCAACCACTCGCGCATTTTGCCGAGGCCTTCGCGGCACACACGCCGACGGCCGTCGGCCTCATCGCCGAGTCCCAGGATGCGCGCCTTGCGCTCGGCACAGTGATGCTCCCCCACGATGCGACGGACACGCTCGGAGCCGCGGCGCGCGCCGCACTCGAGTCCGCGAGCCACTCCGCCGAGCCCGGTTGGTTCGAGCAGCCGGGGCGCTGCCGCCTCTTTCTCCTGCCGCTTGCGCTGCCGCCTCGGGTGCTGGTGCTCGGCGCCGGGCCCGATGCTCCGCCCTTGGTCCGCGTCGCGGCCGAACTGCAGTGGAAGGTGACGGTCCTCGACCATCGGCCCGCGTTGGCCGTGCCCGCACGATTCCCGTCGGCCGAGCGGGTCATCCAGGCGCGGCCGGAGACACTCCTCGAGTCCGTGCAGCCGTCGACATTTGACGCGGCCGTCGTCATGACGCACCAGCTCGAGATGGACCGAGATTACCTGCGCGCGCTGTCTGCGACGACGCTGCCCTACATCGGCCTGCTCGGCCCGCCGGCGCGCGCGGCGCGACTGCTGGGCGAACTCGCGGCACAAGCAGCGGCCTTGCGCGAGCGGCTGCACGCCCCGGTGGGTTTGGACCTCGGCGGCCGCTCGCCGGAGGCGATCGCCGTGTCGATCGTCGCCGAAATCCTGGCATTCCGGCACGGGCGGCTGAAGGCGGCCGCGCCGTCAGGCTGAGCCGGCGCGAGCGTCACGTGCCCGCGCCTCGCACCGAACTGCATGCGCTCGTTCTGGCCGCCGGCGCGGCCCGCCGATTCGGCGCCGTCAAGCAGGTTGTCGATCTCGACGGCGAGCCGCTCTTGCTGCGCGTCGTGCGCCGCGCAGCCGCGGCCGCGGACCGGACCTGGGTCATCCTCGGCGCCCACGCGGACGAGCTGACACCGATCCTGACACACGCGCCCGTCTCGGTGCGGATCAACTCGCAGTGGAGCGAGGGGCTCGCGGCATCGATTCGCACAGGCATCGAGCATCTGCCGCCCTCCTGCGATGCGGTGATGCTGGTCCTGGCCGATCAGGCGCTGATCAGCGCCGAGGATTTCTCCCGGCTCGCCGTGAGCTGGCGCGACGCGCCGCAGTCCATCGCCGCCGCGCAATACCGCGAGCGAAACGGCGCGCCCGCAATCTTTCCGCGCCGGCTGTTCGCCGAGCTGCGCCGGCTCAGCGGCGATGTGGGCGCACGGACGGTTCTCGAGCATCACGCCGGCGAGGTGTGCTCGGTGCCGATGCCGAGCGCCGCTTTCGATCTCGACACCCCCGGGGACCTCGCCGCGATGGTCGATTCCGCCACGCGCTGAGACCCGCGGCGCATCGCCCGAGCCAACGCTTGTTTCCCCTCGGCTCCTCCCCCCACCGGCGGGCACCACCGGGAATTCCGCCACCACGATGCGGCGAAGCTGACCGGCCCTGCGGGATCTCCTATAATTTTGAGACGCGAACGCCGAGCCGTCGTTCGACGGTGCCACTGAAGCGGAGGCGCTGATGAGATTTTCCATTCTGGTCAATGGCACGCGGCGCACGGTGGAGGAAGAGGCGGATACGCCGCTGCTGTGGGTCCTGCGCGACGATCTGCATCTGGTCGGCACCAAGTTCGGCTGCGGGATCGCCGCCTGCGGCGCCTGCACCGTGCATCTGAACGGCGTGCCGGCCCGCGCGTGCGTGACACCGATCTCCGCAGTCGGCGATGCGCCGATCGTTACCATCGAGGGCATCGGCGAGAGCGACTGGGGCCGCAAGGTCAAGGCCGCCTGGCTCGAGCTCGACGTGATGCAATGCGGCTACTGCCAAGCCGGTCAGGTCATGACCGCGACGGCGCTGCTCACGAAAAATCCGCGGCCAACCGACGCGGACATCGACGAGGCGATGCGCGGCAACATCTGCCGCTGCGCCACGTATACGCGGATCAGGGCCGCCATCAAGCGCGCCGCCGGCCTACCCACGGCTGATACGCGGGAGCAACGGCCATGAGCGGTAAAAATACCGTGCAGCAGCCGGGCGCGGGGGCGAAAACGGGTCTGCACATCTCGCGCCGCGCCTTTCTGGGCGCCGGCCTCGCCGTGGGCGGCGGACTGCTCCTGACGCTGCGATTCGCAGAGAAGGCCTCGGCCGACGATGCGACGATCGCCGCCTACATCAAGATCGCCCCGGACGGCATCGTCACCCTCACCGCCAAGAACCCCGAGATCGGTCAGGGCATGAAGACCACTCTGCCGATGCTGATCGCCGATGAGCTCGACGTCGAGTGGAAGAATGTGCGCGTCGAGCAGGCGATGCTCGATCCGATCTACGGGGCGCAGTTCGCCGGCGGCAGCCTCGGCACGCCGCTCAACTGGATCCCGATGCAGCGCGTCGGGGCAGCCGGACGGGAGATGCTGATCGGCGCTGCGGCGAGCACCTGGGGCGTGCCGCGCGCTCAGTGCGAGGCCAGCAAAGGTGTGGTGCGGCACCGCCCGAGCGGCCGGACGCTGACCTACGGCGCTCTGGCGAGCAAGGCCGCCTCGCTCTCCGCGCCGGATCTGGACTCTGTGGCTCTCAAGAAGCCCGAGCAATACACGATCATCGGAAAATTCACCGGCGGCATCGACAGCCCGAGCGTGCTCGAGGGTGAGCCGCTGTTCGGCATCGACACGAGGCTGCCGGGGATGAGCTACGCGGTCTACGAGAAATCCCCGGTCTTCGGCAGCCGCGCCGTGCGCGCCAACATCGGGGAAATCAAGGCGCTGCCGGGGATCCGCGATGCGTTCATCCTGCACGCGACGGAGCGCGATGCCGCAGTGCGGATGGGGCTGGTCGACGGCGTGGCGATCATCGCCGACAAGTGGTGGGATGCGCAGAAAGCGCTGCAGAAGCTGCGCGTCGAGTGGGAGCCGCGCTCCGTCAAGGGCCAGAGCACTCCCGCCTTCGAGCGCGAGGCGGCGCGGCTCGCCGGCGATGCCCCGCAATCGGTCATCCGCCGCGACGGTGATTTCCATGCGGCGATCGCGCGCGCCGCCAAGGTCGTGGAAGCGTCGTATTCCTACCCGTTCCTCGCACACGCGACGCTCGAGCCGATGAACTGCACCGCGCATGTCAAAGCAGACGGCAGCGTGGAGATCTGGGCGCCCACGCAGAACCCCGGCCCGGGCGCGAAGCTGGTCGCGCGCACCCTGGGGATCGATGCGGGACGGATCCGCGTGCACATGACCCGGGTCGGCGGCGGCTTCGGCCGGCGGCTGAACAACGACTACATGGTCGAGGCCGCGATGATCGCCAGGCACGCCGGCCGCCCGGTGAAGCTCCTCTGGAACAGGCCGCAGGACATTCAGCACGACTCCTACCGCCCGGCGGGCTTTCATCGCTTCAAAGCGGGGCTCGACGCCTCCGGCCGGCCCATCGCGTTCCGCGATCACTTCATCACCTTCGGGCAGAGCGGGCAGGTCGCCTCCTCGGCCGGCCTGCCGCGCAATCATTTCCCGGCCGGCTACGTCCCGAGCCTCGAGTTCGTGCAGTCGTTGATTCAGCTCGACATGCCCACCGGCCCGATGCGCAATCCCGGCGGCAATGCGCTGGCCTTCGCCTTCGAGTCCTTCATCGACGAGCTGGCGCACGCCGGCGGCCGTGATCCGCTCGAGCTGCGGCTCGCGCTCTATGGTCCGCCGCGCGTCCTGCCCGCGCCGCCGCGGCAGTTCGGGATGACGATCCCGCCCTTCGATACCGGCCGGGCACGGGGCGTTCTCGAGCTCGTCGCGGACAAGTCCGGCTGGGCCCGCCGCAGCGCGCTGCCGGCCGGGACTGGGATGGGACTCGCCTTCTACTACAGCCACTTCGGCTACGTCGCGGAGGTCGTCAAGGCGAGCGTGAAGCCCGATGGCACGCCGCAGGTCCACAAGATCTGGGCAGCGGTCGACATCGGGCGGCAGATCATCAACCCCGCCGGGGCGTACAACCAGGCGCAGGGCGCGATCCTCGACGGGCTGGGACAGGCTCTGCACCTGAACATCACGGTACAGGACGGCCGGGTCGTGCAGAGCAACCTCAACACGTATCGGCTGCTGCGCATCGATGAGGCGCCGCCGGTCGAGGTGCACTTCCTGCGCAGCGACAACGATCCGACCGGTCTCGGCGAGCCGGCGCTGCCACCGGTGCTGCCGGCACTGTGCAATGCGCTGTACATCGCCACCGGCAAGCGCATCCGCTCCCTGCCCATCGACCCGCGCCTGCTGCGCAGCACCTAGGCCACAGGAAGCACCAACCGGGCGGCTGAGGCGAGAGTCATCGCCGGGTCGCGCGCAGCAGCTTGCGCAGTTCCGCGATGGGACGGGTGTTGAGCACGTCCCCCTTGCGCGCCCACCCTCGGCGCGCCTGACGGACTCCGCCCTCGAGGTTGGCGAACTGCCCGACCGAGTGCGCGTCGCTGGCGATCGACAGCAGCACGCCGTGCTCAACGGCCGCCTTGACGTGGATGTCATCCAGATCGAGGCGCTGAGGCTGTCCGTTCACCTCGAGATAGCACGGCCGCTCGTGCGCTACCGACAGCACGCGCTCGAAATTGAGCAGGTAGGGTTCGCGCTCGCCGAGCAGGCGGCCGCTCGGATGCGCCAATATCGTGACGTACGGCCTCTCCAGTGCGCGCAATACCCGCGCCGTCTGCTTCGCCTCGGGCAGATCGAAATGGCTGTGCACTGCGATCACGACGACATCGAGCTGCGCGAGCGCCGCGTCCGCCAGCGCGAGCCGGCCGTCCTCGAGAATATCCACCTCGGCGCCCTTGAGCACCGTCAATCCCCGCACTCGCTCGTTGAGCGCATCGATGGCATCGCATTGCCGCGCCAGACGCGCGGCGTCCTGACCCCGGACGATGCCCAGATATTTGCTGTGGTCGGTGATCGCGACGTAGGTGAGGCCGGCCGCGCGCGCCGCGGCCACCATGTCCTCGATCGAGTCATGTCCGTCGGTGGCGCGGGTGTGAACGTGCAGATCGCCCTTCAGATCGGCCCGTTCGAGCAGTTGCGGCAGGGTATGGCGCTCGGCCGCTTCCAGCTCGCCCCGGTCCTCGCGCAGCTCCGGCGGGATCCACTCCAGCCCGAGCGTTGCGTAGATGTCCCGCTCGCTCGGCCCGGCCAGGCTCCGCCGGCCGCGGAACAGCCCGTACTCGCTCAGCTTCAGGCCCCGCGCGCGCGCGCGCTGGCGCAGGCGAATGCCGTGCTCCTTGCTGCCGGTGAAGTACTGCAGCGCGGCGCCAAAGCTTTCGGAGGCAACCACCCGCAGATCGAATTGCAGTCCATTGCGCAACACTCCGGAGGCTTTGGTCCGGCCAGAGGCGTTGAGCGCGCCGAGATCGGCATACCTGCGCAGCGCCGCGGCCGGATCGACTGTGGGTGGCGCGCACACCAGCACGTCAAGATCGCCCACGGTGTCGCGGCCTCGCCGGTAACTCCCGACGATCTCGGCGCGCTCGACGCCGGGCACTGCGGCGAGGAAGCGCCGCAGCGGTTCGGCGTACTCGGCGGCCTGAGCGATGGGCATACGCTCGAGCGCCTCGCTCGGCGCACGCTCGAGCGCCTGCTCGAGGCGAGCGCGCACGGCCGGACCGAAGCCCCGCACCTGCGCGAGCCGGCCAGCGGCCAGAGCCCGGCGCAGATCCGCCGGATTCTTGATCTTGAGCGCCGTCATGAGGGCGCGTACCCGCACCGGACCCAGGCCCGGCAGACCCAACAGTTCGCGCAGACCGGGCGGGACCTCGCGGCGCAGTTTCTGCAGCGCCGCGAGGTGGCCGGTGCGGATCAGCTGCGCAATCTTCGCCGCAAGATCCGCGCCGATGCCGGGCACCGCCTCGTACGAAGCCGGATCGGCCGCCTCGGCGATCTGATGCGTCAGGCCCCGTATGTTCTGCGCCGCGCGCCGGTAGGCACGGATGCGAAAGGCATTCGCGCCCTGGATCGAGAGCAGATCGGCGATCTCATCGAACGCCGCCGCGATATCGGCGTTGTGAATGCTCATGCAGGCCGGCTCCGCCATGATTTCCCGCTGGATCGCGCCTCAGAATACGTCTGGCCGGCCCACTGCCCATCCGTGTGTTTACCGACGCTATACGCAGTGCTGCGGATGCCGGCGCCAGCGCACTTGCGCGAGACTCCCTGCGCAGAGATGCGTTCCGAGCGATTGCGCGGCGCCCGACCGGCCGAGCGATGCGCTCGGTGCATCCGGTCAGCCCCCATGCAGCCCAAGCCCATACCAGCGGCCGTTGTCGGGCTCAGCGAGAGCCATGAGCTGGCGAGCGCGATCGCCCGCGAAGCCAGCGTCGCGCTGCTGCCCATCGAAGAGCGGGCGTTCGACGGCGGGGAATTCAAATTGAGGCCGCTCGAGTCCGCGCGCGGACGGCGGCTGTTCATCGTGCAGTCCCTCGCGGCCACCGAGCACGCGCCGGCGCCGCAGCGGCTCGTGCGCCTGCTGTTCCTGCTGCAATGCCTGCGCGACGCCGGCGCCGAGGCCCGCGTGGTGCTCCTGCCCTACTTCGCGTTCGCGCGCAAGGACCGGCGCACCCAGATCCGTGATCCGGTCACCTCGCGCTACGTCGCCGAGCTGCTCGAGGCGGCGGGCGCCAATGGCCTCATCGGCCTCGATGTCCACAATCCGGCCGCATTCGACAATGCATTTCGCATCCCCACGGTGCATCTGACCGCACTGCCGATGCTCGCCGAGCACTTTTTGCGCCGCCTCGGTGAACACGCGGCGCTCACCGTCGTCTCGCCCGATGTCGGTGGCATCAAGCGTGCGCAGATCTTCCGCGAGCTGCTCGCCGCGCGCTCGGACCAGGAGGTCGGGCTGGCGTTCGTCGAAAAGCGTCGCGCCAAGGGCATCGTCTCCGGCGGCACGCTTGCCGGGGAGATGCGCGGGCGGGCGGCGATCGTCCTGGATGATCTGTGCGCCACCGGCGGCACGCTGATCCGGGCGGCGGCGGCCTGCCGCGACGGTGGCGCAACGGCGGTGCACGTCGCCGTCACGCACACCCCACTGCCCACCGGTGTCGCGGCGCTCATCGCCGCGGAATCGATCGCGAGCATCACAGTCACCGACAGCGTCGGGTTCGCGCTGCCCGCCGCGCTCGCCGGCGCCGGTGCCGATCGGCTCATCACGCTGCACACTGCGCCGCTGCTCGGTGAGACCGTGCGGCGCATGCTCGCCGGCCAGCCGGTCGCGCCCCTTCTCGAGCGCTGGCCGGCCTGAGCACAGGACCCCGCGCCTGCGGCGCCCCTCGCTCAATCGCGCGCAGTGGCCCGGCGAACGTAGCGCAGCGCATCGTCCAGGTAGGAGTACGCCCGTGCCCGCCACTGCCGCGCGTGCCCGGCGAATTGCGGATCGCGCACGTGCCAGGCGGCGATCTGCGCACGGACCGTGGCCCGACGGCTCATGTAGAACTCGATCAGCGGCGGCGGGATCGGATCACCCATGGCCTGCGCGTACCGGGCGAGCAGAGCGCGGCCCAACCGCGCCGCCCCCAACCGGCCACACTCCATCGCGAGGAAAGCCATCTCCTCGGCCGGATCGAGCCGGCGCAGCCGCGGGTCGAACTCGAGACAGTCGATGACACAGGACGGGTACCGCAAGGTGCCGAGGAACACGTGCTCAGGGCGCAGATCGCCGTGTCCGTCGCGCAGCATCGCCCCGCGCCCATCGAGCAGCTGCCCGTGACGCGCAAGCCAGGCAAGCTGCCGCTGCATCACGCGATTGACGCGACGCGCCTGCAGCGCCAGATCAGGCGCCAGCAGCTCGCGCGCGCTGTGCAGGATCTCTCCGCGCAGGTGAGCGCGATAGGCGCGGTCGGTCATCGGCAGCCGCTCGACACCGCGAAAGAATGCGACGAGGCGGGCCACGACGGGTTCGAGGTCGCGCGCGCCAACCGACCGCCCGGCGATCGCCTGATCGAGCATGCGCGAGGCGGGAAGCCGGCGCATCTGTACCAGCCAATCCACCACGCCGCCCGCGCCGGCGCGCAGCGCGAGCCGTCCGTCGCGAGTGCGTCCGAGCGGCACGATGCGCCGATACACCGGCGCAGCGAGACGCCTGTTGAGCTCGAGCTCGGCCCGACAGGCCCGCTCGCGCAGCGCGACGGTACGGTAATCCATGGACGCCTGGCGCAGCGGCTTCTTCAGCTTGTAGGCGCGCTCGCCCGCGAGAAAGATCCAGGCGAAATGCGTCTCGATGCTCCAGACGGCGCGCGGGCGGTGCGGATAGTGACGGGCATCGGCGAGAAAGGCGACCTTCTCGTCCAGCCTGCCACTCGCGGCGCGAGTCCGCGACGCAATGGGTTTCATTCGCGCAGTCTCCGGGCGCCGCGCGGACTGCCCGGGCCCGGCTGGCCCACACCAAAAAGCAATTTTCCGCCTGCCGCCCGCCCGCCCGCGATCCGCACTTTCCACAGCAGCAGGCGGCCTGAGCGGCGCATGGCGTCGGCCGCGGCGCCGATAGGCACAACTGCGGATTCACGCAACGCGTGAGGCGCGTAGCGTCTGCTCACGGGCAGCGTATGCACCGGCGGATGCCGGCAAGCGTGTCGTTTGGCCAGAGGGGTGATGATGTCTCCCGCATCACGTTATATCCGGTTCTTCGAGCAGATCTCGAGCGCGGACCTGCGTCTGGTCGGCGGCAAGACCGCCTCTCTCGGGGAGATGTACCGCGCGTTGCGCCCGCAAGGGGTGCTGATTCCCAACGGATTTGCGATCACCACCGAGGCATATCGCGACCTGCTCGAGCAGGCGCAGGCGTGGCAGCCGCTGCGCGAGCTGCTCGCGGATCTGCGGGCCGATGACCCAGGCGAGCTCGCCCGGCGCGGGCAGCGCGCCCGGCAGATCGTCTATGGCGCCGCACTGCCGCGCGATCTGCAGGAGGAGATCCTGGCCGCCTATCGCCGCCTGCGCGAGGAATCCGCCGAGCCGATGAGCGTCGCGGTCCGCAGTTCCGCCACCGCGGAGGATTTGCCCACCACGAGCTTCGCCGGACAGCAGGACTCGTTTCTCAACGTCGAAGGCGAGACGCGGCTGCTGGATGCCTGCCGGCGTTGCTTCGCGAGCCTGTTCACCGATCGAGCCATCCACTATCGCGTCGACAACGGCTTCGATCACTTCAAGGTCGCTCTGTCCATCGCGGTCCAGAAAATGGTCCGCGCGGACCGCGGTGCGAGCGGCGTCATGTTTACACTGGACACCGAGAGCGGCTTTCGCGACGTGGTGCTCATCACCGGCAGCTGGGGCCTCGGCGAGAACATCGTGCAAGGTGCCGTCGAGCCCGACGAGTTCGTGGTGTTCAAGCCGACTTTTCTCACCGGGCGTCGCGCGGTGCTGCGTCATTCGCTCGGCAGCAAGCAGATCAAGATGATCTACGCGGACCGCGAGGCGCGTGAGCCGACCCGCAACGTGCCGACGCCGCCGGAGGAACAGCGGCGCTATTGCCTCGCCGACGAGGAGGCGCTGGTCCTCGCCGATTACGCGATCAAGATCGAGCATCACTACAGCCGGCAGGCCGGTCGGTCCATGCCCATGGACATCGAGTGGGCCAAGGACGGGCGGGATGGCCGCCTGTATGTCGTGCAGGCGCGCCCCGAGACGAGCGCCTCGCGCCGCCATGGCGCGCTGCTCGAGGAATATCGGCTCGGCGCGAGGCCCGAGCCGCTCGTGACCGGACACGCGGTCGGGGCGCGCATCGCCAGCGGACCGGCGAGGCTGATCAAGAACGCCGCGGAAATCGCCTCCTTCCGCACCGGAGAGGTGCTGGTCACCGACAGCACCACACCGGACTGGGAACCGATCATGCGGCGCGCCGCGGCGATCGTGACGAACCGCGGCGGGCGCACCTGCCACGCGGCGATTGTCGCGCGCGAGTTTGGCATTCCCGCGGTCGTCGGCACGGTCAATGCCACCGAGCGGCTGGCGAGTGGCCAGCTCGTGACCGTCTCCTGCGCCGAAGGCGACATCGGCAAGGTCTACGCCGGCAAGATCCCCTTCGAGGTGCGCCGCACCGACCTCGCGACGATCGCGCGGCCGCACACCCAGATGATGCTCATTCTGGCCAATCCGGAGACCGCCTTCCAGCTGAGCTTCCTGCCGAATGACGGCGTGGCGCTCGCGCGCATGGAGTTCATCATCACCGAGTACATCAAGGCGCACCCGATGGCGCTGCTGCACCCGGAACGGGTCGCCGACGAGGCCGAGCGGCGCGCACTCGATGAGCTGACGCGCGGGTACGCCGAGCCGCGCGAGTTCTTCATCGAACGGCTCTCCGAGGGCCTCGGCACGATCGCGGCCGCGTTCTATCCGAAGCCGGTCATCGTGCGCATGTCCGACTTCAAGAGTAACGAGTACGCAGGGCTTCTCGGCGGGCGCTGGTTCGAGCCGAAGGAAGACAATCCGATGCTCGGCTTCCGCGGCGCCGCCCGCTACACGCACCCGGCCTATGCCGAGGGGTTCGCGCTCGAGTGCGCGGCGATCATGCGCGCTCGAGAGGTCATGGGGCTCGTCAACATCAAGCCGATGATCCCGTTCTGCAGGCGCCTCGAGGAAGGCGCCGCCGTCGTCGCCCGCATGCGCGAGCTCGGCCTGGAGCGGGGAAAGAACGGGCTCGAGATCTACGTCATGTGCGAGATCCCGAACAATGTGCTGCTGATCGATGAGTTCAGCCGGATCTTCGACGGCTTCTCGATCGGCTCGAATGACCTCACCCAGCTCACCCTCGGCGTCGACCGCGACTCGGCCACCGTCGCGTTCGAGTTCGACGAGCGGGACCCGGGTGTGCGCAAGCTGTTGAAGCTCGCGGTTGAGGGGTGCCGCCGCAACGGGCGGCACTGCGGGATCTGCGGTCAGGCGCCGTCGGATTACCCGGAGATCACCGCCGAGCTGGTCCGTCTCGGGATCGACTCCATCGGTCTGAATCCCGATGCGCTCGTTCCGACGACGCTGCGCGTGCTCGAGCTCGAGCGCGAGCTCGCCGCCGGCGGCAAACAGTCGGCGGCATAGCCGGCCCCACCACTCCATGAGTCACTCCACCGGGATGGCGCTTTTATGAATGTCGGAAGTATCTGCAGACACCAGGTCATCACCGTGACGCCGCGTACCGATCTGGTCGCGGCTGCGCAGCTGATGCGTGAACAGCACGTCGGCTTTCTCGTGGTCGTCGAGCCCGAACCGAACACAACGTTCGGCCGCCCCGTCGGCGTTCTCACCGATCGGGACATCGTCATTTCCGTCGTGGCGCGCGAGGCAGATCCGAAGCTGCTCACGGTCGCGGATGTCATGAAGCAGTACCCCGCGATGGTCGATGAGACCGATCCGCTCGATCAGGCACTGCACACGATGCGTCGCATGGGCGTGCGGCGCCTGCCGGTGGTCGGCTCCGCAGGCATGCTGACGGGCATTCTCGCGCTCGACGACGTGCTCGATGTGCTGTCGGGTGAGATCAGCGACGTGTCCGGCACCGTGCGCAACGAGCAGCGCATCGAGAGCCGGCTGCGCTAGTTGACCGGCAGGCGAGACGCCGATGAAGCGCGCGTGTGCCATCCGCAGGGTCACCCCGCCCGCGCTGCAGCTGCAGCGCGGGCGAGAGGCAACCCGCCTGCGCGATCGATGCATGGAACCACGGTGAGGCATGCAGACCCGCGTTGCGATACTGACCAGCGGGGGCGATGCTCCGGGGATGAACGCGGCGATCCGCGCGGCGGTACGCACGGGCATCGCGCACGAGCTCGAGATGTTCGGCGTCCGTCACGGCTACAGCGGGCTGATCGCGGGTGATTTCCTGCGCCTCGGCGCCCGGGAGGTCGGCGGCATCATCGACCGCGGCGGCACCATGCTGGGCACGAGCCGATGCCCGCCGTTTCTGACCGACGAAGGCCAGCAGACGGCCGTGCGGCAGCTCGCCGAGCGGGCAATATCGGGGCTGATCGTCATCGGGGGCAACGGCTCACAGCACGGAGCGCTCGCCATGTCCGAGCGGGGAGTCGCCGTGGTGGGTATCGCATCGACGATCGACAACGATCTGGCCGGCTCGCAAGTAACTCTCGGGGCGACCACGGCGCTCGATGTCGCGCTCGAGGCCATCAGCCGGTTGCGCGTGACCGCCTCGGCGCACGGACGCGTCTTTCTTGTCGAGGTCATGGGCCGCACGTGCGGGTATCTGGCGCTGATGGCCGGAATTGCCGGCGGCGCCGAGGCGATCGTGATTCCGGAGGCGGAGCAGTCGCCCGAGGAGGTCGCGACCGCGATCCAGGAGGCCTATCAGCGCGGCAAGAGCCACGCCATCGTGGTCGTCGCGGAGGGCGCCAGGCACAACGCCGATGCGCTCGCCCGGCACTTCACCGACCATGCCGAGCGGCTGAACTTCGAGCTGCGGGTCACGAAGCTCGGTCACGTACAGCGCGGCGGCAGCCCCGGCGCCTTCGATCGGTTGAGCGCGACCCTGCTCGGCGCGACGGCCGTCGAGCGCCTGTGCGCCGGCGAGCACGCGATTCTGCTCGGCCTCGCCGGGGCACGCGTCGTGACCAGCACCCTGCGCGAGGCGGTGCGGGCCATCAAGCCGCTGGAGCCGCAGTGGCTGCATCTGGCGCACGTGCTCTCGCGCTGAGCCCGGTGCCAAGGCGCTCGGGCGAAGCCAGAGCGGCTCATTCCATACCGAGGAGCGATGACCATGAAATTGACAGAGATTTGCACGCCTGAGGTCATCTCCTGCGCCGCCGACATCACGGCTCTGCACGCGGCGCGGCTGATGCGCGAGCGGCATGTGGGCGACCTGGTCGTCGTCGACGAGAGCGGCGAGGATCCCGCGCCGATCGGCATCGTGACCGACCGCGACATCGTGGTCGAGGTGCTGGCCAAGGACCTCGATCCGGCCAAGGTCACCGTGCGCGATATCATGCGTTTTCCTCTCGTCATCGCGCGCGCCTCGGAAGAAGCCGAAAACGCGCTCGAGCGGATGAGAGTGCACGGTGTGCGCCGTGTTCCTGTGGTGGACGACGCCTCGAAACTCGTCGGCGTGCTCTCTCTGGACGATCTGATCAGGCGACTGGCCGCCGACGCAATGACCCTCGCCGACATCGTCGCTCGCGAGCAGGACCACGAGCATCGTGTGCGTCGTTGATTCGGGCCCGTGCGGCCGAGGGCGGTCGCGCCTGCACCGACTCGTTCCCGACGGCGCGCGCTGCTAGAATCCACGCCATCCACCGTTCACGTCCGCCGTCCATGCGAACAGCCCCGTCACGATGAATACGCCCGCTCTGTTCAGCCCCCTGCGCATCCGCAATCTCGATCTCGTCAATCGGATCGTGATCGCACCGATGTGTCAGTACTCGGCGGACCATGGCCGCATGAGCGACTGGCATCTGATCCACCTCGGTCACCTGGCCCTCTCCGGGGCCGCGCTGCTCACGATCGAGGCGACCGCCGTGATGCCAGAGGGCCGCATCACCTACGGCGACGTCGGGCTGTGGGACGACCAGACCCAGGCGGCCATGGGAGATACGATTGAGCGCATTCGCCGCTGGTCCGCGATACCGCTCGCCGTACAGCTGGCGCATGCCGGCCGCAAGGCCTCGACCGAGGTGCCCTGGAGAGGCGGCAGGCAGCTCTCCCCCGGCGATCCGCTCGGCTGGCAGACCGCCGCACCCTCTGCCATCGCCTTCGCCGACGGACAACATCCACCGGCGGCGCTCGATCGCAGCGGCATGCGCTCGGTGCGCGAGGCGTTCACCTCAGCGGCGGCGCGCGCGGCCCGCATTGGGCTTGACGCCGTGCAGATCCACGCCGCTCACGGCTATCTACTGCACCAGTTCCTCTCCCCGCTGGCCAATCACCGCACCGACGAATATGGCGGATCGATCGAGAACCGGTTGCGCTTTCCGCTGGAGATCTTCGAGGCGGTTCGGGCCGCGTTTCCCGCCGAGCGGCCGGTCTCGGTGCGCGTGTCGGCGACGGATTGGTTCGACGGGGGTTGGGACCTCGAGCAGACCATCGCATTCGCCGAGAAGCTGCAGCAACGCGGCTGCGATGCGATTCATGTCTCGAGCGGCGGGCTGCACCCCGCCCAGCGAATCCCCGCGGGACCGGGCTATCAGGTGCCGCTGGCGCGCGCCGTCAAGGCCGCCGTGCGCATCCCGGTCGTTGCCGTCGGGCTGATCACGGGCTTCGAGCAGGCCGAAGCCATCATCGCCACCGGCGATGCAGACCTCATCGCCCTTGCCCGCACGGCGCTCTACGACCCGCGCTGGCCGTGGCATGCCGCGGCGGAACTCGGCGCTCAGGTGCACGCGCCGAAGCAGTATCTGCGCTGCGAACCCGCGCGCCTGCGCGGCCTGTTCAAGACCGACTGAGCGCAAGTCCTAGCGCCGGATCGCCCACAGCACGACCGCGTCGAACAGCGCCTTGCCCTGAGGGGTCATATCGTCGTACGAGGGGTTATCGAGCGGCAGCAGCGCGCGCCGCGCCGGCGCGATGAACCCGTCGGCCATCCGCGCCCCCTTGGGATAGCCGAAGATCGCATCCTCGCGCGGTTCGTTGGGCAGCGTGGCGATCACGGTGGCATCCGGCAGCGGCCAGGCCCATTTCAGAACCCCCGGGTGGTAGGTGAATTTCATCGGCCCGGGCTTCAGGCCCGCCGCCATGGGGCTCCAGGCGCCGACGATGTCGAGATAGTTCTCCGGCGGATCGTCGCTCTCGAGCAGCTCGCCGTGCTCCCCGTAATCGGTGTAACGGTCCCGGCCGGCGAAATGCAGCGAGTCCGACAGCAGGCCTTCGAGCGAGATCAGCGGAATCGGCGCATCGACGTATTTGTTGGCGAGCTTCCACTTCGAACACGTGCCGGAAATGATGACCAGATCCATCCCGCGCGCAACGCTCTGCGGCGCGGTCTGGTCCGTCACCGTCACCTCAAATCCGAGACGGCGCAGGTGCGCAACGATGTGCGCATCGGAGCGCCGCCCCTCCCCGCCATTGACCCGCTCGACGTAGAGCACCTTCGTGCCGCGCGCGGCCCGGCGCAGCGCGGCATCGAGCGCCTGCGGATCGTAAAGCGGCGGCGGCGGCGGCGGCGATGCGGCCCAGCGCAGGGCGGCATCGAAGAGCTTCAGGCCGATCGCCCAATGGCGAAGATTGGGGTCCGCGGCAGGGGGTCCGTACACCGCGGTGAGCAGATGAAAATCGTCATTGCCGAGATAGAACCCCACGCGGCGCGCCGGCGCCGTGCGCCCGTTCTCGAGCGTCGCTTCGCGCTCGTAGGTGAACACGGCGGCATAGCGGCGGGAGCCGAAGAAGTCCGCGATTACGGTGCCGCCCGGGCCCGGGCGTCCCCAGCCCGCCGTCTCGGGCTCCAGGTACAGCGTGCCGAACAGCTGCGGCCTCAGGCCCACGGCGCGGCTGATCTCGGAGGTGATGTTGGCGCCGAAGCCGTAGAGGACGGCGAAGCTGTCCGCGTAGTGCTGCACTGGATCGATGACATCGAAGTCGCGGTGCAGCACCGGACCGGTCATGCCGAGGTTCGGGTAATCGAATGTGTTCCAGGTGAATACCGGAACCGTCGTGTCCGCAAACTTCTCGCCGAGCTCGTGCGCATCGGCGGTGGAGGAGATCACGATCAGGGCGGCGCCGTCGGCAGCCGAGGGCGCAACCGCCGCATCGACGGTGCGCACCACGAAGCCGAGTTTGCGCAGATGCCGCGCCACGAGTGCATCGTCATTGGGCTTGGGGCTCGCCTTGCCGCCGGTGACGAACAGCACCGTCTTGCCCGCAAGCTGCGACCATGGCACGAGCGCCGCCTGTGCCTGCGGCATCAGAATGGTCGCAAGCCCGACCGAGAGCGCGAGGATGCGCAATCCACTAAGGTGACGGTTCATTGAGACTCCGAGACCGGAGCGGCGAGCCGCCACAGCGCGGCCGGCTTGCCGCCACCGCGCGCGACGGCGAGCCACAGCACACCGGCCGCCGGGGCGAGCGCGAGCGCCGTGATGCGGCGCGTCACGGGCAATCGCCCGCCGGCCCGGTAGCGAACGAAGGCCTGCATCTGAATCGCGCTCAGCGCCCCGCCGCCGGCGATGAACACCCCGCCCTTCCAGCCGTGCGGGCCGAGCGGGCGGTAGGCAAACGCGGCGCGCAGATGTCCGCCTCGCTGGATCGGCAATCTGACGAAGGTGAAGCCGAGATCGGCATCGATGATGAGCGCGCGGCCGTTGCTGCACGCGACGAACAGGCGCCGGCCGACCGTATCCATCGCCAGAGCGTGCGGCGCATGGCAGCGCCGCAGCGGGATAGCGCCCTCATATCTCATCCCGCGGGCATCGGTGACATCGATCGCATCGTGTGTCGCGTTCGCCACGTACAGCGTTCCGCGCCCGTTGGCGGCCATTTGTCCCAATGCACCGGCGAGCCGCACGCTCCCGAGCGTCCGGCCGGTTTGCGGATCGAGCCGCGTAACGGTGTGGCCGGCGCGGTCCTCGATAAAGAGCATGTGCACCGCCGGATCGTAGAGCAGTGCCGAAGGTGAGGCGGCGATGAGCGCGCGCTGGCGAAGCACGCGCAATGACTTCGCGGCGAGAAATTCGAGACTCGAGGGATGACTCACGGCCACGACGATCTGCCCATCGACCGCAGCCAAGGCTCGCACCGTGCCGTCGAGGCGCCGGTGAGCGATCCGAAGCGCGCCGGTAGGAGCATAGAGGCTCACGGAGTCACCTTGCCCGGCATAGAGGTCACGTCCGACAACCGCCAGCGCGCTGACGTTCGCCGCGGCCGGCAGCGCGATGCGGCGCAGCGCGCGATAGGGAAACACCTTAGCCCCGGCAGCAGGACAAGCCACCGCCAGCGCCGCAACCCACATCAGGTGCGACCCGAGGCGCCGCACGTGAGCCGCCCTCATCGATGCGCACCCGCCGGCGCAAGCCGCGCGATTCGCAGCGCCGCGCTCACCTGGAATGCCCGCAATGGCAGAAAGACCGCCTCGCGCCGCACGTCAAATTGGCCCTGGCGGCTGAGAATGAGCCGCAGAAACTCCCCGAGCGCCCGCCTCGGCCGCTCGCCGGGGCGCAGATTGACGTTCGCATAGAGCAGCCGGCTGAGCGGATAGCGGGCGAGCGCGACATTGGTGTAGGTCGGGGAAAGCGCCCGCTCGCCGCGACCCACCGCCAGCACCTTCACACCCGCATCAAGGAATGCCAGACCCGTGTACCCGATGCCATCAGGATCGGCAGCGACACGCCTCGCGAGTGGGAACACGGTGCCGGAGAGACGCATGCCTCGCCGCCAGTGTCCGCGATGAGCGCCGACATCGAGAACGCGCTGACGGACGAACTCCTCGAAGCCGTTCCACGGCTTGATGGCATACACATGGATCGGGCGGCGCGACCATGCGCCGCTCACGCCGAGATCGCCCCAGGTGTCCGCTTGACGATCCCCGCGCAGATGCGAGCGCGAGAACACCGCATCGAGCTGCTTCAGCGTCAGGCGCTTGAGGGGGTTGCGCGGGTTGACGATGATCGCGATGGCGTCGAGATATCCGAACTGCCGCCAGGAGCCGCCCGAGACCGGCACGCTGGTGGGCAGGTAGCCGTACTCGGCCCGGAAAGTCGCGACGTCCACTGGCCTCAGCTCCCGCGACACGAAGGCGATGTCGATGCGGCCCTGCCGCAGAGCCTGCGCCGCATCGTCCCCCTCGTACGGCGGGCGCAAAATGATGCGCACGTGCGGGTAGAAACGCGCGAACGAGTGGATCCACGCCCGCATCAGCGCGGGCATGGTGTCCGAGCACATCAGCCGCAGAGTACCGGAGAGGCCGCGGCCGTAGCGCGGCGTGAAGCTGCGCAGTGCGGGATCCAGTGTGGGCTGAAGCACTTCCGGAGCCGGTAGCGCCCGACCCTTGAGCATCCCCGCCCGATCCTGCGCACGGGTCTGCACTGGGTGGGTCGGGGCGATCGGCAACTGCCACTCCACGGTGGCCGGATGCACGGACGCGCCTGCTGCGAGCGCGCACGCGGGAGAGAGCAGCGCGCCGATGGCGAGACATCGCCAGGTGCACGCCATACGTCGTTTCCGGATCATTGCAGATACACGCGCGCCGAGAGCGTGAACATGCGCGGCGCGCCCGGCAGAACGCTGAGGTTATTGGTGAATCCCGAGCTCTCGTAGTATGTCGAATCCAGCAGATTCGTCACTTTGAACGTCAAGGTGTATTGATCGCGCACGTAGTACAGGGCGGCATCCACTCGGGTATAGGCCGGCAGCTCCAACATCGGCTCCGCCTTGGTCGGGCTGATGCCGTTGCGCTGCCCGTCGTGGATGATGCCGAGCCCGAAGCCCAGACCCCGCAATGCCGGCGTCTGGAACTGATAGCGGGACCACAGGTGCTCGGCCATCAGCGGGACGTTCGGCAGCTGCAGGCCGACCTCGTATTTGTCGGTCGACGCCGTGATGCGCGCGCGCGTGTACGCCGCGCCGGCGGTCAGCTGCCAGTTCGGCAGCGGCCGGGCGTTGAGCTCGAACTCCACGCCCTTGGACTGCGCCTTGCCGACCTGCTCGTAGCAGGTGCCGTAGTCGGCACAGGGGAAGTGGCTGAAGGTGTTCTTCTCGTCGATTCGGTACAGCGCCAGGGTGGAGGTCAGCCGCCCGCGCAGGAAGCTGTCCTTCTCACCGACTTCGATCTGATTCGCCGAAGTCGGCACGAAATTGCTCGTGCCGTTGATGCTGATGGCGTTCGAGGCCGGTGGCTCGAACGATGTGCTGTAGCTGGCGTAGAGGCTCCAGTGCTTGTCGGGCTGATAGACGACGCCCCCCATGGGCAGCACATCGTGCGCCGTCGAGACCGTCTCCGGCGCCGTCGTGCCCGTGATCGGATAGTAGGTGCGCTGCCACTGCTTGTCGTAGGCGTAGCGCAGTCCCACCGATGCCTTCCAGTGCCTCGAGATCGTCAGCATGTCGGCCATGTAGGCGCCGAAGTTCTCGATGACCTCGTTGCGGTCGTCGAGCAGCGTATCCTTCCCCGGCGCCACGAGCGGCAGCGAGGACAGCGGGGGCACGTTGGCATAATCGGGATTGTAGATGTTGATGTCGAGCGAGTCCGGTCCTGTGGCCGGGGCATTGAAGAACTGCTTGCGGTCCTCATAGGCCGAGTCGCGCCCGGCGGTCAGGCCCACGACCATGTTCTGGGCGACGCCGAGGGTCCTGAAATGCATCTGCAGGTGGGTGTCGGCATAGTGATAGCCGCGCTGGTTCAACTGACCGCGTGCACGGCGCGTGACGTAGAGCAGATTCTTGCCGACCCCCGTCACGTCGAAGCCGTGCGCCTCGTCCGTGTGCCACACGTCGCGCGTCTCGAGGTGCCAGGTCCAGCCGTTGCCGAAGCGGTGCACGAAAAACATCGACAGGACGCTGCCGTGCTCCTTGCCATAATCGCTCGGCTGCTGGTAGCGCGTCGTGATGGGCGCGACCAGATGAATGTTGTTGTCGGGTGCCACGAGGTAGCTGTCGTAGCTGTACTTGAGGGCTTGATACACGTACTGCAGCGTCAGCTTGGTGGCGGCCGAGACGCGCCACGTGAAGCTCGGCGCGACATAGATGTTCCGGTTGTAACCGAACGTCCGGAACGTATCGGCGTTCTGGTCCGAGACGATCATCCGATAGAGAAAGTGCCGATTGCCTGCGATGGCGCCGGTGGCGTCCATCCCCGCCGTGAACCCGGGCCGCTGTCCGATGCCGACGCCGTGGCCGTCATAGGTCGTGCCGATCGCGGAGAGCTCGACGGACGTGCGGGCCTGGGGCTTCTTCGTCACCAGATTGATGAACCCGCCGGGCTGCTCCTCGCCGTTCATCACGGATGCCGGTCCACGCACCACGTCGATGCGCTGAATGCCGATGGTCACCGGCGAGCCGAAGCGGGTCTCGAGCCCGGGCAGCCCGTCGACCAGGATCGAGTTCTGATCGTTCGCGCCGCTCGTGAAGCCGCGGAACACGATGTCGTAGCCGGTGCTGCCGGCGCTCTGAATGCCCGTCATGTAGGCGTAGAGCGAGGACACCTGCTGCGCCTCGATGGCGTGCATGAAGCTCTGCGTGTACGTGGAAATCGAGAACGGCGTGTCTTTCGCCGGCAGATTCATCTTCATCGCGCTGAACCCGGCGCGCGATATGAACCGCGCCAGCACGAGGACGGTCTCAAGTGATGCCGGCTTCTTCGGTGCGGCTGCGGCTATGGTCCGTGGCTTCGGCGCCGCCTGCGGCGGCAGCCTCGGCGTCGGCCTCGGGGCGGACGGATCGGCCTCGATGGCGCGCGAGCGCCGGATCGCGATGGTGCGCGCATTGACCCGCGTGAAGGTGAAGCCGGTGCCGCGCAGCAGCCGCGTCAGTGCATCCTGGGCCGCCATCCGGCCGCTGACCCGCCCGGCCTTCAGGTGCTCGAGCGCCCGATAGTCGAACAGCAGCTGCAGGTGCGCCTGGTGGGCAAAGGCGCGCAGCGCACCCGGCATCGGCTGAGCCGGGATGCTGAACGCGATGGGGCTCAGTGGTGTGCCCGCGAAAGCCGGCGCCGCGAGCTGGCCGCAGGCGAGCAAAATCAAGCCGCAGCCGAGCCGGCATCGTGTGATGCGTGCCATACGACCCCCTCAGTCGAATTGTTGTCGTCCGCCTCGATATCGACGGCTGGCGGCGCGGTTTCCTATACGCGGGGGGCGCGCCCTCAGAGACCGGCAGAGCGATACAGCTCGATCGAGTGGTGCGGGCCCGGCCGGGCCTCGATATTGAACGAGCGCGCGAGCGCGGCCACGAAGCTGTGAACGTCGAGCGCGCGGAAATTCCCGCCGATGCGCAGCCGCGCGAGGGACGACTCGTCGATGACGAGCCTGCGGTAGTTGTAGCGGTTGAACTCCGCGACCGCCTGCTGCAGCGTCTCGCCCTGGAAATACAGCTTGCGCCGTTCCCAGAGCAGCCGCTGGGCCATCTCCTGAGGTGAAGCCCGCCGCACCGTCACCCGGTGCGCCGTCAGAACGGCAAGCTGATGGGCCCCGAGCGTGCGCAGCGGCAGGCGCCGTGCGCTCGGCTCACCACCGACGGGCAGCACCGCAACCCGGCCACTCGTGACCAGGACCTCGACAGTCCGCGCATCGTCGCGCCGGACGTCAAAGATGGTCCCGACATCGCGCACCACACGACCATCGACCGCGACTTGAAACGGACGTCGGCTGTCGTGCACAACGTGAAACTGCGCTTCGCCCTCGACGAGCGTCACAGCGCGCAACGCCGGCAGGAAGTGCACGCGCAATTCAGTGTGGGCGTTGAGCGTTGCGACCGTACCGTCCGGCAGGGCCACACGCGATAGTCCGGCCGGGCCGGTGCGGTAGACGCGGGTCCCGGCGTGCGGCGAGAGGCCCCACCAGGCGAGAAATGCGCCGGCCGCCGCCAAAGCTGCCGCTGCCCGCAGAGAGATGCGCGCGGCCGCCGGCCGCGCCATGCGCCGGGCGGACGGCCGGGCGGGTGCCAGCAGATCGGCATCGACGGAGCCACTCATCGGGCGCAGCCGCGCGAGGCGCTCGGTGCGGCTCCACGCCTCGGCAAGCCGCAGATACGCCGCCCGATGGCGTGGATCGGCCAGCAGCCAGCTCGCGAGCTCGGCGTCCTCGCACGACCCGCGCGCGTCGCAGCGGGCAATCCAGCTCGCCGCCTGGGCTTCGATGTCGGCCGCCTCAGTCATGCCGCTTCAACCGTCGGGCCAGACGCCCGGCCAGGGAATACGGTCGGTCGGCAACCACTTCGCGCGCGAACAGCGATTCGGCGCAGCGCCGGACCGCACGTGCAAGCAGCTGTTCAACTGTGCTCTCCTTGATCCGCAGATGTCGGGCAATCTCACGCTGTGACAACCCGTAGACGCGCCGCAGCGTCAACGCCTGCCGGCAACGCTCCGGCAGCTCTGCGACACACTGCGCGAGCAGCGCCAGCTCCTGGTGCGCATTGACGATCTCCTCGACCTGGGCGCTCTCATCGAGCACATCGAGCGCGGCGATATCGGCCACGAGGTTGATGGGCACCACGTCGCGGTGGCGCAGCCAGTCGAGCGCCACATTGCGCGCCACCGTCAGCGCGAATGCGCGCACCGATCGTATCTCGACGCCCGAGTCGTGCTGAGCGCTGAGCAGGCGCGCATAAGTCTCCTGCAGCAGCTCGTCGACGTCCGCCGCATTGTGCGCGTAACGAAAGAGGAACGCCCGCAGAAGCCCTTCGCATTCAAGCGCCTCGAGAAGATATCGACTGCCCGCTGCCGCCACTCGTCCCCCTCTTGCGCAAGCGAGCATGCGCCGACAGGTTGGGGCCTGCAAGCAGTCCGGAGCGAGTTGCGCAGCGCGCAGCGCCAAGCGCGCGCTGATGTGTAGGAGATTGCCGACTCGTCCGTCTTGAGGGGATTGCCGCTTTAGACAGCGACGTCCGGATCGTACCAGCCTTCCGGCGGCGCCACGCGCGCAGCTTCCTGCGGGCCCCAGCCCCCCGGCTCGTACGGATACACGGGCGTGTCCGCCTTGAGGACCGGATCGACGATGCGCCAGGCTTCCTCGACGTAATCCTCGCGGGCAAACAATGTCCGATCGCCTGACATCGCATCAGTGAGCACCCGCTCGTAGGCGTCCATCTCGTTCGACCCGGGATGCCGGCTCGCCAAGAGCTCATTGGTCTGGCCGATTCCGAGCTCCGCCTCGTCCATGACGTTCAGGCCGATGGCCATCTCGTTCTGCGGGCTGATACGGAAGCGGAAGTAGTCATGTTGCGGCGTGCACCCCGGATATACCGCGGGCGGGCGGCGCAGATGCGCAACCACCTCGGTGCAAGTCACGGGCAATGACTTGCCGGCGCGGATGTAGAACGGCACGCCCTGCCAGCGCCAGTTGTCGATCTCGAGCCGGATGGCCGCGAAGGTCTCGGTCTTTGATCCCGGCGCGACGCCCTTTTCATTGAGATAGCCGCGGAACTGCCCGCGCACCAGATCCCTCGGCGCGAGCGCCGGTATCGCCTTGAGGACCTTCACCTTCTCGTCGCGGATCGATTCGCTGTCGGTGCGCGCCGGCGGCTCCATGGCAAGATTGGCCATCACCTGGAACAGATGGTTCTGCACGACGTCGCGCACCGTGCCGACCGGATCGTAGAACGCACCGCGCCCGGCGATGCCGAAATTCTCGGCCATCGTGATCTGCACGCTCTTGATGTAGTCCCGATTCCAGAACGCCTCGAGCAGCGCGTTCGTGAAGCGGAAGAACACCATGTTGTGCACCGGGCGCTTGCCGAGGTAGTGATCGATGCGAAAGATATGCTCCTCGTCGAAGGAGCCGAGCAGGATCTGATTGAGCGAGCGCGCCGACTGCAGATCGCGGCCGAAGGGCTTCTCCACCACCACCCGGGTGCCTTTCTCAGTGCATCCGGCCTTCGAGAGCTGCTCGACGACCGCGCCGAAGAGCGACGGCGGAATGGCCAGGTAATGCGCCGGACGGCGCGCCGCGCCGAGCAGCTTGCGCAGCGCGGCGAAGGTCGCCGCGTCGGCGTAATCACCGTCCACGTACGACAGGAGCGAGGTCAGCTTCGCGAACGCGTCCTCGTCCACGCCGTCGCCGAACTTCTCCAGGCTGTCACGGGCGCGCTCGCGCAACTGCTCGATGCGCCAGCCGGCCTTGGCCACGCCGATGACCGGCACATTCAGCGTGCCGCGCTTGATCATCGCCTGCAGCGCGGGGAAGATTTTCTTGTGAGCCAGATCGCCGGTGGCGCCGAAGAACACCAGCGCGTCGCTGTGCGTATCGTTCATGTGAACCTCATCGGGTCTCGACTCATTTCTCCGGCTTCTCGAGGTGGCCGCCGAATCCGTAGCGCATCGCCGAGAGGATCTTCGCCTGGAAATCGGCCTCGCCGCGCGAACTGAAGCGCTCGTACAGCGCCGTGGTGAGCACCGGGGCCGGCTGTCCCTCGTCGACCGCGGCCTTGATCGTCCAGCGTCCCTCGCCCGAGTCCGATACGTGGCCGGCGAATTTCGCGAGCCCGGGGTCGCCGCACAGCGCTGCTGCCGTCAGGTCGAGCAGCCAGGAGGCGATCACACTGCCGCGCCGCCACACCTCGGCGATGTCCGGCAGGTCCAGATCGTACTGATAGTTCTGCGGATCGCGCAGCGGCGTCGTCTCGGCGTCGACCTCCTTGGCGCCCTTGCCGACGTTCGCAGCGCGCAGGATGCCGAGTCCCTCGGCATAGGCGGCCATGATGCCGTACTCGATGCCATTGTGGACCATCTTGACGAAGTGACCGGCACCGTTCGGCCCGCAGTGCAGATAGCCCTGCTCGGCGGCGCCGGGCGGGTCCGTGCGCCCCGGTGTGCGCGGGATGGAGCCGATGCCGGGTGCGAGGCGCGCGAAGATCGGGTCCAGGCGCTGCACCGCCGCGCTGTCGCCGCCGATCATCATGCAGTAGCCCCGCTCGAGGCCCCATACCCCGCCGCTGGTGCCGACATCGATGTAACGGATGCCTTTACCGGACAGCGTCTGCGCCCGGCGAATGTCGTCAACGTAGTAGGAGTTGCCGCCATCGATGACGATATCGCCCTTGCCGAGCAGCGGCACCAGATCCGCGAGCGTGTCATCGACCGCCGCGGCCGGCACCATCAGCCACACGGCGCGCGGGGTCTGCAGCTTCTGCACGAACTCGGCGAGCGATGCGGCGCCCGTGGCCTTCTCCTTCGCGAGTTCGGCGACGGCCGCCGCCGACCGATCGAACACAACGCAGTCGTGGCCGCCCTGCAGCAGCCGCCGCACCATGTTTGCGCCCATGCGTCCGAGACCGATCATTCCAAGTTGCATGAATCGCTCCTTTGTCTGTTGACGACGGGACACCGGCGCCGCCGCCTGCGCGGCGGCACGCCGGCGCGCACGCTCACGGCGCGCCTTGCATCTTGCGGTAGCGGCGGATCAGGCCGTTCGTCGAGCTGTCGTGCCGCAGAGTCGGGGTAGCCTCGGCTTGCAGCTCCGGAATGATCGCCTGCGCCAGGGCTTTGCCGAGCTCGACGCCCCACTGGTCGAACGAGTTGATGTTCCAGATGACCCCCTGCGTGAACACGGCGTGCTCGTACAGGGCAACCAGCCTGCCGAGCGTCTCGGGGGTGAGGCGCTCGGCGAGTATGGTGTTCGAGGGGCGGTTGCCCTCGAACACCCGGTGCGGCACCAGCCACTCGGGTATGCCCGCGGCGCGCACCTGTTCGGGGGTCTTGCCGAATGCGAGCGCCTCGCCCTGGGCGAGGACGTTCGCGAGCAGCATGTCGTGATGGTGCCCGAGCGGCCTCAGCGCATGCGCGAAGGCGAT
>JAJYLP010000037.1 GCA_021787615.1 Pseudomonadota bacterium
CGGTGGCGGTGCGCATCGCCGGGGCAGGCTCCTCGCCGCAGCAGATCGGCGCCTTGCCGCTGCGCAGCGCCGACGGCGCGGTGGTGCCGCTCTCGGCCGTCGCGAGGCTCAAATTGGAGTCCGGCCGCAGCGAGATCGACCACGAGGATGGGCTGCGTCGCCAGGTGGTGACCGCGAATCCGACCACATCGGATCAGACCGGCTTCGCCGCAGCCGCGCGTCGGGCGATAGCGGCACAGGTCAAACTGCCGCCCGGGGTGTATCTGCGCTACGGCGGTGTCGCCGAGGCCCAGGTCGCGGCTGCGCATCAGCTCTACCTGCACACCGCCGCGGCGCTTGCGTTGATCGTGCTGCTGATGGCTCTGGCATTCGGCCGGGCTCGTCACGTGGTGCTGGTGCTCCTGGTGCTGCCAAGCACGTTGATCGGTGGCGTGGCCGCCGCGGCGATGACCGGCGCCACCCTGAGCCTCGGGGCGATGGTCGGCTTCGTCGCACTGTTCGGCATGGCGGCGCGCAATACCATTCTGCTGGTATCGCACTACGATCACCTGGTGAACGCCGAAGGGCAGACATGGACGCTGGAAACCGCGCTGCGCGGCTCCGAGGAGCGGCTGACGCCGGTGCTGCTGACCGCGCTGCTGACTGCGCTCGCGCTGCTGCCGGTGGCCGTTCAGCTGCACCAGCCCGGCCACGAGATCGAAGGGCCGATGGCGGTCGTGATCCTCGGCGGCCTGGTCTCCTCGACGATCGTCAGCCTGCTCCTGGTGCCGCCTCTGGCCGCGCGCTGGCTCAGGCCCGAAGTCGGCCGCTCGTGACCGATCGCGACGTTCGCCCTTCGAGCGCGCAGAGGGGTCTATGCCGCCTCAGACGCGCGGGTCAGGCAACGGGCGCCGGATCGGGCGCCGGAGTCAATGCGCTCTGCGCGGCCGGTCCCGCCGTCAGTCGCCTGAGCCACGGCACGAGAAGGGTGGCGATGATCGCGGAGGCCAGCGCGCCGATTCCCAGCCATGCGAAAAGACGCGTGTAGATCGGTAGAGTCTGGAGCGGCGATGTCACCCCGCTCGGGATGCTCGCGAGACTGGCGAGCGCGCCGCCGCCATAAAGGCTCAGGCCCATGCCGAGAAACCAGCCGCCCATGACGATGCCGCGCGAGCGCCGCGGCACCAGCTGAGACACCATCGAGAAGCTCAGCGCGCTGATCAGCAGTTCACCGAGGGACTGCGCGCCGTAACCGGCGACCAGCCACCACGGCGAGGTCACGCCGTCGCGGGCCGTGAAGCCGCTCGCGGCGTACAGGAAAAACGCGGCCGCGAGAAGATACAGGCCGACAGTGAATTTGCTCGCGATGGAAAAGTCGCCCCGCCGGGTCCTCGCCATGCGGCCGTACAGCCACGCGAGCGGCATCGCCAGCACCACCAGCCAGAACTGATTGAGGTCCTGAAACTGCGCGGGCGCGACGTGCAGGCCGAGCAACGAGTGGCGCACGTTGCGCAGGGCGAACAGCGTGAGCGAGGTGTAGATCTGCTGGTTGTAGACGGCCCAGATGATCGAGATGAGCGTGAAGACGATGCAGGCAATCACCCGATTGCGCCCGCTGCGCTCGCCGGTGAGCAGCAGGTGGGCGAAGATATAGATCAGCAGCACCGCGAACAGGCCGACCACCGTCAATGCGGCCGCGCGGTGGCGGATCACTTCCGACAGCAGCGCGACGATCGGCAGCGAAAGGACGATCACGGCGGCGAGTCTCGATGCTCGCAGCGGCTTGAAGTCCGGCTCGGCGCCATAGGGGCGCAGGTAGTTGCGGAACACTCCGTAATTCAGCAGGCCGAGTGTCAGGCCGATGGCACTGACGCCAAATGCCAGGTGCCAGCTGTCGAAGCGCAGCGGCCCGACGGTGACCACCCACTGCGGATGATCCTTGATCCAGGGCGTGAGCAGGATGGACACGAAGGCGCCGACGTTGAGCGACATGTAGTAAATGGTGAACAGAATGTCGAGCTTGGAGCTCTCGCCCTCGTGGAGCCTGGACACCAGATTGTTGGGGTTGACTTTGAACAGCCCGTTGCCGAGGGCGATCAGGCCCATCGCCGGAAACAGAGTCGCATTCAGGGGCAGCGACAGGAGCAGGTAGCCCAGTCCCAGCGTCGTGGCGCCGAGCACCATGGTGCGCCGCAGTCCGAGCACGTGGTCGCCGAGATAGCCGCCCAGCATCGGCATGGAGTAGACCAGCGCCGAGAAGGCGCCCCAGACGATATCGGCGTGCGCGTCGTCGAAGTGGCGCTGCTGTACCATGTAGAGCACCAGCAGTGAGGCCATCCCGTAGTATCCGAAGCGCTCCCAGACTTCGATGAAGAAGAGCACCAGGAAGGCCCTTCGCGGATGACGCTCGGTCGATGTGTGATCGGCTATCATGCGGGAACCCCGGGAAACCAGTGTTTGGCACTCGATCGTCGGAAGCCGTTGTCTGCAGGCGCACGGGAGAGCATATGAAAATTGCTGACATGAACTGGGCTCAGCTCGAAGCTTACCTCGCCCGCGACGACCGGGTGGTGCTGCCGGTCGGCAGCACCGAGCAGCACGCTGGCCTTAGCCTGTGCACGGACCACATCCTTGCCGAGCGGGTATCGGTCGAGGCCGCCGAACCCCTCGGGGTGCCGGTCTACCCCGGCCTGCCCTTCGGGATGACACCGTATTTCATGGCGTACCCCGGCACGGTCAGCCTCACACCGCAGACCTACAGCGGGCTGATCCGCGATCTGCTCGACAGCTTGGCCGCGCACGGCTTCAGGCGTGTCCTCATCGTCAACGGGCATGGCGGCAATACCTCCGTGAAATCGGCGATCGCCGACTGGTGCGCGGGCAAGCCCGGCGTTGCCGTCAAGTTCCACAACTGGTGGAATGCGCCGGCAACCTGGCAGGCGGTTCAGGCCACCGATCCCGTGGCGTCGCATGCGTCCTGGATGGAGAATTTTCCGTGGACGAGGCTCGCCGGTGTCGACTACCCGGAGCACCAGAAGCCGATGCTGGATACCTCGCAGCTGCGTTCGATGAATCCGCACGGCGTGCGCGAACACATCGGCGACGGCAATTTCGGCGGCCGCTACCGCGCGTCCGATCGGGCGATGCTCGCCATCTGGAGCGTCGCGGTCGAAGAGACGCGCGCGATGATCAGCGGCGGCTGGTAACCGCGGCAGAACTCCGGCCGCGACACCCGGCGCGACGGCAGGGCCGCGCGTCACGCGAGGAACGCCGCGGGGAGCACTCGGCGCGCGTGTGCTGGCGGGTGCGCGCCGGCGCAGCCGCTGGGCTTGAACCCGTGGAGGTGGTTCGGTGCTGCGCGCCGCAAGCCGCGGTAGCGATCGCTTGGGCCGCGCGGGCCGGTCCCTGTCAATGTCACGCCAAGGATCACGCTCGGACGAACTGTATGCCGGTGTCGTGGCGCGCGCTTGCAACGTGCGCCTCGCGGTTTAATCTATCGGCAGTTGCTTGCCGAATGAGCCCTGTGTCGAGGAGTTGCGCGTCATCGCGGATTCACTGGACGGCGCGGTCGCTGGCCGGCGCGGCGCTTCGGGCCTCAGCGTCGGTGTGGTCGGGCCGAAGATCCGCTGGCGAGAGACTCGGCCGGGTGCAGTCGTGACGGACGGCCGCGCACGGCTGCGCCACTGGCGTACACCGTTGATGCTGGCGGTTCTGCTGGCGCTGCTGCAGGTGACGGGCGCGCGCGCAGCATTTGAATACCGGCGCGCGGCGGTCCTGCACGGCGAGATATGGAGGCTCCTGACATCGAGCCTGGTGCACCTCGGTTGGGTTCACCTGCTGCGGGATCTTGCCGGGCTGTTCCTGATCTGGGGCCTGTTTGCGCGGCAGCTGAGCGAGTGGACGTGTCTTTGGGTGCTCACGGCGAGCGCGCTGGTGGTGGGTCTCGGCCTGCTCATCTTCAGCCCCGAGATCGGCTGGTACGTCGGCATCTCTGGCGCGCTGTTCGGTTTGTTCTGCGCCGGTGCGCTGTGCGAATTGCGCACCCGTCCCCTGTACGGCAGCGCGCTGCTGCTCGGCATGGGCGCGATCATGGGCTGGACTCTGTATGCGGGCGCCTTGCCCGATGAGACCGTCGGCCTCGGCGGCCAGGTGGTGCCGCAGGCTCATCTGTATGGGGCGGTCGGTGGCGCGGCCTGCATGCTGCTGCGCAGGACGCCGCGGGCCGCATCCGCCGCGCTCCGGTGATCGGGTGCATGATCGCGGGCAGCGGTCGTGACATGACGCTGAGGCGCCGCGTTCTTTGAGCCGCGGGCAGCGGCGAGACCGGGACCCGGAGCGAGGATCAGCGGGCGCAGGGCGAGCCGCCGCGGGGGATATCCCCGCGGCGGCGTCGCGGATGCGGCCTGCGCGCTCAGCCGGCGCGGACTTCGATCTTGCGCGGACGCAGCTCCCGGCGCTTGGGAATGCGTACCGTCAACACGCCGTCCTTGAGATTCGCCTCGATCTTGTCCGTTTCGAGCTCCCCGCTCAGCGCGAAAGTGCGCCGGTACGTGCTCGCACGAACGTCCGCGTAGAGCGCCTCCGCGTTCTCGGGCACGTCGAGACGCGCGCTGCCTTCGAGAATCAGCGTGTTGGCTTCGACGCGCAGTTCGAGGCGTTCCTTGGAGACTCCGGGCATGTCGGCGCAGACCGTGATGCCTTCGCTGTCCTCGCGGATGTCGACCGGGGGGCGGATCGGCGTCTCGACGGCCGTGCCGCGCCGTTCGCGCGCGCTCGCGGCACCCGCCTTCGGGGAGATTTCGCTGTGGGTGGCCATACGGGTACCTCCAGTTGCGCTCAATGGACCTCGATCTGGCGCGGCCGCGCGGCCTCGCGCCGCTCGACGCCGATCTGCACGATGCCGTCCTGGTAGCGGGCGTGGACCCGGTCCGGATCGACGTCTTCGGGCAACGCGATCACCCGGCGGAATTCCCCGCTGAAGCGCTCCTGACGGTAGTACGTGGCCCGCTCGTCGGTGGGAATGTCACGCCGGCCGGCGACGGTCAGCAGATTCTGCTGCATCGAGATGTCGAGCGTCTTGGGATCTACGCCCGGGGCAAACAGGTAGATCTCGACCCGCTCGGGCGTATGCCCGATGTTGACGGGCGGAAAGCTGCCCTGGGGCAGCGAGCGGATCCCGCCGGAGGGGGATGCCCAAGCGCCGAACAGCTCGTCCACCTGCTGCTGCAGCTGCCAGAGCTCCTCGAAGGGCGAGTCCGCTGCACTTGAACCGATCGCGAACATGTCTGTACCTCCTGTTCGGTTGAAGGATTCACTTGCGTCGTGGACATTGGGGGCAGCCTCGATTGAATTCAAGGTGCGACGCCGGGGCCGGGCCGCGCGAGCGGCGGCCGCGCCCAATCCATCCGACGGCCGAACGGCCGCCGTCGCCCCCGGGACCGGGGAGAGGGCCCGCTGCCTGATCGGTCAGGGGGCCCGGCATGAGGGGTGCGGCGGCGGATCGGCGGCCGGGTAGAGCGCGAGCGAGACGGGCCGGCTCATGCTCCCAGCGCGCTGGCGTCGCCGCGCAACAGCGCGTCGCTGAGCGCCGACTCCCGTGCGCGGATCGCGTCCAGGAAGATGCGCGCCTCGCCAAGGCGGTGAAAGGCATCGAAGCCCCGTTCGAGAAAATCCTGCAGCGCACCGAAGCCGGCAAGATGGGCGGGCACGTGCGTTGCCCGCAGGGCGAGGCCGATGAGCGGCTGTCGGACCGCCCGGGCCAGCCGCTCGCCGATTCGCACGATCAGTTCGATCTGGTGCCGGCGGTCCGCCGCACGCCCGACCGTACGGTAGGCGTGAGCATAACTCGCCGGGCAGATCGGCCCGGGCGGCAGCGCCCCGGCCAGCGCCTGATCGAGTTCGGCCGACAGCGCGTATAGCTCGATGGCATCGATGAGCACACGCAGTGCGCCGCGCGGCAGCGTGCGCTGCAGAAGCGGCCCGGCACGCGCAAGGTCACGGTCGCGCGGACCGAAGTCCTGCGGTCCGTACAGATCGGTGAGGAAGAACTCAATGGCAGGCGCCTGGCGCGCATCGTGGGCGAGGTCCTCGTACGTTCGCGCCAGCCGCGCGGCCTGCCAGCGGCGCAGTTCCCGCAGACGCTCGGCCAATGCCGTGTCGGCGGACTCGAGGCGCCGCGCGGCCACCGTGCGCTCGATGAGCCGGCTGAGTTCGCTCGGTTCGCGCAGTTCTGTGACCATGTCTGCTCACTCTCGGCGCAGCTCGCCGAGGACCCGTTCCTGCGCGCTTGCCGAGTACGCCAGGCCCAGGTGCCCGAGGCCGTCAACGCAAATGACGCGCGCACCGGCGAGTTCCGCGCTGCGGGGAGGTGCGATGAGCGTGTCCTCGGAACTGCAAAGACAGGTGACGGGCACGCTCGGCCGGTTTTCCTGCTCGGCGTTGAGCCGCTGCAGCCAGGGCGAGCTCGGGCACATCTGCCGCGTCGGGGCGAACGGCAGCCGGCAGGCAACGGACGTGCCGTGATGCGGTGTGCCCAGCGTGATGATGCGAGCGATCAGGGCCGGACCGGCCGCGCGGAGTGCCGCCCGGGCCACCAGTCCACCCATGCTGTGCGCGACGATGACGATGCGCTCGCCCTCGCACCGGCCCTGCATCGCCTGCAGGGCCTTCACCAGGTTCTCTGCATGCGCCTCGATGTCGGCAAACAACGGCTGCAGCTCGATCACCTCGACTCGGTTGAAGCCTGCCGCGCTCAGTCTGCGCTGCAATGGACGCCAGATGGCCGCATTGCAGAGGATGCCGTGCACGAGCAGCACCGGAGGCGTCTTGCGGCACCCCGGCATAGCGGCGTGAGGAATCGGTCGCCCGCTACGGTGCGTCGCACGCGAATCGTGAGTGCTCATGGACAGGGCGGCGCTGAGGAGCGTCACGCTTTCCCGCGCAATTGTGCCTGCGCGCAGCGGACGGCGTGTGTCGCGTGCCGCCAAGCTGCTGGCAGCGAAGCCGGTGAGGACCAACAGCGGCTGAAGCAGCAGGAAGACGATCAGCCACAGTGCCAGATGGGCGCCGAACGAGCCCGCGAATGCCGCGGCGATCGGCCACGCGATGGTCGCGGCGATCGCAAGCTGTGCCACGAGTACGGCCTGCCAGAACGCAGCCGCCATCGCCGCTCAGTCCAGTCCCGTGGTGCGCGTGAGGGCCCGCTCGAGCTGCCCGAGCGCATCGGCCAGCCGATGCGTCGTGCGTCGTACCCGCGCGGCGCGCTCGTGCGCGGCGGTCGCGAAGGTCCGGCGCGGATCGTTCAGCTTTCTGCGGTCGAGGTCGAGCCCGTGATGATGCAGCAGTGCGGCGAGCGCTTTGGCGTGGGCTCTGAAGTCGCGCCGCGTCTGCTGGTAGGCATGCTCGGCGAGCCGGTGCCGCCCCGCATAGCGGAACACGTTGGTGAAGAACATCAGCTCATCGTGGCGGTCAGGCTCGAGCAGCAGCGTATCCGCATGCGGAAACCGCGTGCGGAAGCTCGCCATCCCCACCTGCATGCGCGAGTGGATCAGGGTGCGGAACGTCTGGCCGAGCACGGTATCGAGTCCCTCGTCGGCGAGCTTGCGGCGGTGTCTGCCGTGCGAGGCATCGAACGGTACCAGCGGGTTGATGCAGATCACGAAGTCGCAACCGGCCTCAAGTGCAAGGGAGGCGTACATCGTGCGCACCAGGGCGCCGTCGACGTAATCACGTCCCCGGATCGAGACCGGCGCATACAATCCGGGCAGCGCGGCGCTCGCGATGACCGCCCGCGAGATGGGAACCTGCGCGTGCGCCGCGTCGCCGAAGACCACCGTCCGGCCCGTATCGAGCTCGGTGGCCACAATCCGCAGCTGCGCGCGCAGCGCGCGGAAATCGTCCGTGTGCTCCGGCGTCGTGAACAGCTCGTGCAGGTAGCGCTCGAGCGGCCCGCTGTCGAATACCGCGAGCGGAATGATCTTGGTGAGCACGCCGAGCATCGCGGGCCACACGCTGCGCAGCGCATCGGCCGACCATTGCCGCGCGCTGCCGTGCAGCGCCCGCGGCAGTCGGGCAATGCGGCGGACGTATTCGACGATCGCCGGCTGCAGCAGCAGCCGCGGTGAGAAGGGTACGAGCGCGGATTCTCCCTGGATGTGCGCCGCTCCCATGCGGGTGCTGTCGAAGCCATTGGCGAGTCCGGCCGCAAGTAGCGAGCCCGAGCTCACGCCGACGTACATGTCGTACTCGGTGAGCTCGCGACCGACGATCACCTCTTCGATCGCGTGCAGCGCGCCGAGTTCGTAGAACGCGCCGAGCGGGCCGCCGCCCGCCAGGGCGAGCGCGAACTTTCCTCCGCTCGAACGCCGGCGCAGAGCGGGCTCGAGCGTCAGCATGGTCTACGGCGCGGCGGTCGGCTGCGATCCGTTCTTGGCGCGCGGACGCCGCCGGGATGAGGCCGCGCGCCGGTCGGCGAGCTTGCCGATGTTGGCGTTGAGCGCATCGACTCGCTTGCTGAGCGCTTCGATCTCCTGCCCGCTCGGCACGCCGAGCTGGGTGAGCGCCCGCCGTACGCGCGCGCGGAACATCTTCTCCAGGTTGTCGACTGCCTCGGCGGCCTGCCCGCGTATCCCGCTCACGCGAGCGCCAAGGCTGTCCTGCACGCTGCCGACGACGCCACGCAGGGTTTCGCTGGCGGTGCCGCGCACCCGCGCATCGAACCGCTTGCCTTCCGAGATGAGCTCCTCGAGCAGATGCGGCGCGTCGCGCTGAGCCTTGGAGACGGCGCCGAGGCCGGCCAGCCAGATCTGGTGGACGGTTTCGGTCATGTGGGACTGCAAGTCGCTCGATTTGGCGCGAGCGCGCTTACGGGATGTTCTCTTCGCGGCCATGATGTTTCCCTCGGTGGGCGGCTCCGCGGCTGCGGAGGTGCGTATTTGCCCTACTGGGTGTTGGTAACCACTCGGCTACTCTAGCGATCCGGGCACAGCAGCTGGATGCGTACTTGCCGAAGCACACGATCATGACTCAAAAGCGCACCGCCCCCGCGAGGCGCGCCACCGCGCATCGCCGCACCCCCGAGCAGCTCAAGGCGCTGTGGGACAGGCTCCATCTGACGGACCGGGAGCCCTGGCCCGGGGACGCGCAGATCACGCGCGCCATGGCCGCAAGACCGGCGTTCGCCGAGTGGGTGCGGGCGCAGGGCGGCGCGCGCCCTCTGGCCGCGGCGCTGCAGGCGGCCTGGGTGGAGTTCCACGCCGGCGGATTTACCCGTGCGATCGAGCTGGGCGCCGCGCTCGGGCCGCTCGGCGCGTGCGTCGCGAACCGGGCCGCGGCGGTCGAGTCGCTCTACACGCGTAGCGGCGAGCGGGTCGTGGCCGAGATGCTGCTCGCTGCCGTGGACCGCGGGGAGCAGGCCGCCGCGATGCTGCCTCGGCACCCCAATACCCACTACACGCTCGCGCTCGTCCTCGGACGCTACAGTCAGCGGATCTCCATCATGAGAGCGATCAGCGAGGGTCTCGCCGCCCGCGTCAAGGCGCAGCTCGACCAGACGCTGGCCCTGGAGCCGCGGCATGCCGAAGCGCACGTTGCGCTCGGCCTGTATCACGCCGAGATCGTGCACAAGCTCGGCGCCATCATGGCATCTCTCACCTACGGCGTCTCGGCGGGTGCGGCGATCGAGCATTTCCGGCGTGCGGTGCAGCTGGCGCCGCGCTCCCCGATCGTGCACATGGAATATGCCTACGCTCTGCTCCTGCTCGATGCCGCGCGCAACCGCGACAAGGCGGAGAGCCTCTACCGGGAGGCGGGAGCGTGCGAACCGATGGATGCCATGGAAGCGCTCGATGTCGAGCGGGCCAAGCGCGGACTGCCGTCCTGAGCGCGCATCGGCGCCGGGTGAGCTCAGGTCGCGAGCGCGTTGCCGCCGAGCAGAACCAGGAGCACGAGCTGCTCGAACGCCGCGTTGATGCGCGCGATGAGGTCGGCCGGGTGCGGGATGAGTTCCCGGTCAGCGATCACCCCGAAGTGCACGCGACCGTTGTAGCTCAGCATGCTCACGCCGGTGCCGATGCTGCCGGACTGAGGGACCCAGAAGAGGACTTGCCGCAGCGGGGCACCGGCAATGAACAGCGGCGCCTCGGGGCCACGCAGATTGGAGGCCACGAGGCTTGCCTTGGCGCTGAACAGATTCATCACCACGTCCTCGACCGGGCGCGGCAGACTGCCCACCGTGGCAAGGAGGCCGTAGGTGAGAAGCGCCTGCTCCGATCCCTTCAGCGTCTGCATCGCCGCGCGCACGCCGTAGAGGCGCTGCAGCGGGTGGCGGACCCCGACCGGCAGCTCCACGAACACCAGCCCGAAGCGGTTGCCGAGGGGGTCATCCCCGCTCTGCGCGGCGCGCAGATCCACGGGCACGGCCGCGCGCAGCGTCAGACCCTCGATCGCCTCGCCCTGCGTCCGCAGGTACTGACCGAGTGCCCCGGCCAGAGTTGAGATGAGCACATCGTTCACCGTGCAGCCGAGCACGCGCCCGATGGTATTGACCTCCTCGAGCGACAGCGACTTCCCCCACGCGACCCGACGGTTCCCGCTGAGCGGCCGCTTCAAGCTGGTCGGCGGATCGTCAGCCAGGAACGAGATGTGCGCGAGCTCCGCGACCAGCGTGCTCACCTGACCGGCCGCCGTGGCGGCCGCCTCGGGGTGCAACGCAAGGTGAACACCCGTCTCGGCCAGACGCATGCCTTCGCTGAGCGCCTGCGAGACCCATCCGGCCGCGGATTCTGTCGTGCTCAGCGGCGCGGCAGCGTCGGGCGCCGCGTCGAGGCCGTCACCGGCACGTCTCGCTGGCCTTTGCGCGCGAGACGGACGTCTGTCGGTGAGATTCAGCAATACGCGCACCAGTGCGATCCCGTCCGCGTAGCAGTGGTGGATGCGCGCAATGATCGCGCTGCCGCGCCCGAAGCGCTCGATGACATGAAAGCTCCACAGCGGCCGTCCGGCCGGCAGCGGCTCGCTGGCGAGCTCGCCGACCAGTGTTTGCAGCTCACGCTGGCCGCCGGGAGCGGGCAACGCCGCGCTGAGCACGTGATCGTCGATGTTGAATTGATCGAAGCGCTGCCAGAACGCCTCGGAGAGTCCCTCGACCGGGAAGGACCGGAAGCGCTCGGAGGAGGCGAACCGCGCCGCGATCCGGTCCCGGAAGCGGCTGCGCGCAAGCGGAGCGCCGAGCACGATGAGCGCGACGATCACCATCGGATTGGTGGTGCGCTCCATGTTGAGGAACGCCCGATCGACACGCGAGAGGGGCACGCGCAGCGCGCCCCACGCTCCCGCGCCGCGATGAGATTCGGGACGCATGCAAGCAGTTTCGCGCAACCGCAGGCGGCGCGAAGCTTCGGTTTGCCACGATGCCGTCCGCGCGGCCGGTGCGTAGGTTTGTCGTGGTAGGGGCCGTCACCGGAAGCGGATCAGTGCCATATTTCATCACCGGGGGCACGGGCTTCATCGGCCGTCACCTCGTCAAGCAGCTGCTCCCCCGTGGGGAGCGGGTTTATGTGCTGGTGCGCGCCGGCTCGCGGGCGCGCTTCGAGCGCCTCGCGCGCGACTGCGCCGATCGCGGCGGCCTGCTGTCGCTCATCGAGGGCGATCTCGGCGCGCCCGGCCTGGGGGTTTCGGCTGCGGACCGCGACGCGCTGCTCGGCCGGATCACACACTTCTTCCATTTGGGCGCGCTCTACGACCTCAGCGCCCAAGATGCCGAACTGACCCGCAGCAACGTCGCCGGCACGCAGCACGCGCTCGAGTTTGCGCACGAGGCTCGCGCGGGATGTTTTCATTTCATGAGCTCCATCGCCGCCGCGGGGCGCTTCCCGGGCGTGTTCACGGAAGAGATGTTCGAGCAGGCCGGCGCGCTCGATCATCCGTACTTCCGCACCAAGCACGACGCGGAGGCGCTGGTGCGCGCGGCGTGCAGAGTCCCGTGGCGGATCTACCGTCCCGGGATGGTCGTCGGAGATTCGCACACCGGCGAGATGGACAAGATCGACGGCCCCTACTACCTCTTCAAGCTGATCCAGCGCGTGCGCGATGCCCTGCCGCGCTGGACGCCGTTGATCGGCGCGGAGGGCGGTTACGCCAATATCGTGCCGGTGGACTTCGTCGCCGCGGCCCTCGACCATCTGGCTCACGTGCCGGGCGAGGACGGGCGCTGTTTCCACCTCACCGATCCGCACAATCATCGGGTGGGCGAGGCGATCAATCTGTTCGCCGCCGCGGCGCACGCGCCGACACTGCGCCTGCGCGTCGATTCCCATCTCAGCGATGCGCTGGCCGCCTCGGTGCGCATGCCGCGCGAGGCCCTCGCGCCGCTGCGCCGCGCGCTCGATGCGCTGCTCGCCGAGGCCGGTATTCCCCCGGCGCTGGTCAGGCTGTTCAATCAACCGACGGTGTTCACCGCGGAGCGTGCGCAAAGTCTGCTCGAGCCGGCCGGAATCCGCGTACCGCCGCTCGCGGACTATGCGTGGCGGCTCTGGGATTTCTGGGAACGGCGGCTCGATCCGGAGTTGAATCCCGCAGCGCGCCTGCGCCGCGCCGTGGACGGCAAGACGATTCTGGTGACGGGCGGCTCCTCCGGCATCGGCCGCGCGACGGCATTGAAGCTCGCCGCCGCAGGCGCGCGCATCGTGCTCGTTGCCCGGGATGCGGACAAGCTCGAGCAGGCACGCTCGCAGATCCTCGCGGGCGGCGGATGCGCGCGCATCTACAGCTGCGATCTCGCCGAGCCGGCGGCCTGCGCCGAGCTGCTCGTGCGGCTCGCCGCAGAGCAGCCGCCAATCGATATCCTGATCAACAACGCAGGCCGCTCGATTCGCCGCGGCATCGATGCGACCTACGAGCGGTTTCACGACTACGAGCGGTTGATGCGGATCAACTATTTCGGCGCCGTGCGGCTCACCCTCGGCCTGCTGCCGTCGATGGCCGCGCGCGGCGCGGGCCACATCATCAGCATCTCCTCG
This sequence comes from Pseudomonadota bacterium, assembly GCA_021787615.1. Classification (GTDB taxonomy): domain Bacteria; phylum Pseudomonadota; class Gammaproteobacteria; order Steroidobacterales; family Steroidobacteraceae; genus 13-2-20CM-66-19. The sequence goes on from JAJYLP010000037.1 coordinate 12,996, forward strand.
CTTGGCGTGCTTACGAATGCCAGCCGCTTTGCCGCCTACAACGCCTCGAAGGCGGCGCTGGAGGCGTTCACGCGTTGCGCAGCCGGGGAGTTCGCCGATCGCGGTGTGCGCTTTACGGTGGTCAACCTGCCCCTGGTGCGCACGCCGATGAGCGCGCCGACGAAGATATACGATGCGTTCAAGCTCCTCGAGCCGGAACAGGCGGCCGAGATGGTCTGCGATGCCGTCGTGCGCAGACCCGAGCGGGTCACGACCGGCCTGGGGACGCTGGCGCACGTCGTGGAGGCTCTCGCTCCACGGGTCAATCGCGCGGTCATGAGCGAGAGCTACCGCATGTATCCGGATTCCCGCGCCGCGGGTGGGCCGGCCGGTCAAGACGACGAGATGTCGCGGGATGCGAGACGGCTGTCCGCAGTGCTGCGCGATCTGCATTTCTGACGGGCAACACCCTGCACCGGCGCGCAGCCTCACCTTGAGGCCGCGCGCGCCGCCGCCGGGCGAGCGGCCGACGGCGCGGGCCGGCGTCTGCGCGCCTCGACCCTCGCGGTGGATCGGGCTAAACTCGCGCCTCCGCCGGCATCATCCGCGCGGAGCATCCCCAGCGAGGCGCCCGCATGTCGATGTCCAGAGCATCTCTCCCGGTCTTTGCAGTCGGCTTGGATGCGCTCTCGGGGTTGCTCGATAAGGCGGAGGCGTACGCCGGTGCAAGGCAGATCGACCCGGCGGTGCTGCTCAATGCGCGGCTGTTTCCCGACATGTTCGCCTTCACCCGTCAGGCGCAGATCGTGTGCGATATTGCCATGAACGGCGGTGCGCGGCTCGCGGGGATCGAGGCGCCGAAGTACGAGGACAACGAGCAGACGCTCGCCGATCTGCGCGCCCGGGTCGGCAAGACCCTCGCATTCCTCAGGACGCTCGATGCGGGGGCGATCGATGCGGCGGGCGAGCGCGAGATCGCCTTTCCGCTTGGGCGGCAGAATACGGCGCGCATGCGCGGCGCCGATTACCTCAATCATTTCGTGCTGCCCAATTTCTACTTTCACCTCTCGACCGCCTACGGCATCCTGCGCCACAGCGGTGTCGAGCTGGGCAAGCGCGACTATCTCGGCGCCATCCCGATGGCCGTCGCCTAGCAGGCGCGAAGCGGCGCGGTGCAACCTTTTGCGCCCGTGCCTGTCGAAGCGGCGTATCGCGGTACAGGCCGCAGGCGCTTGAGCCTCAGCGGGCGCTGCAGAGGCGGCGCGTGGACCTGGAGTCGGCCCGGTGAGTTCGCCGGCGCGCAGGACAATAGGCGCTCTTGGGCGCACTCGTGGAGTCGGCGCGAGCGGCGCGAAGAGAAGCGATCCGGCGCGGCCGCCTGATGTCAACTGATCGATCAGGGTAGGACAGGATTTGATCAAACAAAAACGCTGGATCCTCTTCTCGCTCGCCGCCTTGGCTCCGACCTGTTTTTTGCCGGCGCACGCCGCCGCGCCAACACCGCCCTGCAGCGGGCCGTCGGGCCTGCTGGGGCTGCTCGACAGGCCGACGGTCGGGGACTCAAGCTGTGTCGTGCCGCAGGGGATGACCGTGGTGGAGGCCGGCGCGACGGCCGGCAATCTCTACGGCAGCCCCGGTGGGGAAATCGACACGCTGCCCAATCTCGAGCTGCGCTTTGGTCTGCCGGGCAATTCCGAATTCGTCTGGCTGCCGCCGAACTTCCAGTACCAACCGGTCAACGCCGGCCCGGGCGGCCCCGCGCGGACCCTCAGCGGCTTCGGCCCGACGAGCCTCGGCATCAAGCACGAACTCGGCTACACCGAACACTGGCAGTGGACCGCCGAAGCGCTGGCGACGCTGCCGTCCGGCAACAGCACCTTCGGCAGCCACGGTGTCGGCGGCGCGGTCAATGGCATCGTCAGCTACGGCAACGGGCCGCTCGGGGTTGCGCTCATGGTCGGGCTCACCTCTCAGACCGAGCCCACCGCCGCTGGCGGCCAGCGCTTCCAGAGCTTCAATCCCGATCTGGTGCTGACCTGGGAGTCGACCGCGCGGCTGCAGTTCTATGGCGAGATCTACGGGCAGTCGCACGTCGGCTACCGCCAGGGCTGGGGCACTGATGCCGACGGCGGCCTGCAATATCTGGTCACGCCGGAATTCGAGGTGGATCTGGAGGAGGGCGTGCGCGTCCAGGGCGATCTCGGCGGCTTCTCCAACTACACCGGAGTCGGGCTCGGGCTGCTGTTCTGAGTCGCCCGTCCGCGCACTGCTACACGGGCAGACCATCGCGCAGCCGCAGCCAGCCGCTGGCGATCCGATAGATGTACCAGATCGCCACGGCGAGCAGCACGGCCCAGCCGACGAGCACCAGCCACAGTGCGGCGCCGACGACGATCCACAGCAGCGAGACCCAGAAGGTGCGGATCTGCCAATTGAAGTGGCTCTCGAGAATCGTTCCGCGCACTTCCTCGCGCTTGACGTAATTGATGATCACCGCGGCGACGGCGAGCACCCCGAACAGCAAGGCGCCGGCGTAGAGCCCGTAAGTGATGTTGCCGAGGTTCCGGTCGTACGGTGCGGGCACGCCCGCACCCGACAGTGATGGGATATTCATGCGCGCAGTATCTCCCCAGGTGGCACGGCGGCGAGCCGCAATACAGCGCCCGATCTTCTATGTTGTGTGCCGACTATAGCAAACCTGCGCGCGCCGCGCCGCGCCGCGTCGGGCCGGCGCACGGCGCCGCACCGCTACTGCATGTTCAGGTGCGTGCCGATCGCGGCCTTCAGCGCATCGAGCGCAAAGGCGAGAACGATCGAGGCGGCGAGAACCGAAGCGACCAGTGTCAGTGATATGGCGCTCATCAATATCCCGCGGGTGGCGAGCGCGGTGAAAATGACGATGTCCGCGATCATCGAGACGACGATCCAGGCGCTCGGGCGCGAGCTCCACAACCGGCGCCGCTCGCGCACGACGTAGAACAGCGCCTGGCTGGTGAACGACAGCGTCAAGGACGCCAGCGTCTGCAGCCGGGCCTGATCCAGTCCCAGATCGTAGCGGCCGAACGCCACGACGGCGCTGCAGAAGAGTACGTTGCACAGCGCCAGTGCGACGCCGAGGATCGTGATGTTGTCGACATGCCAGGCGTTCGGCTTCGACGAGGGGTGCACGTTGTCCGTGGTCGCCGACATCGCGAGGAAGTCGCCGGTGATCATCAGCAGCGCCATCAGCCGCGGTGTGAGGACGGCGTGTCCGGTCATGACCAGGCCCACGATCAGCAGCAGCATCTGGCTGAGTTTCTGCGTCAGTGAGCGCAACGTGTAGGTCAGGATGCGCTGGAAGGCGATGCGGCCCTCGCGAATCGCGTTCACGATCCCGGCCAGCCCGGGCTCCGTCAGTACGATCCCGGCCGCGGACTTCGCCACATCGGTCGCACTCGACACCGCGATACCCATCTGCGCCTGACGCAGCGCCGGAGCGTCGTTGGCGCCGTCGCCGCACATGCCCACCGTGTGCCCGCTCGCTTGGAACGCACGCACGATGTGGAATTTGTCCTCGGGGAACACTCCGGCGAATACTGCGTAGTCCTGCGGACGGACGCGCTCGGGGATCGGACCCGGCGGGCACACCGGGCCGTCGAGGCCGACCTCGCGCGCCACGACCCGCGCAGTGACCGGTGCGTCGCCAGTGATCATGACGGTGGCCACACCCATGGTGCGCAGCTCGCCGATCAACGCCGTGGCGTCCGCGCGCGGCGGATCGCTGAGCGCGATGAGACCAACGACCTGCAGGGCCTCGTCCGAGGGTCCGCAGGCGACTGCCAGTACCCGAAAGCCCTGTGCGGCGAGCGCCTCGACGATCGAGCCGGCCTCAGGCGGCGCGGTGGCGATGCTCTGCAGCGTCGTGAAGGCGCCTTTGACGATGCGCACCGTGTTGCCCGCAGCGTCGGTGGCGGAGGCTTCGGCGCGCTTTCGCGCCGGATCGAACGGCACGAAGGACTCGAGGCGCGGCAGATCGCTCGGTGCGGCGCCGGCCGCGGCCGCCGCCCGGATCGCCCCGTCGACCGGGTCGGCGCCACCCTCGGAACTCGCCAGTGCGGCGAGCGCGAGCACCCGGCGCTCGTCGTTTCCGGCCAGCGGCCGCACCGCCGTCACGGCGAGCGCATTCTGGGTAATGGTACCGGTCTTGTCCGAGCACAGGACATCGAGCGTGGCCGCCTCTTCGACAGCCGAAAGACGGGTGGGCAGCACGCCGTGGGCCGCGAGCGCGCGGGCGCCGAGGGCGCTCGCCAGCGTGAACGTCGCAGGCAGCGCCACCGGAATGGCCGCCAGAATTGCCGTGAGCGTGAGTGAAATCATCTCCTGCGTCTGCAGCCCGAGCACCGAGCCGTATGCGACCAGGGCAACGATGACTGCGCCGTTGAAGATCGCAAGGTTGCGCACCACGCGCAGCACGGTGGTCTGTTGCGTACTCGTGCCGTGTGCGGTGCGCACGAGCTCGGCGGTGCGTCCGAAGCGCGTGCGCGCGCCGGTCGCGGTGACTTGCGCGAGCGCCTCCCCGCGGCGCACCAGCGCCCCGGCGTAGGTGATGCGCCCCGCCTCGCCTTCCACGGGCAGAGATTCGCCGGTCAGCGTCGATTGATCGAGCAGCACCTCGCCGCCGGTCAGGCGCGCATCGGCGGGCACGATGCCCCCGAGGGACAGTTTGATCAGGTCTCCCGGGACGAGCTCGGCGGCCGGCACGGTCTGCCAGGCGCCGTCGCGGCGCACCGATGCCATCAGCGCAAGGCGCGACTTCAGCGCCTCCAGCGTCGTTCGCGCGCGGGCTTCCTGCACGAAGCCCAGTGCGGCATTGAACAGTACCAGCACGGCGATGACGAGCGCCTCGACGTACTTGCCGAGGGCGAGCTGCAGAACGATCGCCGCCTCGAGCATCCAGGGTACAGGCGCCCAGAACTTCACGAGCAGCCGCCGCCAGGTCGGACTGTCCTCCTCGGTGACGGCATTGGGACCGAACTGCGCAAGCCGCCGCTTGGCCTCGGCGCTGCTCAAACCTTCCGCAGGCGTCACCGGGGCCTCAACGGTCGCGCGGGCCGGATCGGCCGGCTGCGGCGGCGGGTTGGGTTCGAGATTCGGCACGGTGTCCTGGCTCCGCGGATCAGCAAGTCTACCCGAGTTGCCCTGGCGGGCGCCGGTCGCGCCGCGCGCGCCTCGCTCGACAGCCCGGCGGCCGGCAATGCACACTGCCGCCTGACGGATCCGGCCCCGGGCCGGGCGGCGAAGGCGAGCGAACCCATCACGATGCCCAAGCAGCACAGCCCCTCCGCCGATGCGATGCGGCCGCTCATCGTCTGGCTGCGCAACGATCTGCGCGTGGCCGACAACCCGGCGCTGGCCGCGGCGGCCGCCTCGGGCCGGCCGCTCGTGCCGCTGTTCATCCTGGACGAGGACACTGCCGGATTACGAAGGCTCGGCGGCGCCGCCCGCTGGTGGCTGCATCACAGTCTCGCGGCGCTCGACGCCTCGTTGCGCACGCTCGAGTCCGGTCCGCTGCACGGAATGAGATTGTGCCTGCGCCGCGGCGGCGCAGCACAGGTGCTGCGCGAGCTGATCGATGCGAGCGGCGCGGCGCGTGTGCTGTGCAACCGCACCTACGATCCCGAGCTCGATGCCCTCGATACGGCGTTGGCCAAGCAGCTCGCGCGCTCGGGCGTGGAATTTGACAGCCTGCCCGGGGCGCTGCTCGCCGAGCCGGGCGCGCTGGTGAGCGGCAACGGCGGTCCGTTGCGTGTGTTCAGCGCGTTCTGGGCCCGTTTGAGCGCGGTGGAGGTGGCCGCCGCGCTGCCGGCGCCGCGCAGGCTGACCGGCATCGCGGCCCCGCCGCGCAGCGAGCGGCTCGAGGATTGGCAGCTGCTGCCGGGGATCGGCTGGGATGCGGGTTTCGCTGCCGTGTGGAGCCCCGGGGAACGGGGCGCCCGGAGCCGACTGCGCGCGTTCCTCGACAGGCGGTATGAGGGCTACCGCGCGGCCCGCGACGTGCCGGCGCTCGAGGGGACCTCGCGCCTCTCGCCGCATCTTCGCTTCGGAGAGATCAGCGCGAGGCAGATCTGGCGCGCGGTGCTGCGCTCGGGCGAGGGCGGACGCGCCGAGCTCACCGGCAACGGCTTCCTGCGCGAGCTCGGCTGGCGCGAGTTCGCGCGCTACACGCTGCATCATTTTCCGAGCCTGCCGCAGCGCCCGCTGCGCCGTGAATTCGAGGCGTTCGGCTGGCGGGACGATGCCGCCGGATTCGACGCATGGTGCCGCGGGCGCACCGGCTATCCCATCGTCGATGCCGGCATGCGCGAGCTGTGGCACACCGGCTGGATGCACAACCGGGTGCGGATGATCGTCGGCTCGTTCCTGGTGAAGGATCTGCTCGTGCCGTGGCAGCGCGGCGAGGCCTGGTTCTGGGACACCCTCGTTGATGCCGATCGGGCCAGCAACGCGCTCAACTGGCAGTGGGTGAGCGGCTGCGGGGTCGATGCCGCGCCGTACTTCCGCATCTTCAACCCGCTCGCGCAGAGTCAGCGCTTCGATCCCGAGGGCGATTACCTGCGCCGCTGGGTGCCGCAGCTGCGCGCGCTGCCGGCTGCGGCCATTCACGCGCCGTGGGCCGCCGCGCCCGAGGTTCTGGCGAGAGCCGGCATCCGACTGGGTGAGACCTATCCGCGACCCATCGTCGAGCACGACGTGGCGCGCAAGCGCGCGCTGGCCCGGTTCGAGGCGCTGAGACAGCGCGCCTGAGCGGGTTCGGCAGACTGGCCGCGGCATGATCCGCCGAGCTGTGCGTGCCGGCGCCCAAGAACAGCCGCGAGAGCGCAGTTATCGAAGTGGCGCAGCGCCAGGGCACGCGGCGGTGCCGGGGCCGATTGCCTTGCGGCCGCGGTTGCGCTAATCCTGCCGCAACGGCCTAGGCCGGGCGCGCCGCGGCGCGCCCATCGGCTCGGTGCGGGTTCCTCTCATCCCTTCCTGCAACATGGAGTGATCACCATGCGATACGCACTGCTCGGGAGCACCGGCCTCATCGTCTCCCGTCTCGCCTTCGGCGCCATGACCTTCACCGCCGGCAATCGCCAGATGCGCGCCGTGGCCAAGGTGGGCCCCGATCTGGCCGGCGAGCTCGTGGCGCGCGCGCTCGATGCGGGCATCAATCTCTTCGATACCGCCGACGCCTACGCCGCCGGGGAGTCCGAGTCGCTGCTCGGCGCGGCGCTCAAAGCGCGGCGCGAGCGGGTCGTGATCGCCACCAAGGTTGGGTTCCGCAGCGGTGAGACGCTCACGCAGACGGGCCTCTCGCGCCGCCACATCCTCTGGTCGGCCGAGCAGAGTCTGCGGCGACTGCAGACCGATTGGATCGATGTTTACATCGCGCACCGCGAGGATCCCCACACGCCCCTCGAGGAGACTCTCGAGGCGCTCGATGCGCTGGTGCGCTCGGGCAAGGTCCGCTACCTGGGATTTTCCAACTGGTCGGCATGGCGGGCCGCGGCGGCGTTGGAGCTGCAGAGAGCCCATGGGCTCGCCCGCTTCACGCACGGCCAGATGTACTACTCGCTGCTCGGCCGCGATGTCGAGCGCGATGTGATTCCGATGCTGAGCCGCTATGGACTCGGCTTGACCGTATGGAGTCCGCTCGCCGGCGGGTTTCTCAGCGGCAAGTACACGCGCGAGAATCTCACCGATCCGGACAACCGCATCGCCGGCTTCGATCTGCTGCCGTTCGACAAGGAGGCCGGCTTCGCGCTCGTCGAGCGCATGCGCGCGATCGCGGCGCGGCATACCGCGAGCGTCGCGCAGGTGGCGATCGCCTGGCTGCTCTCGCGTCGGGCGGTCACCAGCGTGCTCATCGGATCGAGCAAGCTGCATCAGCTCGAGGACAACCTGCGCGCCGTCGACGTCACGCTGTCGGCCGAGGAGCTCACCGCGCTCGATGCGGCGACGCCTCCCGCGGCGGTCTATCCGAACTGGTTCATCGAGACCCTGCGCGACCAGGCGGTCGGCGCGGCACTCGGCGGCGCCTGAGCGGGGGTTGGCGAGGTAAGCGGATCGGGCGACGCGCCCGGGGCGTGAGGGTATCCTGTGCGCAGGTCGGTCACCGGATGATGCTCATGGCGGATCGCGTGCCGTCCTGGCTCGCTGCGCGCCCTTCAGTGCGAGTCCTGTGGCTGCAAGGGCGCAACCTGTGGCAACGCTGGCCGCTGCCCGTGGCTGCAGCGGCCAGCGCATTTCTGGCGCTCGGCGCGCTCGGGCGCATCAGGGCGGTCGTCTATGTGATCGCTCTTTCGGCATTCTCGCCCAGAGCGGTGCTGGTCGTGGCGGCAGTCATCGCCGCGACCCTTGCGCTGCGGCACCGGCGGCGCCTGAGCGATGACGGGCATCGCCACTGGCTCGCGGCGCTGCCCGGTGATGTGTCACTCACGGTCCGCACGGCCGTGCGGCCGGTTGCGCTGTGGCTGGCGGCGGCGGCGCTGATCGTGTTGCTGTCGCTGGCAGCGCAGTTGCCCGTGTGGGTGCCGGCGAGGCTGGTCGGTTACTGCGCCTGCGGAGTGCTGCTCGGCGTGGCGCTCGCCGCCGCATTCATGGCGGTGAGCTCGCGGCGGGGTCGAACCAGCCGGCCGGCGCGCGCGCTGCCGCACTCGCGCTACGCGGCCGCTCGGGCGGCACACCGCGCCCGGCGGGAGGGCATCTCGCTGGCCCCGCTCGGCTCCTGGCCGCGCGCCGAGACACAGTTCCGTGATCGGCCGACGATCCGTGCGCGCAGTCTGGTGCTGCTGCTGCTCGCCGTGCCGATGGGCGTCGCCGCCGGTCCGGTGCTCGCGGCCGCGGCGGCGTGGCTCATCATGCTGCATCTGATCAACCTGCTGGTGGCGCTGGCCCGCACGGCGCTCAGCGCTTCGTGGTGGCTCGCGCCCACACCGCTTGGACCCATGCGCTTCGCAGTGGCGCTGTCGCACCGGATCCTCGGCGCGCAGCTGCTCGCCAGCGCGCTGCTCATTGCCATCGCCTATGTTGCGCTCGGACCCGAGTCGCTGCGCACGGTGTGCGCGATCGCGGTGTTGTGGCTCGCTGCGGTCGGTGTGCTCGGCACGGCGGCGTGCGCGGCGGCGCTGCGCACCCCCTCGATTGCGGCCTCGGCGCTGCACCGGTGGCGGCAATGAGCGAAGCGGCGGCAGCGGCGAGCGCTCCGGCGCTGCGCATCCGGGGGCTGAGCGCCGGTTACGGCGCCCAGCTGGTGCTGCACGAGGTGAGTCTCGAGGTGATGGCCGGGCACTGGTGTGCCGTGCTCGGTCCGAATGCGAGCGGCAAATCGACACTGCTCTACTGCATTGCCGGCCTGCTGCGCCCGCACAGCGGACAGATCGAGCTGTCCGGCGCCTCGATGGCGAGCGCGGCGGCCGCCGCCAAGCGCACGCTGGGCTTCGCCTGCGCTCCCGAGCGGGTGCCGGGCCTGCTTACCGGCCGGCAATGCCTCGAGGTGTATGCCGCGGCCAAGGGCCTGAGCGGGATCGACGCCGAGGTGCTCGAGCTCGGCGAGGCGCTTGCCTTCACCGCCCAGCTCGATCGGTTCGTGGATACCTATTCGCTCGGTACGCGCCAGAAGCTCTCGGTGCTGCTCGCGCTGATCGGCGCGCCGCGGCTGATCGTGCTCGATGAGGCATTCAACGGGCTCGATCCGGCGAGCGCCGGCATTCTCAAGCGGCACCTGCGGCGCCTGGCGGATGAGGGCCGCGCGGCGGTGCTGCTCGCCACGCATGCGCTCGACATCGTCGAGCGCTACGCCGACCGCATCGCCCTGATGCTCTCGGGGCGCATCGTGCGGGTGTGGAGCGCGCCGGAGCTTGCCGCGCGGCGCGAGGCCGGCGAGGGCCTGGAGGAGCTGCTCGCGGGCGCCGCGGTCGAGGACGCTGGCGCAATGCGCTGAGGCGCCGCGCGGACCGCTGCGACGACGCGCCGGCGCGGCGGGCCGTGCTCAGCGCCAGGGCCAGGGCTTGAGCGCGAAATGCGCCGGCGGGATGTTGCCCGCGAGATAGCGCACGAAGTAATCCCAACGGCGGCGCGTGATGTACGGGGTCGCGTAGCCGTAGCCGTGGCGCACATTGGGAATCGCGATCATATTGAAGTTTTTGTCGGCCTTGATCAGCGCCTCGACGACGATCTCGGTGTTCTCCGGCGGCACGTTGTCATCGAGGGTGCCGTAGGTGAGCATCAGATGCCCTTGAAGGTGCGAGGCGAGCAGCTCGTTGGCCTGGTTGTCGTAGTTGGTCTTGCCGTCCGGGTAGCGCACGAGCAGTCCCTGATACTTCTCTCCCCAGTCGTTCTCGTAGTCGCGGTTGTCCTGATTGCCGCTTTCCGCCCAGCCGACCTTGAAGAAGTGCGGATAGCGGAACATCGCATCCGTCGCGGCGTTGCCGCCGCCGGAGTGCCCCCAGATGCCGACACGATTCAGATCGATCCACGGATAACGCTGCGCGAGCTGCTTGATCGCGGTGACCTGATCGGGCAGGGTGTCATCGCCCATGTCCCCGTACCAGAGGTGATGGAAGCGCGCCGAGCGGTACGGCGTGCCCATGCCGTCGATCGCGACCACGATGAAGCCGAGCTCGGCGAGCGACTGATCGTCGTAGTCCGAGGGCTCGAAGCGGAAGGTGAAGATCGAGCCGATCTGCGGACCCGGATAGATGTAATCGACGATCGGGTATTGCTTGTGCGGATCGAAGTCGGTCGGCTTGAACAGCAGGCCGTACAGGTTGGTCTTGCCGTCGCGCGCCTTGACGACGATCTGCTGCGGCGGCCGCCAGCCGATGGCGCGCAGGCGCGAGAGGTTCGCCCGGGCCACCGTGGCGAGGATCCGCCCGGTGTTGGCATCGCGCAGCGTTGTCAGGGGCGCGCGGCGCGGGGTGGAGCAGCTGTCGACGAAATACTTGCCGTCCGGTGACATGCTGATGACGTTGTCGCAGTCCTGCGGGGTCAGCAGTGTCGGTTCGCCGCCATGCAGGCCGACCTTCCATAACTGCTCGTAGTACGGGTTGACGCCCGGCGTGCGTCCGACCGCACGGAACCAGACGGTGCCCGTCGCACGGTTGACGTGCAGGACCTGGGTGACATCGCCCTTGCCCGTCGTGATCGGATGCTCGAGCCGTCCGCTCGCGAGACTGTAGAGGTAGAGATTGCCCCAGTTGTTGCGCTCGCTGTACCACATCACCTGACCGGAGGCAGGCAGGTAGCGCCAGTCGACCGCGCCGATGCCGCTGTGATAGTAGGTCGAGACGCTGTCTTCGAAGACCGTGCGCACCGCGCCGGTACGTGCATTGGCGATGCGGAACCATTCGTGGTGGCGGTTGCGCGAGGTCGTCACCAGCGCCAGCGTCTTGCTGTGCGGCGCCCACTGCAGGTCGTCCCAGTGGCCGTTGTTGTTGCAGCTGAGCTCATCGCAGAGGCTCGAGAGCCGCTGCTGCGGCGGCAGCTGCAGCCGGGTGACCTGGCCAGAGGCGACATGGATCACCACCGGTTCGATCATGAACACGTGCTGGTCGCCGGGCAGCGGGTATTTCCACTTCTCGAGCTTGGGATGCCCGACGGTGGCGCTCACCAGATACATCTCGCCCACCTTGCGCTGATCCTGCTGGAAGGTGGCGATCTCGCGCGAGTTCGGCGACCAGTTGAGCACGGGCCGGTTGGAGTGCACCCAGCCGGCGTTGTGGGTCGCATAGCCGAAATTCTTCACGCCGTTGAAGGTGAGCTGCCTCTCCTTGCCGGTGGCGACCTCGCGCACCCAGAGGTTCCAGTCGCGGATGAACGCGAGGAGCTTGCCATTGGGAGAGAGAATGCCGGGCTCCTTGCCGCTGCCGGTGGGCTTTGGCCGCGCGCTGCAGTGGCCGGCGCCGCTGAGGTTGCACTGGAAATGCTTGCCGCGGCGGGTGATCTCGAGCCGGCCGTGCTTGATCCGGATGGCGGTGATGCCGAGCTTGGCCGGATCGACCCGTTTGCCGAGGGCATTGCCGAGCGCGGCGGCGAGTTTGATCTGATTGAACGCGGCGGCGGCTTTGCCGGTGGCCGCATCCATGATGCGGTAGTGATCGCCGCGCGCATCGTGGTCGATGAACCAGAAGCGGTCCCCCTTCAGCCAGTGCACCTTCTGGACGTCGTCATCGACGAGCGGCGCCGTGTCATAGGGCATGAACTGCTCGGCGCGCGCGTAGTCCTGCGTGGTCAACTGCCGGCCGCGGGCGAGCGCGCCGCGGGCCTGGGGCGTGGCCGCGCACGCAAGAAGAACGGTGAGGCAGAGTCTGCGGGATTGCGGATTCACGGTTCCCCCGATCGCTGTCCTGGTGGCCTTGCGGCGGCCGAGGCGCGCAGGTTACGCCACAGGTGGGGGGAGGGAAACCCCGGCCGGATCAGCGCAGTTGGCTGTCCTTGCTGCCGCGGCGGTTGTAGCCGCTGAAGGCCGCATCTTGCTCATCGGAGCGCCGCTGACAGTCGAGGCACAGCCGCACCCCCGGGACGGCTCGCTGCCGTTCAGGCGGAATCGGTTCGCCGCATTCAGCGCAGTGCGCGCGCGCCGGGCCCTGGGGCAGGCGGCTCTGGGCCCGCCGGATACCGTCGGTCACCGTCGCATCGATCTGCTCCTGCACCGCGCCGTCGCCGGCCCAGCCGGTGGCCATGCTCGAGAACTCCTGGAACGTGGATCAAGGCCGCTCATTTTACCCGTTGCGGCACACGGCAGCGCATTCTGGCGCGCTTGCCGGATATAATATCAATTGATATAATTAAATAATATATTATCTCTAAGATTATGAGTACGGATCGCTTCCGCCAGCTGGGATTCCTGTTCAAGGACGTCAGCCGCCGCTACACGCACCGCTTCGAGGAGCGCGCGCAGCGGCTTGCGCTCACCCTGCCGCAGTGCCGGGCGCTGATTCGCCTGCAGAGCAACGAGGGTGTCAGCCAGAAGCGGCTCGCCGAACTCGCCGACGTCGATCCGATGACGCTGGTGCGCATTCTCGATCGCATGGAGGCCGACGGCTGGGTGCAGCGGCGCTTCGATCCGGCCGACAGGCGTGCGCACACGCTGTGGCTCACGGCCGCGGCGGCGCCGGTGCTCGAGCAGATCTGGCAGCTCATTGCCGAGACGCGCGCCGAGATGCTTCAGGGGCTCTCGAGCGATGAGCGCACGGTGCTGGTGACGCTGCTCGAGCGGGTGCACGCGAATCTGACTGCCTTACCGCCGCTGCCGGCCGAACACGCTCCCGCGTCCGACCTCGGGCGCAGGTCCACGAGGTCCACCCGATGAATGATTCCGGGCACGACGCCGAATCCGCGCGCGTCTCGTCCCCCGCGGCCCGTCCGTGGCGCGAACGGCTGCGCCGTCCGTTGCTGTGGGGCGGGCCCATCCTCATGGTCGTCGGTGCGCTCTATTTCTATCTGACCAGCGGCCGCTATCAGTCGACCGAGGACGCGTATCTGCGCGCCGCGCAGCTGCAGATCAGCGCGGATGTCTCCGGTCGGGTCACACAGGTCGACGTGCACGACAACGAGCCGGTGCGCCAGGGCCAGGTCCTCTTTCGCCTCGATCCGCGCCGCCTGCGCATCGCTGTCGCCGCGGCACGCGCGGGGTTGGCCGCCGCACGGCTTGCCATCGAGTCGCTCAAGGCCGATTACCGGGCCGACATCGCGGCGCTGCACTCGGCGCAAAGCCAGGAGGCTTATGCGGCGCGGGAATTGCGCCGCCAGCAGCGGCTGCTCGCGATCGGGGTGTCGTCGCGGTCGCAGCTCGATCGGGCGCGGCTCGCCTCGCAGCAGGCGCGCGCGGGTGTGGCGGCCTCCCGGCAACAGATCCAGGCGGTGCTCGCCCGGCTCGGCGGCAATCCTGACATTCCGGTGCGGGAGCATCCGCAGGTCGCCGCCGCGCAGGCGGCGCTCGATCATGCACTGCTCGAGCTCTCCTACGCCACCATCCGCGCGCCCACCGACGGCATCGTGACGAAGGTGGAGCATCTGCAGGTGGGCGCTTATCTGCCGCTTGCCACGCCGGCCTTCGTGCTGGTCTCGACCCGCGACGTATGGGTCGAAGCGGACTTCAAGGAGAACCAGCTCGCCAACATCCGGCCGGGCGAGAGCGCCACGGTCAGCATCGATGCCTATCCGGATCAGACCTTTCACGCCGTGGTCGCGAGCATCACGCCGGGCACGGGCGCGCAGTTCTCGATCCTGCCGCCGCAGAACGCGACCGGCAATTGGGTGAAGGTAGTGCAACGTGTCGGCGTACGCCTGCACCTTGCCGGCACTTTGCCGCCGCTCCGCTCCGGCCTCAGCGCCACGGTGACCGTCGACACCCAATCCCGGCGGGCGGCCACCGCGGGCGGCGGCACGGGCTAAGCGGCGCAGGCCGGCCACTGGCGGACCCATGGACCCGTTACACGCCCATCGCGTGCCGATCACCATCGCGGTGACGCTCGCGACCGTGCTGCAGGCGGTCGACATGACGATCGCCAATGTCGCCCTGCCGCACATCGGCGGCACCATGTCCGCGACCCTCGAGCAGATGGACTGGGTGCTCACCTCGTACATCGTCGCCGCGGCGATCATGACGCCGCTGTCCGGCTGGCTCGCAGGCCGCTTCGGCCGCAAGCGCGTGCTGCTGCTGTCGGTGATCGGCTTCACGGTGAGCTCGATGCTCTGCGGCCTAGCCCAGTCGATCGATCAGATTGTCGTGTTCCGGCTGCTGCAGGGCGCCTCAGGGGCCGGGCTGGTGCCTCTGTCGCAGGCGGTGCTGCTCGACATCAATCCGCCGGAGCGGCACGGCCGCGCCATGGCGCTGTGGGGGCAGGGCGTCGTGCTCGGGCCGATGCTGGCGCCGGTGCTTGGCGGCTGGCTCACCGACAATTACAGCTGGCGCTGGGTGTTCTACATCAATGTGCCGTTCGGCGTGCTGGCAGCCATCGGCCTGATGATCTACCTGCGCGAGACCGAGCCGCGCAAGAGCTCGTTCGATTTTCTCGGCTTCGGCGCCCTCAGCATCGCGCTCGGCGCGTTGCAGGTGCTGCTTGACCGCGGGGAACTCAAGGACTGGTTCGCCTCGCCGGAGATCTGGATCGAGATGGGGGTGATGGCGGCGGCCTTTTGGGTGTTCATCGTGCACACGCTGACGGCACGCGAGCCGTTCGTGAGCCCGGTGCTGTTCCGTGACCGCAATTTCACAATCGGCAACCTTTTGATCTTCGTGGTCGGCGTGGTGCTGTTCGCGACGCTGGCGCTGCTGCCGCCGCTGCTGGAGGACCTGCTCGGCTATCCGGTCACCACGGCGGGTATCGCCATGGCGCCGCGCGGCTTCGGCAGTTTCGTCGCGATGACGATCGCCGGGCGGCTGATCGGGCGGGTCGATGCGCGCGCCCTGATCGGCGCGGGCCTCGGCACGACCGCGCTGTCGCTGCTGCTGATGTGCTCGTACTCGACGCAGATGCCGCAGGGGTTGATCTGGTCGACGACCTTCCTGCAGGGTCTGGGAACCGGGTTCGCCTACGTCACGCTGACCACCGTGACCTTCTCCACGCTCGGCGTGCAGTACCGCTCCGAGGGCACCTCGATGTTCAATCTGCTGCGCAACATCGGCAGCAGCATCGGGATCGCCGCCACCAGCGCGCTGCTGACGCACAACACCCAGGTGATGCACGAGCGACTGGCCTCGCACATCGTGCCCTACGGCGGGCAGATCCAGCTGCACGCACCATTCAGTTTCACCTCGCTGGCGGGTCTGGCAGCGCTGAACGAGGCCGTGACGCGACAGGCGCGCATGATCGCCTACAACGATGATTTCAAACTGATGTTCCTGCTGACTCTGTCGCTGTTGCCGCTGCTGCTGTTGCTGCGGCCGCGCCGCACGCGCAGCGAAGAGCCGGTGGTGATGGAGTAAGGTGATGATGCGCGCCCGAAATCCCTCCCGTTGGCGGCGGTGCACGATCGGCCTGACGGCACTGGCGCTCGGCGGCTGCGCGGTGGGCCCGACGTTCCACCGCCCGCCGCTCGCCCCGCAAGGGCATTACCGCCCGCCCGATGAGCGGGTGAGGGGCGAGCACGCGGCGCCGGCGCGTTACCGCCAGCGCGTGCTGCCCGGGGGCGGCCCGAGCGGGCCGTGGTGGGGGCTGTTTCAATCGCCCCAGCTCGACGCCCTGGTGCGCCAGGCGCTCGCCGACAATCACGATGTGGCGGCCGCGCAGGCGGCGCTGGCGCGCTCGCGCGAGCTGGTGACGGTGGGCGGCGCGGCGCGCGACCCGCAGATCGGCTTCAACGCCGGAACCGGGCGTGAGAAGTATGGCGCCGAGTTCCTCGGCCCAAATGCCTTCGCGCCGTTCAGTTACGTCGCCGCCGGCGTGAGCGTCGCCTACCAGCTCGATTACATCGGCCGGACGCGCCGCACGCTCGAGCAGTCCCGGGCGCTCGTGCAGTATCAGCGCAGCGAGCTTGCCGCCACGCGCCTCGTCCTCACCGGGGAAGTGGCGTCCCAGGCGGTCATGATCGCCACGACGCGCGCCGAGATCCGTGCCGTGCGCGGACTGCTCAGGGAGGACCGCGCGAACGTGAAGCTGGTGCGCGGCGCGGTCGCGGCCGGTTCCGAGCCGCGCCTCGATGTGCTCACCGCGCAGACGCAGCTGGCCAGCGACGAGACTCTGCTGCCGCCGCTTTATCAGAGACTCACCACGGCGCGCCATGCCCTGGCGGTGCTGCTCGGGCGCACTCCCGCATCCTGGCGTGCGCCGGACCCTGCACTGAAGGATCTGACGCTCCCGGCGAGCGTGCCGGTCAGCGTCCCTTCGCAGTTGCTGAAGCGCCGTCCCGACATTCTGGCGGCCGAAGCTCAGCTGCGCGCGGCGACCGCCGCGGTGGGCGTGGCGACGGCCAACCTGTATCCCCAGATCAACCTCAGCGGCACGCTCAGCCAGGAGGCGCTGCGGCCCGCGCATCTGTTCGATGCGAGCTCGCTCGCCTGGTCGCTGATCGCGGGCGTGACCGCACCGTTGTTCGACGGCGGGACGCTGCACGCCGAGCGGCGCGCGGCGCTCGATGTGCTGCATGAGCGGGCTGATCTGTATCAGCAGGTGGTGGTCAGCGCCTTCGGGCAGGTTGCCGATGCGCTCGATGCGCTGCGCCACGACGCCGAGCTGCGCGCCGCCCAGGCGCGTGCGCTCGAGCTCTCGCGCCACCGCTTGACGCTCGAGCGCGCCAGCTACCGCGCCGGCAACAGCGGCCTGCTGCCGGTCCTCGATGCCCAGCGCCAGCGCGAGCGGGCGCAACTGGGCCTGATCGGCGCGACGCAGCGGCAGTACCTGGACACCATCCGGCTGCTGCTCGCCGCCGGCGGGCGAGTGGGCCCGGCCGGCCGCGCCCGCCCCGAGGCTGCAGCCTCACACACCTGAGAGGGAGAGCCCTCCGGCCTGCGCCTGAATCTTGACCACCGAGCAGCTCTGGCGCGCCCGGCGCAGCTGGGTGCACGCGGCGAGCGCCGCGGCGTGGCTCATCTGCTGTGAGCGCAGCGTGGTGAGCTTCTCCGCGCCCGATGGGGGCACCACGCTCACCTCGGTGAGCAGGCTCGCGAAGCGCGCTTTCAGCCGCTTGGCGGCCGCATTGGCGGCGCTCGCCGAGCGGTAGCGGCCGAGCTCGACCTGATAGCCGGCGAGCTTGTCGATCGCCGCCTGCGCCTGCGGCGCCTGCGTGGCGTTCGGGAACTTGCTCACGAACGCCTCGTAGGCCGCCGCCGTCCCGGCGGCCTTGGCGCTCTGCCAGGCGCTCGATTGCTTCAAGCGGGTGAGCCGGCCCTGCGCCTCGGCCGTGTACGCGCCGTTCGGATACTGGGACAGGTACTGCCGGTAGGACGGCTCGGTGTCGGCGCTCTTGGCCGCCTCCCAGGCCTGCTTGTCCTGCAGCGACTCGATGCGGTTGCGCGCCTGCTGCACGCGCGGGTCGTCGGGATGGTGCCGGATGAAGCTGCGGTAGGCGGCGACCGTGCCCCGGGCGGATGCCGTCCGCCAGTCGCTATTCGGCGAGCTGCAGGCGGCCAGCGCGCCGGCGGCGAGCAGGCAGAGGGCGAACGGGACAACGGAAGGCTTTCTCACGGCACACCCCGGGCGGACTGATCGAGTCCTTAAGCTACCCCAGGGGCCGCAAATCTTCCAGGCACGGCAACGCTCGCGCTGCGCTCATCGGCACCAGGCGGCCGAGGAGGGGCGTCGGCCGCCCGGCTCGGGCCAGTGCTGGGGCTCTTGCGCAGCCTCTCGACGTCGTAGCCCATGGCGGCCACGCGGGCCACCATCGCCTCATAGTCATGGTGCGAGATGTGCGGCGTGCGCGCCATCAGCCAGACCTGATCGCGCGCATCGCGCGCCACGATGACCGGGCTGTCATCCGGCGCGAGCCCGGCAACGATGTATTGCAGGCGCAGCAGCCAGTAAAGGTGCACGTGCCATTCGGCGTTGCCGCTGTGCGCCACCACGGTGGCGCTCGAGTGCACGGTCCGCAACCGGGCGGTGAAGCTGCCGCGCCGGAAACGCAATACGGTACAGATCGACCCGTCGGGCTCGAGCCGATACGTCTCGACCGGATTGTAGTCATCGCGCTCGATGCGGGTCGGAATCGCGGCGATCACGTACCAACGGCCCACGTAGCGCGCCAACTCGACGTGCGCGGCCGGCGGGCAGCCCGAGCGCGCCGAGCAGTGCAACGGCCGTGTGCGCGGCCCTCATGCCCGTGCTCCTGCTGCCGCACGCCTGAAGCGGTAGTGGGCGATCACCCACTGCGAGCCGCCGTCGTAGCCGAACAGCTCCGCGCAGGCCATCCAGAATAGCCGCCAGCGCTCGAACCACAGCCGGGCGCTCGCCCCCGTAGGGCTCGCCCAGCACCGCGAGCACTTGCGGGCGCTGCGCGTCCTGGCGCGCGAGCCACAGCTCGGCGGTGCGGCGGTAATGCGTGCCGTCGATGAGCCAGCGGCGCTCCACTGCGAGCTCGGCCTGGAAATGCAGCAGCGTGTCCACGGCGGGCATCAATCCTCCGGTGAAGAACTGCCGTCCCATCCAGTTGTCCGCCCCCGTCGTCTCAAACGGGTACATGAGCGTGCGATGCGCAAACAGATGGGCGAACAGCTTGCCGCCGGGCTTGAGCCAGCCGGCGATGTGCTGCATCAGGGTCTCGTAGTTGCGTACGTGCTCGAACATCTCGATCGAGATGCAACGGTCGAAATGGGCCGCATCCAGAATCAGCGAATTCACGTCGTGGGTCAGCACGCGCACGTTGGTGAGAGCACGCGCGCGGCACTGCGCCTCGATGTGGCGGCGCTGATTGTGGGAGTTGGACAGCGCCGTAATGCGCGCATGCGGGAAGCGCTCGGCCATCCACAGCGTGAGTGAGCCCCAGCCGCAGCTGAGCTCGAGGATCCTCTGTCCGTCGGCGAGCTCGGCGCGCCGGCCGTCGAGCTCGAGCATCGCCTCCTCGGCCTCGGCGAGGGACTCCCCGCCGCTCGGGAAATAACAGCACGAGTATTTCCGGCGTGGTCCCAGGCACAACGCAAAGAACGCCGGCGGCAGCTCATAGTGCTGCGCGTTGGCCGCCTCGGTGTGCATTGCGACCGGGCTTGCGCGCAGCGCGGCGATGCGCTCGGCGATCTGCTCGGCCTCGGCCGCGACGCCGCCCCTGCGCTCGGCGCGCAGCCGCTCGGCGCACAGGCGGCAATGCCGAGGCGAACGAGCCGATCGGGCAGGAATCCGCGCTCGGCGAGCCAGATTGCCGCTCCTGCGGCAAGCCATGCCGCCGTGGGGTGGCGATTGTCCGCGACGCGCACGAACGGCAGTGCGAACAGCGGCACCGACAGCGCTTGCATCTGGAAGAAGACGAACCAACGGAGCTCATCCCCGCGCCAGCGCGCGCGCAGCGCCTGGTAACGGCCGTCCTCCTGCTCGCGACG
>JAJYLP010000038.1 GCA_021787615.1 Pseudomonadota bacterium
GGGCACGCCGACGTCACCGCACCGACGGCCGAGTTGTTTCATCCCCCCGTGATCAGCCCCGGCGGCATCGATCTGGGACATTCCGCGTACCAGGGTCATGCTGGGCATGCGAGTGTTGCCCATGCTGGGATTCGAGCTGGACTATCTGGACCTCGGCACGGTCAGCGGCTCACCCGGATCGTTCTCTGGCAGTGCGATCCGCGCGAAGATCACGCAGAAGGGTGAAGCGGCCTTCGCCGTCATCTATCTGCCGGTACCGGTGATCAACTTGTATCTGAAAGCAGGCGTTGCGCGGCTGAGCAGTGACTTGCGCGGCACCTTCGCCGCCACGACTTGCCCGCCGGGCGTCGCCTGCTTCGTGCTGCCGTCACAAAGCGCTTTCAGCACCTCGGCCATCACGCCGGCGCTCGGCGGCGGCCTGCAATGGACGCACGGCCACTGGGGCATACGCGCCGAGTACGAGGCGGTTTACAGCCTTCGGCGCGCATCCCGATCTGGTGTCGGTCGGCGTCATCTGGACGTTCCTCTAGAATCGTCAGCCCGGACCGTAGCGAGTCTGCCCGCCCGCGAGGCGTGCCTGATCACCGCCGACACTCAGCGCGCCTCCCGAGAGATGCACCGGTCGTTGCCGCGCGTGCTCGCGATCGCCTCGACGCCGGCGTTCTCCGCACGACCCGTGAAAGACCCTGCCGCGCAAGTGATCCCACGCTCCCGAGCCGCGACGCCGACGCGCGAGCCCGCTGAAAGAGGACAGGCGCTCCGTCTGACGGTTGTGAGAGCCGGCACGAGCGCCGGCGTATACTGTCGGTGCGATCGGCACAGCAACACTTGCACTCCCCGATGAAGCGAACTGAGCTCCCGCCCGAACGCCAAGCGGCGCCCAAGCGCGGCCATTCGGTTGCCGGCACGAATGTTGCGCGCGACTGCGGTCCCGTTGCCGCTCAGGCGAAGTTGCGGGGCGTTGACGATGCAGCGGCCCCGGCGACGCCCGTCCACCGGAGCGCGCCGCCTGCGAGCGGGACGGGAGCTCACGCCGCGCAAGTCAAGGGCTCTGCTGCAAGAATACCTCTTTCGAAACTCCCGCTTGACGGCATCGGCGCATTGTACGAGCAGGTTGCGCGTGCGCTGAGGCACGCCATTCTGCACGGGCACCTCTCTCCGGGCGAGCGCATGCCCGCGACCCGCACCCTCGCTCAAATGTTGGGCGTATCGCGCAACACCATCGCCACCGCATACGAAATTCTCCGCGCGGACCAGCTGACTGTGGCCTACGAGCGCTCGGGCACCCGGGTGGCCGAAATGGCATCCGTGCCCACCGAAATGAAGCGGGATGCCGTCACGCCGCCGCAGTCACGCTACGCCGCGCGCCTGCGCGAGCTGCGCCCGAGCGGGCTTGGACGGCACCGCGAGAACCTGCCCTACGATCTGCACTACGGCGACCCGCCGCACAATCCCGCCCTGGTGCGCTCCTGGAGCCGGCGGCTGCTCGCCGCGGCCCGCATCGCCGGGCCCTTTTACCCGGATGCCAAGGGATTCCCGCCGCTGCGCCGGGCACTGGTCGAGTATCTGGCGCGGCGGCGGGGCATCACGTGCAGCGAGTCCGATGTCCTGATCGTCGGCGGCACGCAACAGGCCATTGCGCTCAGCCTGCGCACTCTGGTCGATGAGGGGGACACGGTCGCAATCGAAGAGCCGCACTATCAGCACCTCAAGCAGGCCATCACCGCCCATGGCGCGCGCAGCATCGGCATTCCCACGGACCAGAGCGGGATCGTGACCTCCGAGCTGCGCCGGCACCGGGCTCGGCTCATCTGCGTCACGCCATCGCATCAGTTTCCCTCGGGGGCGGTGCTTACCCTCGAGCGACGCCTCGAACTGCTCGACATCGCAGCCAGCGACGGCAGCTGGATCCTGGAGGACGATTACGACAGCGAGTTTCAGTACCGCGGCCGACCGCTCGCGGCGCTGCGCTCGCTCGATCTGTCCGCCCGCGTCGTGTACGTGGGGACGTTCTCCAAGACGCTGTTCCCCTCCTTGCGCCTCGGATTCATCGTCACCCCGCCTGGATTGCGCGAGGACTTCATCAAGGCGAAGCGGCTGGACGATCTGGGCAGCCCCGCGGCCGAGCAGGCCGCGCTCGCCACCTTCATCCGCAGTCGCCAGTTCGAAAAGAACCTGCGCAGGACGGTGCTCGATCTGAATCAGCGCCGCCGCATTCTCATCGACGGATTACTGCGCCACGGCCGCGGACGCCTGCAGATCAACGACAGCGGAGCGGGCGTGCACATCGTCGTATGGCTGACAACGTTGTCGTACCCGCAGCTCGAGCGGCTGATCGAGCTCGCTCTGAGTCGCGGACTCGGGCTCTATCCCATTCACCCGCACTATCACTCGCTGCCGCCGCGCCCGGGGCTGCTGCTCGGCTATGCGGGCGTTCCCGCCGAGGCGCTGACCCGGGCCGCCGAGATATTCGGCGAGTGCCTGGACGCAGTGCAGAGCGCGCGCGGGCGCTGATCGCGGGATGACGGAAGCCGCGGGTGAGGTGCGCGCAATGGCGCTAGTGCCGGGCCACGGCGAGCCATCGCGCGCCGCGATAGGACTCGGCCACCACCCACCCGCCGGCGCTCAGCGCCGCGGACACGGCAAGCTCGCCCCATTGGCCGAGGCCCGCCCGCCCCGCTGCCACGACCGGCACCCACACCAGCAGCGTGAACAGGCCCATCTGCACCGCCGAGAGTGTCGCGGCGAGCCGCGCGTACACGCCAATGAGCACGGCGGCACCGGCCGCGAGATAGGCACTGCCCGTGAAGTAGGCCCAAACCACGTGTGCCGGCAGCCAGGCCGGCACCAGCGGCGCGGTCAGTTGCAGATACGCAAAATGAGACAGGCCGAACGCGACCAGGGCGAGACCGTAGAGACGCCTTGCGAGGCGCACACCGCGCTCATCGGCCACGAACCCGAGCCACCGTCTGTCCCAGCGCCCGGCGAACCCGACATACAGCACCCATGCGCCCGCGACGATGACTGCGGTTTCACCGCAGCTTTCGTAGGTCACTTCCACCCAGGGCGTGCGCAAAATGTAGGGCAGCTTGACCAGCACGAGCCAGCCCAGAAGAAAAATGAACAGGCCGCGCGCCGCTGGCGCGGCGCTGGGCCGCCACAGCAGACCGAGCCCGCTGGCGAGCGAGACGACCGCGCAGAGGTAGGCGAGCGCTTCCCGCAGCGGCGCCCCGTGCGGCACGGAGTCCCAGATGCCCACGAACCCGCCCCTGGCGAGACCCCAGACGCCGACGGCAATGAGGATCACGGCGAAGGCCGCATGGCCGGCGCTCGCAATGCGCACCGCTGCAAGCCTCGACACCGGCAGTACCGCGGACTGCGCCGAGACTGCCGCCGCGCTTGGGTCGCAATGCGGGGACGCTTCGGAGTTCTCCCTGGTCATTGACTGCTGCTGCTTTTCGGTTGAACAGTCTGCCCCGGCAGAGCCCATCCGTTTGCGCCACAGATGCCGCCGCCTGGCACTCCCGCTCCAGCCGCCCGACCGACACCCGCGCTGAACTGCCGCGCCACAGCAGACCCTAGCGTCACCGCCCGGGGCCGCAAAGGGCCAGCACGGGAAGAAATTCCGGTGCCAGACGACGGCGTGCGGGTGTAGGCCGCCGCCGCATGGAGGCGGCTGGCGATCCGAAGGACGAGCCGATTTTTCGCTCTCGGCGCCCGGCCCTCTTGATGATTCACACCGTCTGCCTGGCTGTGTTGGGATGCCGGTAGTCTACGCTCCGGCGCTCAAAAGTGACGCCTCTCGTCCTGCCGTTCGAGCTCATCGAGACACTCGCCGAGGAGCTCACCGGCCCGCTCAAGCGCATCGGCGGGCAATCCGGCGTAGCCGAGCAGCAGCCCGGGGCGCTGCGGGGGATTCAAGTAGTACGCGTGCATCGGATACAGACCGAGGCCGCGCTCGGCTCCGAGCTCGATCAGCCGGGTGATCTCGGGGTATGTCAACCGCTGCAGCCACACGACGACGTGAGTGCCCGCGTGTGTCTCCTGCACCGCGAGGCGCTCTCCGCCATGGCGGCGCAGCGACTCCACGAAGACCGTGCGCCGGCATTCAAGCCCGGCAGTGATTCGCCGCAGGTAATTCTCGAACTGGCGAGTGCGCATGAAAGCCGCCAGGGCCGCCTGCTCCACCAACGGGCTGCCGAGGTCATCGAGCCTTTTGATTGCACACAGATCGTCGCGCAGACCGGCTGGACAAACGATGTAGCCGAGCCGCATTGCGGGGAAAAGGGTCTTGGAGAATGTCCCCACGTAGATCACCCGTCCCGAGGCGTCGAGGGAACGCAGCGCCGCAATCGGCTGATTGCGGTAGTGGAACTCGCTGTTGTAGTCGTCCTCGAGAATCCAGCTATCCTGACGGGAGGCGATATCGAGCAGCGCCGCGCGGCGCTCGAGACTCATGACCGCTCCAGCGGGAAACTGGTCCGACGGCGAAACACAGATCAGCCGGGCGTCGTGTCGTGCAAGATCGTCCGTCACCATGCCATGCTCGTCGGTGCGCACCGCGGCGACCGCCGCGCCGTGTGCGCTCAGCGCCTGCAGCAAATGCGGATAATGAGGATCCTCGATGGCGACCGTATCGCCCTCGTCGAGCACGGTGCGAATCGCGACCGTGATGGCCTGCTGCGTCCCGCTGACGATCAGAATGTCGCTCTCCGCGCACACTACTCCACGGCGTCGCGCCAGGTAGTCGGAAATTGCGGCGCGCAATGGCCGGAAGCCCTGCGAATCAGGGTACCGCGGTCCGGCGAGCCGCGCGGCTGCCGCAAGCTTGCGCCTCCACAACGGTACCAGCTCGGCTGCGAACGGTGGATCGCAGCGCAGGTCATAGCGCAGGCTCTCACGCGGTCGCCCCGGTGCACTCAGCCCAAGTTTGCGCGCACGCGCCGCATAGCGCGACTGCGGCTGCACGACCCGTGATGCCGGCGAGGATCGTGGCGGTAGGGGAATCTCGGCCACGCGGGTCCCGCGGCGCTCGCGCGAGATCGTCAGCTGCCCGGCGCCGAGGATTTCGTAGGCGGTCGTGACCGTATTGCGCGACAGGCCGAGGGCTTCGGCCAGCGCCCGCGTCGACGGCAATCGCTCTCCGACCTGGAAGTGACCTTCGACGATCGCTCGCCTCAGCACACGGGCGAGCTGCTCGTAGAGTCTACCGCGGCCGTCGGGCGGAAATTTCCTCAGCAGCATCGCCGCACCGTCGACGGATCGGAGCGGTGAAACCGGCGGCCGCGGCCTTCGCCACATCGCTATCCGCTCCGCCATCTACGTGCCTCCGACACCCGTGCTTCGATGCACATCTGAACAAGGCGCTCCGTCGTGCTTGCCGCTTGCGCAATCCTCGCGCCTGAATCGGTTCGCCGGGCAGGATCGCCGCTGCCGGGGGGACCGACATCCGCAGCCTGGGGGACCGATGGCGCGCGGGACTGAAAAGAAACGGCGCGACAAGGCCGACTCACCGTGTGCAACGATGAGCCATGACCGTCGATGCGATCTTGTCGCGCGCGAGGCCGGAACCCTACCCACTGCGGCCATGGTGCAGGGGTTGGTATCGGCGAGGCAGTCGCGGCTGTCGACCGCGGCAGGGCCCGCGTGCGCCCGAGCGCCGAGCACACCGTTGGGCTGGCCAGGCAGGTATCCGCTGTTGGCGAGATGCGTTGCCGAGGGTTCGTCCTGGACCCGCAGGCTGCGCAGGTCGGTACGACTCCCCCACGCCCGCAGACGGCGCTGGGCCGCCCGCGGGCAGCGACTTCGAAACGGTGTCGGTGGAGTTCGCCCGGCGGGCGCCGGGCGGAGCCGCTCGCGGCCGAAGTTCCTGAGTGAGGCCGCACCGATGGGTTTGGAACCGGCATGATCGACAGATTGGCATTCGGCGCTCACGCTCGTGGACCGTTCAGTGACTGAGCCGAGCAGTCAAATCAGATTGGCCGTGCCGCGATCGCGGTCTACCTTTGCAATGACGCGGCACCCGACCGTCGCGATCAGTAACCCAGGGGATTCAGACGAGTCTCCATGACACTTTCCTCATACGGAAAGTGTGCGCGCGGCCCAAGACCGTGTCAAGCCGACGCCCCGAGGTCTTTGCGACGCGGAGGCTTGGTCGGTGAACAGGTCGCATGAGGCGACGCTCGCCCCTTATGCCCCGAGAGCCGCCGCTATTTGAATCGCGGCGCCGGCTTCCCGTCGGACCAGGTGGGCACAAGGACGAAGAACACGGTCGTATCGTCGCTGGTTCCAGAGTAGATCGGGGCACCACGTGAGTTCGCGCCCCAAACGGGCGCCTGCGCACGGGGAAAATAGAACATCAGATGCGGGCGCCACGGCCCGGCGCCGCCGATGCCACGTCCTCTATCGGACATCATGTAGGACATCGCGCCTGAGGCTGGCTCCTGGAGCTTGCCTGCGGCCCTTGAGGCCTCCATCCGGCGGCGTACTTCGCTCCTGGTTGCACCGGCGAGCACCCATCGTGTCCGCATCAGATAGCGAGGGAGCACCGAGCGGGCGGCGGCCATATTGAAGCAGATTGGAGCACGAAACTTTGGATCCCAGAATTTCGCGCGCTTGGCGCCCACCGGGTTGGCCCAGGACCGCTCGACGATGCACACGAAGCCATTCCTGCCCTTTGCCGCTGTGACATAACCGTGCGCTGCGAGGATTAGGACCGCAGCAAGGGCCGAGATCGACGGCGGCGCCGCGCTGCGGGCAAGTGCGATCTCCTCCTCCCTGGTGGCCATGAAATAGTGCCCAAAACGGGCTGCGGCAGAGCCTGGGACCCCAGGCGCCGCCGCCAAGGCACTCCCCGTCGGGAATCCGGCCAACAGTGATGCAAGTACCACGCAGGGGAGATGTCGGGATAGCGGGCGCTTCGTCACGGAACCCACTCCATATCCAGAGCGAGGACGCGGATCAGGCTCACGCAGCCCCGCGCGCCTGGGGATAACGCCGCAGAAGCTTCTTCAGAGCGCCGCCCCAGCCGGATTCGTGACTGCGGGCCGAGACCTCGCTGCGCAAGGCGGAATGGATCAGCGTGAGCTCCGTCCCCGTGTCGATCGCACGCAGTTTGAACTCGAGTCGGGAGACGTTGCCCGCCTCATCGGGCTCGCCGCCCTCCTCCCAGCGCCAGCTCATGACGACCCGCTTGGGCCTGTCGATCTCGAGAAACTCGCCGGCGCACTGGTGCTCGCGCCCATCCGCACGGCGAAAGCGCACTCGAAAGTCTCCGTTCACTCGCGGCTCGGCCGTTGCGGATATGACCGGCAAATCGTCAGGGCCCCACCACGATGCGATCCCGTCCGCCGTTACGAGGGCATCGAAAACGATCGCGGGTCGCGCGGCGATACGGCGGACGAGGACGGCTTCGGTCATTTTCCCTTACCTTCCGTCTGCCTTTCCCGGGCTTCTGCATACCTGACCAGCCGATCGAGGCTCGAGGACCAGAAGATCCGATGGCGTTCAAGCCAATCCATCGCGGCCCTCATCGATCCAGCCTCAATTTCCACCCAGACCGTTCGGCCGCTCTTGGCGCGGCGGATGAGCCCGACTTCGGACAGCACCCCCAAGTGCTTCAGGACCGCCGGCAACTGAATGGCGAAGGGCTCGGCCAACTGGCTGATGGACAGCCTGGGCTCCCTCTCCAGTCGGGCAAGGATGGCGCGGCGCGTTGGATCACTCAACGCCGAGAAGATGAGATTCAGACGTTCTTCGTCGGCCTTTGCATCATACCTCACCATTGTGGAAAGTATGATCCCGGTGCGGCCTTGTGTCAACAGGCGTTCCCGGCCGCGGAGTCCTTCCGCCGCAGGGGCTTGAGCCTCGGTTAACCTCGGGCGATCGCAGGCTCAGGCAGCGGGCCCACGCGCCGACAGATTCAGCCCTGCGCGCCAGGTTGCCGTGCCGACGCACGAGCCATTCGCCATGGCGGGCGGCGCCGGCACAGGCCGGATCGCCGAGACAGGCCAGGAGAGCCCTGGCCTTTGGCTGCGGCGGCTGGCCCGGGGTCGGGCAGCGCAGCGAGTCTAGCAGCGGCGAATCGCTCCGCCACCTCCGGGCGCTCAGTCGCTCCCGCCGTTCATGAGAGGGCTTCCGACATACATGTCGCTCACCGACACCGATACCCGCTTCGCCGCCGGGGGCAGGAGGTAGACCCGGGCGCGCGGATAGTCCAGCACCATCGCATCGACCGTGCCCAGCACATTCATGCCGATGATGATCGCGGGCGTCTTCTCCAGGTGCCAGGTCCTGAAGATGGGAATGTCCGCATACACGATCGCGAGGTTGCGGATCGCGGCCGGCCCGAGATAGATCGTGGGGGCGGCCACGAGACCTCCGTTGGAGACCTGCCGCGTCACGCCGAAGATCTTCGTGCTCGTAGCCTCGCGTGCGGCATCCCGCAACAGCGCGGTGTGCAGCGCCGAGTTGCCCAGGGTCACTGCGGCTCCCGTGTCGATGACCGCCTCAACCCGAACGTCACCGACACGGGCCGGGATCATGAGCAGACTGCCGGCAGTGCGCCGCGCGTGGATGTCCAGGAAGCCACCGAGCGAGGCGCCGTTCGAGGGGCCGATGATCACCTGATTGTGGTGAAAATCGACCTTCACGCTCACCTCGCCAAAGCCGGCCATGCCGAGAATGCCGTCGAGGCCGCCCAGCACCGGGCTGCTGCAGATCGGCATGCGCAGATCGCGTCGGACGATCCCGCCAACCTGCAGGGTCGCAATCGGCACCCACGGCAGCTGCTGCGAGCCGGTCGTACCGTCGACCTGCTCGGCGCCGCCCTGCACCGGCGCCAATCCGAGTTTGCGCACGAGCGAGGGCGAAACCATCGAGCCATCGGCTCCCGTGTCCACCAGGAAGCGGAAGGGACCCTTGCCGTCGATCATGACCGCCACAACGATGCGTCCGACATCATCATGGCGCGTTGGGGTCGCGAAACGCAGGCCAGTCGGCTTCGTCGCGGTGGCCTGCGTCACCGGGGAGGTCGCTGGCGTCGCGCCCGCCGCTACCGCCGGCAGCAGCGCGGCCCAGCAGAGAATGCGCGCTACGACTTTCATATGTAACGTCGCAACAGGGTTACCCAGTCTTCTGGTTCCACTATACGCCTCCGACGCCTGGCGGGGGCTGTGACGGTTCTCTCGCCGGGGCACCGAAGCTCCAGGGCATGCACGAAACGCCTCTCGCGCCCTATGTCCGAATCCGGCCATGCCCGGCTGTCTCGTTCACGTCGACGCAG
Source organism: Pseudomonadota bacterium (assembly GCA_021787615.1). Taxonomy (GTDB): domain Bacteria; phylum Pseudomonadota; class Gammaproteobacteria; order Steroidobacterales; family Steroidobacteraceae; genus 13-2-20CM-66-19. Next base: position 9,284 of record JAJYLP010000038.1, read on the forward strand.
CCCGCGGTTAAGCCCGGCCGTCCCCCGGTCTGCAGATGGGCAAGCCCGGGACAGACACCACGCCGGCCTCGCCAGAGCCCCGAGCCGCCTGCGGTTTCTCTGCGAAGGCGAGTCGCGCACGCTGCCCGGACGCCTGCGCATCGGCGATGTCTTGCGTGCCGCACGGCCGCCCCTCCCGCAGTGCGCGTCGACGACTTCCAACCGCTGGCCGCATCCTGTCGTAGGCTCGACGTCCGTTCTTTTTCCGACCCGCGCCAGCAGGGTGCGTCCATCGCCATGCCAGGCGTCATGACCGCCTATCGCGCCTCCCTGACACAACACCCATTTTTTCATGAGCATACGCCATCCCTGCCCGCTCTCAGTCAGCGAGTTTGATCCACCGTTGCCCCGACCGCGGCGCTTCGCAATCGCGGTTCGCGATGCCGGCGATCTTGGTGTAGCTTACGATCGTCATCTGATCCCATTAAGTGCCAGGTTTGGTCATTTTTCTGGTACCAGCATGCTGCTCTCACAGTTTCCATTCGACGGTCAGGGGACTCTCTACGAACAGCTCGCGCGTGCTTTGAAGCGCGCGATCGTCGAGGGACATTTTTCCCCCGGCGAGCGACTGCCGGCAAGCCGCCGATTGGCCCGCATGCTCGGTCTGTCGCGCAACACCGTCCTGACCGCGTACGAGATCCTCAGCGCCGAGCAGCTGACCGTCACGAGTGATCGATCCGGCACACAGGTCGCGCAATTCAAGCTGCCTGGGGGGCTGACGACGGCCCCGGCTGCCCTTGCGCCGCAGTCCCGCTACACCGAGCGAGTCCGAAAATTGGGCGCCTGCCCGCTCGGTCCCCAGTCCGGCTCGCCACGCTACGATTTCTACTATGGGGGGCCGTGGGTCGGCCTGGATCTGATGCGCGCCTGGACGCGCAAGCTCGCCGCGGCCGCGAGAAGCGCCGGCCCGCACTATCCGGACCCGACGGGCCTGCCGGCGTTGCGGCGGGCGATCGCGCAATACCTGGCGCGCCGGCGCGGCGTGGTGTGCACTGCGGACGACATCCTGATCGTCGGCGGCACGCAGCAAGCGGTCACACTCGCGGCGCGTGCCGTGCTGAATGAAGGCGAGACGGTGGTGCTCGAAGATCCGCACTATCATCGTTTGATGGAGGCGGTGACGGCGCACGGGGCCCGCGTAGTGCATGTGCGGACCGATGCGCAGGGCATCATGACCGACGAGCTGCACCACCACCGCGCGCGCATGATCTGCGTAACGCCCTCGCATCAGTTCCCGTCTGGTGTGATTCTCACGTTGGAGCGCCGTTTGGCGCTGCTCGACATTGCCGCGAAGCACGATAGCTGGATTCTGGAGGACGACTACGACAGCGAATTCCAGTACCGCGGCCGACCGCTGGCGGCGCTGCGCTCACTCGACTTCTCCGGCCGCGTTATCTACGTCGGGACATTCTCGAAGACGCTGTTCCCGTCGATGCGCCTCGGGTTCATGGTTTGCCCCGCCGGGATCCGCGACGACCTGCGCGCGGTGAAGCGCCTGGACGATCTCGGCGCGCCTGCGGCCGAGCAGGCAGCCCTCGCGGTTCTGCTCGACAGCGGGCAATTCGAGCGATATCTGCGCAGGACCGTTGTCGAGCTCGATCACCGCCGGCATGCATTGCTCGAGGGTCTGCGCAGATTCGGCGCCGATCACCTCGACATCGCAGATACCCGGGCCGGCGTGCACGTGGCCGCTTGGCTCAATGGCATGACCTACACCGACCTCGAGCGCCTTGTCGAGCTTGCGAAGCAACGAAGCCTCGCTCTGTATCCCGTCCATCCCCACTACCACTTACCTCCAGAACGGCCCGGGCTGCTGTTCGGCTATGCGAGACTCGCGACCGAGGCCATAGAGCGCGCCTGCGCGCTGTTCGGTGAATGCCTCGAGCAGCTGGAGCATCGCCGCGCACGCCGGACCACACAGACGCGGCGCGCTTGATGACCGTCAGCGACCGCAGCGCGGCACATACCGTGTGATCTGCGCAGAAGAGCGGGCGGCGGGCCGCCCTGCCCGCCGCCCGCATCCAGACGCCCCCCGTTAGAACTTCGCGGTCACGTCGACGAAGATGTAGCGACCGAGCGAGTCGTACATCTGCGGGAACGTGTTGCCGTTGCCGAATACGCCCGGCAGGTCCGACAGTCCGATCACCGGCGGCTGCTTGTCCAGGACGTTGTTGACACCGAGGCGCGCAACCACTCCGTGAGCGACCGGCATGGCAGCCGTCAGATCGAGGTAGCTGTAGGAGGCGATGTGCGCATCCGTGCTGGAGATGGCGCCGTTGGCGATGGTCCCGCCGCCGTTCAGCTTACCCAGAGCCGGATTCGGGCTGAGGGCGTCCAGGGTCACCGGCGAGAAGTAGCGCCAGGTCGCCGTCGCCTGCAGGCCGTGCCACGGCGTCATCCAGGTCACCGTCATGCGATGACGCCACTTCGGCACCGGCTGACCGCACACCGGTCCGTAGTAGCCAGCACAGTCGTAGCGGGTCGAGGGCAGGCCCGTGATCGTGGTCGTGTAGAGACCGCCGATGTAGGTACCCTGCAGAGCGAACGCCAAACGACCGTAGCCCCTCAGCCCCATCTCGTAGTTGACGTCGATGTCGACGCCCTTCTCCTCGAGCTCACCGACGTTCTGCTCGGTGTCGAAGACGTAGCCGCTCTGGCCCCACAGCTCCCCGCCCGCCGAGCGATGTACGTCCTGGCACAGCAGACCGGTGTTCACGCACTGCGTGATGATGGTGTTGCCGCCGAGGGCCTCGATGACGTTCTCGATCTTGATATCGTAGTAGTCGATCTCGGCGCTCAGGCCCGGCACGTACGAGGGCGTCCAGCCGATGCCGAAGGAGCTCGTGAGCGCGGTCTCCGGCTGCAGGTTCGGGTTGCCGCCGAGCAGGCCGTTGTACTGCGCCGCAGGCGCCGGCAGGATGTTACCGTACTGGGCTGCGGTCACGCCCGAGCGCGCGCACTGCGCCAGAGTCGCCGACGGATTGGTGCCCGCGCAGGGGTCGACGTTACCGTCCAATGCGACGGTCTGCGGGCTGTAGAGCTCGCCGACGTTCGGCGCGCGCACCGCGCGATCGAAGCTCGCGCGGACACGGTAGTCGTGCGAGGGCTTCCACGCCGCACTGAACCCGTACGTATTGGTCTTCACGCCGCCGACGGTCGACCCGTTGAACGGCGAGTAAGACGAGTAACGATACGACGCGTCGATCGCGAGGCTCTTGGCGAATGGCTTGTCCTGCATCAGCGGCAGCCGGCCTTCGCCGTAGGCCTCGCGCACAATCACATCACCAGCGACCGGCAGGGTCGCACCGCCCGCACCTGCGAGATCAGCGGTCTGGAATTCCATGTCCGGCTGGGTGAAGGACTTGTCGTCGCGATAGTCGGCGCCCAGGGCCACCTGCAGGCCCGAGTGGGCGGTCGGCAGCCTGACGTACTGGCTGAGATCGCCGTTCACCACCAGGTTCACCATGGTCTGGGCGATCTGGCCGCGCTGCACGCCGGGCGTCGAGATGAAGTGCGTCGCGGCCGAGGGCGGCAGATAGGCGCTGCCGCCGTGACCGAAGATGTTCCACGGCACGCAACCGACACCAAGACCATTGCTCACGCCATTGGCGGTGACTTGACACTCCGGCTGTCCGTTCGGGCCCATCACGACATCGAGAGCATCGTTGATGCGCGTCACAGACAGATCGTTGAGGAACGTCTCGCTCAAGTTGGTAAAGCCATATTGGTAGTAGCCGTTGTACGACCAATTGTCGTTGATTTCACCCTTGACGCCGATCGTTTCGTTGAAATCCGTGTGCTCGAGATTGTCGACTCGATCGCCGCCCTCGATGTTGCGCCGTCCGATGTACATCGTGGCGCTGCCGGTAGTGCTGCCGCCGCACCACTCGGTCAGCATGGAGGGCGAGAGGAACGGGTTCGCGCAGTTGACCGTGTACGGCGTGCCGAGAAAGGCGCCGGACGGGGCGATCTGCGCTAGAGAATGATCGTCCATAAACATGGTGCTCGAATACACCGTCACGTGCCGGTTGAAGGTGTAATGCAGGAACGAGCCCGCGGTGTAGCGCTCGTCCGGGCGCTGGAAGTAGTTCAGCGGCCCGAAGTTGAAGTCGTACGCCGACGAGTAAGGCACCAGAGCGCCCGTGGCCAGGTTGACGCTCTGGTCGAAGGTCGTGTTCGCCGCGTTGGTGAAGATGAAGCGGCCGGGATAGCCGTTGCTCGAGCCCAGGCACTGGAACTTGCCGCCCGTGTCGTAGGAGCCGGCGACGTAGCCCGAGCCCAGCGAGCAGGCGCTCACCGAGTACTGCGACTGCAGTACCGAGTTGATGTTGCGGTAGGTCGCGTAGAAGGTGGCGTTGCCCTTGCCGTCCGGCGTGTTCACGCCGGCGATGAAGTCGATCTCCTTCTGCGCGCCGGTCCACACGCTGGAGGGCGCCTGCTGAAAGTTCGTGCCGTAGTTCGTGTTGAAGCTGGTGATCGCGGACTGCACGCCGGCGGTGTTGCTGTTGTCGTTCTGGTAGATGCCGCCGTTGAAGTCCAGCTCCACGCCCTGGAAGTGCTGCTTCAGGCGGAAGTTCACCACGCCCGCGACCGCGTCCGCGCCGTAGATCGAGGAGGCACCACCGGTCTGGATCTGGATGCTCGAGATCAGCGCCGCCGGGATCATGTTCACATCGACAGCGCCGCCGTCGCGCGGATCGCCTGGCTGAAGGCGCATACCGTCAACCAGCACCAGGGTGCGCTTGGCGCCGAGGTCGCGCAGATCGATGGTGGCCGTGCCCGTGGCGCCGTTGACGACGTTCGAGCCCTGATCGGCGAACACCTGCGGCAGCTGATTCAGCATGTCCTCGATGCGGGTCGCGCCGGTCTGCTGAATGGCCTGGGCGCTGATAAAGGTTACCGGACTCATCGAGACCTGATTCGGAGTGGCGATGAGCGAGCCGGTAACGACGACCTCCTTCAGCTGGGCCGGCTCCTTCTTGGCGTTGGTTGAGGAACTCGAGCCGTTGGTGGAGGCATTCTGGGCGTGGGCCACCCCGAAGCTCATCGCCAGCGCTCCGCCGGCAAGAACCGCGCGAACGGCCGAGCGCACCAATGGATTGCCTGTAGTTGTGCGTATCATGTGATTTGCTCTCCCCCAAATTTCGGATGTTATTTTCGACTCAGGATGGATCGGGGCGCGATCTGCATTGGCTCTCTTGAGTCGAAGTCCTCATGAGCCGAGACGGCGCAATATGGCGCTCAGTCATACCGGCCGTTTAAGTCGACGAATACTGTTGCGAAAGCCATCGATTCATGTTGCGAGATTGACACAGCGCAATTTCCGAGCGGCGGTTGCGACCTCGATCAGCGTCCCGGCAGAACACGCTAAGTGAACGCTGCCGGTAACCTACCGCCGCATGTTGGCCGCTTGAAGTGCCAGATTCACGACGGTTCTTAGTGCCAGACGCGACGCAGCGAGTGTTGCTTATGGAGGACATCGGCCGCGCGGATCGCCGGGACGCGGACCGAAACGGGGCGGGCCGGCGCTTGCAGCGGGCTCGGCATACCACCCAGCGTATTGGCAGCACCCTGTGTCCTTCGGCAGCGTTCCCGCCGAGACGTCCGTGCCGGTGCGTCCGAGGTCAGTGCGAGACGCACGCGCGCCCGAGGAAGCGGCAGTTGAAGCACGGGGGAGTCACAATTTGGCGACATCGGGCTGCGGTGGGCGCCCTTTGGGGCTGCGCGACGAGTGGGCATAGAATGAAAGGCGGGCCAAACCAGCAGCGCCTGCTCCGTCGCGCGGGAAGCGCGTTGCCACAGATGATGACAAGACCGCGTAATCCGGGCGGAAACGAAGTCTTGTCTGCTCTGACGAACCTGCGGCGAACGGTGCGGCGCCGGGCGGTTCATTTTATGGCAACGCCCCGCGTCGTGTGGGGCGGCACTGATTTGGCCCGGCCGTTACAGTACTGATCTTTCTTGGCACCATAAAGCGCCAGGACCCTATCTAAAATTGGGTCCAGATCGCGCCCTGGCCCACGGCAGAGGGCGTCCGGTCGATGCGCAGGGCACGCCGCGAAATGCATGCGCCTGGCATACGGATCTCGAGCCGCTCGAGATCGGCCCGGCCGCTCAGACGACCGGCATGCAAGGACGCTCGGTCAACCCCCGGACTGATGAGCCGTTGTTCGCAATTGACGTCGTGTTGCCGGGCGCCAGGGTGAGGCGCGTCCCGAAGAGCGAACGAAGGCGCTTGCGGAATGCGCGTTTCAGCCGGAATGGCTGCAGGGGGGTCGCGTCATGGCAAGTCAGCGGTTCTTGAGTTGCGCATCCCGGTGGGCGATCGCGGCGGTTCATGTTGAGCGGTGCCTGATCGGCAGCCTGGCACTCGCGCAGAATCTCCTCAGCCCTCGCGGCGCAGCCCTCGCCGGCAGCGCGCACTCTCGCCTGACTCGCCGGTCATCGTCTCAGCCATGCCCCAATTGCCGGCGCGTGGGACGACGTCACAGGAATCGAGCTCGGCCGCAACGCCGCGGGACAGGGCAGCGTATGATGCGCTCGAGGCACAGCTCGGAGCGCAGAGCGCCCTGGGCGCGGCCAGCGCCTCCCGGGTCACGGATCTTGGGCAATCGGGCCACGGCCTTCCGGGTCTCATCCTCCGGATGAGATGCGCCGCGAGCCCGCGTTGCAGCACGAGCGACACGAACCGAGTGAATGGACGGACGGATGGAGGACCTCATGATGGCAGGCAATCTGTTTCCCCGCTGCAGCACCCGTCTCACGCCCGCGACACTGGCTGCGGTGCTCGCGCTGATGACGATACCGCAGGCACACGCGACCAACCTGTTCAATCTTTATGTCGGCGCCGCTTACGCCCGTTCGAACCTGCGCGCCAAGGACAGCATCCCCATTCCCTTCGGCGGCGCCGGTCCGTTCAACCGCTTCGACCGGTCCGACTCGGGCTACCAGTTCAGTCTCGGGGCGCGCGGACTCGACCTGCTCGGTGCGGAAGTCGACTATTTCGACCTCGGCAGCGGCAGCGTCCCCAATGCCTATGGCTTCTCGTACTTCGGAACGCTCGCGACCACCCTGTCGCAGAAGGGCGAAGCCGCCTTTGCGATGCTTTATTTGCCCGTACCGGTCATCGATATCTATCTGAAAGCCGGAGTGGACCGGATCACCTCGGACCTGGGCGCCCGGTTCACGCCGCAGGGGACCTGTGCCATCAGCGGCTGCACGCCCGAGTCATTGGCGCTGCACGCGAGCACCACGGGGCTTGCACTCGGCGCCGGCGCCCAATGGAAATTCGGCAACTGGGGTCTGCGGGCCGAGTACGAGCGGTTCACGGCCCTTGGCGGGCACCCCGACCTGGTGTCGGTGGGGGTGATCTGGACGTTCCTCTAGCGCGGACAATTTTCCCGCCGCCTCCGGCCGAGGGTACGATGCCGGTGTCTCGCGCACTGCGAACGCATCGGAACCCATGGCGGACACTGACGGCAGCTACCACTCGCTCCTGCGCGCGGCGCATCGGTATCGGGATGCGGGCCAGTTGCCGCAAGCCATCAGCGCCTATCAGCGTCTGCTGGCGCTGCGTCCGGGCTCGCCCAATACCTGGTACAACCTCGCCCGGCTGCAGCGGCAGGCGCGGCAGTACGAGGCGGCCCTCGCCTCCTACCAGCAGGCCCTCGAGGCGGGCCTCGAGGCGCCCGAGGAGGCCCATCTCAGTCGCGCCGTCATCTTTTCCGATCACCTGCACCGCTTTGCGCAGGCCGAGCGGGAGCTCGCTGCGGCGCTGCGCCTGAATCCGACCTACCTGCCGGCGCTGTTCAATCTCGCCAACCTGCACGAGGACCTGGGCCGGCGCGAAGCGGCCGCCACCACCTACCAACGGATCCTCGCGCTCAAGCCGGACCACCTGGAAGCCCTCGCCCGCTACGCTCAGGCGCAACTGCCGGCGGCAATGCCCGACGCGCTGCTCGACACCTTGCATGCCAAGCTGAACGAGCCGCGAGGGGACGCTGCGGGACGGGCGAGCGTGGGTTTCGCGCTTGGGCGCGCGCTCGATGCGCGCGGCCGCTACGCGGACGCGTTCAGCGCCTATGCGCTGGCGAACCGCCTCAGTCGCGCGAGCGCCGGCACGCGGTTCGCGCCGTACGACCGCGCGGCACACGAACGGCTGATTGAGCGGACCATCGCGGCGTTTCCGGCTGCTGAGGCGCAGGTGGCCCGCCCAGCAGTCACGCCACCTGAGCCCATTTTCATTTGCGGCATGTACCGCTCCGGCTCCACGCTCGTCGAACAGCTGCTCGCCCGGCACCCCCAGGTGAGCGCCGCCGGCGAGCTCGATTGGCTGCCCGGGATCGCACGGGACACGCTGGCGCCCTATCCGGAGGGCGCCGCGGCCGCGGCGCCGGAGCGCCTCTCGACGCTCGCCGCGCAATACCAGTCCCACCTCGCCGCTGCCTTTGCAGGCGCCGACCGTGTGACGGATAAGCGCCCGGACAACTTCCTCTACATCGGTCTGATCAAACGGCTGTTCCCGGCGGCGAAGATCGTGCATACCACGCGAGAGCCGCTCGACAACTGCCTCTCCGTGTACTTCCTGCATCTCGATCCGGCCATGAGCTACGCGCTCGACCTGCTCGACACCGGCCATTACTACGGCCAGTACCGGCGGCTGATGCGCCACTGGGAGCGCCTCTACGGCGAGGACATCATCGAGGTGCACTACGACGCGCTGGTGCGCGAGCCACGAGCCGTGATGGGGCGCCTGCTCGGGGCGCTCGGCCTGCCCTGGCACGAGCGCTGCCTCGAGACCCCGAAGGATTCGGGTGCGGTCAAGACTGCCAGCGTCTGGCAGGTCCGCCAGCCGCTCTACCAACACGCATCGGGCCGTTCAGTCCATTATCGCGAGCAGCTGGCGGCCTTGCGCGAGTGTCTCGAGGCGCAGCCGGATCCCTCCGCGGTCACTTCCAGTAGCAATTCTTGATCTGTCCGCACACGCCCGCTCCATCCTCCATCCGATGGCGCTCGGCAGCCATCATCGCCAACACGTGACGCAGCGTGGCTGCGCTGTGCACGCATTTCGTGGATGGAATCAATGTACCGATATTCCTGCCCCGCCAGCAATAGCTCGTTTGGCCGTTGCGCACCAGGGCATAGAAATCCGGCAACCCCTCCTGGCGCGCTTGGTTGACTAGTTCTTGAACCTTCACGAGGTGCTTGGCGGTGAAGTCGCCCTGCATCCCGGCCGCATGCGCCCGGGCGCCGTTCGAAGCTATCACTGACGCCGCCGATGCGCCGCCGGCACAGCCGGCCAGAATCATCAGCGCAGCCCCGACCACTGCTCCGCGCAGAACGCGCGACACTTCAAGCGTGCTCATGCTCAAGCTTCCGTTGACAACCCCACCGACGGGTCACCGGAGCGCCATCGAAGGATACGGCGTGTGCCGGGCATCAAACCGCCGCGCAACGCCAGAGTCCGTCTCCTGGCAGCACACGCGTCTTTGCGAGGCGCCCGGGCATCCAGGCACGGCGCCGTACGACGTCGGCTCGCATGAAACTCAATTGCCGGCACAGCCTGCCTTCCCTCCGCACATTCCCCCGGCCCTCTCCATCATCTGGTGGCGCTGCGCGGCGAGCGCCCGTATCACCTGCCGCAGCGAGTCCGAGCTGTTGACGCACTTCGTGGAGGGGATCAGCGTGCCGATATTCTTGCCCCGCCAACAATAGACCGTATGGCCGTTGCGCACGTCCGCATAGACATCGGGCAACCCAGCCTGCCGCGCCTCGGCGACGAGCTTCTGCACCTTCGTCAGATGTTCTGTGCTGCGCGCGCTTGCTTGGGCTGCCGCCTTCGACTGAGGGCCATTCGCGGCAGTGGCCGCCGGCGCCGGTCCGCTCGCGCAGCCCGCCAGGGCAATCAGCACCGCCCCGATGCAAGCGCTTTCCAATATTCTGAAGGCTGTGAATCTTGACATCCTGGCCTCCCCTGCAAATCCTCATGCCAAGCGTAGCGCCGCCGGATCGGCCGTCAAGGGCACCCTAAGGTCCCCCGGGCAGCGGCGAGCCCAGCGGTGAGTAGGTCTGCTCGACCTCCACGCCCGAGGCCCGGTGCGGCAGGATGTAAACGTGCGGGCGGCGGTAGTCGAGGATCAGGCCATCGACCGTCCCCAGGACGTCCATCCCGATGACGACGGCCGGCCGGTCCTCCAGGTGCCAGACTTTGAAGATCGGAATGTTGCCGTAAACGATATCCAGATCGCCGATGGCGGCCGGTCCCAGGTATACCGTCGGCGATCCGGCCATGTCGCCGTTTGAGACCTGACGGGTCACGCCGAAAATACGAGCGTTGTTCTTCTGCCGCGCCGCGCTGCGCATCAGGGCCCTGTGCAGCGCCTCGTTCCCGAGAGTGCGCGGCGAGCCGGTGTCGATCACAGCGATGACCGGGACGCTGCCGATGTGCGCATGGACCCTGAGCAGCCCCCCGGCCGTGCGGCGGGCCCGAATGGACAGATAGCCCCACACGCCGCCCCCGTGGGAGTGCCCGATCCAGACCACGTTGTGGCGGAAATCCACGGCGATGCGCTCGGCGGGCAGTCCAGCCAGGCCCAGGATGCCGTCGAGTCCGTTCATGACGGGGCTGTCCGTGATCGGCATGCGCATGTTGGCCCAGCGGAACCGGCCGACCCGCAGACGCGCCACCGGGACCCAGGGCAGCTGCTCGCTGCCGGTAATGCCGGTCACCTTCATCAGCGCCCCGGGACCCGGCGTCAGCTTCAGCCGCTCGGCGAGCGCCGGCGAGATCATCGACTGATTGGCGCCGGTGTCGACCAGGAAGCGGTACGGCCCCGTCCCATCGATCATCACGGGCGCGATGATGCGGCCGATCCGATCGATGGTCGTGGGACCGGCGAGCAGCCAGCTCGAGGGATCCGCCGAAGCACTCGAGGCGGCTGCATGCGGCAGGCAGGCCGCGCACAGAATCGCGAACCAGAGCACCGCGGAATGGGACTGCATGGCGAGCCTCTGATGGGCCGCAAGTGGCTGGCAATGCGAACACTATACGCCCGAGCGCGAACGGCGCCCTTCTTTACGCGCGGGAGCCAGATCCCATGCGCCGCCGTCCGCGCGATGGGTCCAGCCACCGTCGCCGGTTATCCAATAAGTTAAGCTCGCAGCCCATGCCTGACCCAGACAGTCCCAACCGCACTCCAACGCCCGGACGAACCCCAATCGAGACCGACACGCTGATCGGGACGCCCGCCTGGCTGCCGCTCGCGACCGCCCCCGATGCGACGGTCCGTCTGATCCGGCTCACGGCAGCGGATTACCGGGTGGCGAGTTTCCTCGATGCGCGCATCCTGCAGCGATCCCCGCCTCAGGCCGAGTGCCCCGTGACCACCCTCGCGGCTGCGGCCGCACGCCTTGCGCCGAACGCGCAATTCATCTTCCACATCGGACACGTGGGCTCGACGCTGCTGTCGCGCCTGGCTGGCGAGCACCCGAAGCTGTTCTCGCTGCGCGAGCCGACGCTGCTGCGCGAGGCCGCGCAGGCCGGTGGCGACGCCGGCAACGGATTGACGCTGCCGCAGCGGCTGGGACTGCTGTCGCGAACCTGGCGGCCCGAGCAAAGGGCACTGATCAAAGCCACGAGTGTTGTGAACGAGATCGCGGCCAACCTGCTCGCGTGCACGGCTGACTCGCGGGCGATCCTTTTGTACACATCGGCGCCCACCTACCTGCGCGCCATACTTGCGGGTCCCAACTCCCGTCTCGAGACACGGGCGCTCGCAGCAACACGCCTCGAGCGTCTGCGGCGACGGACGGGAAGCACTCTGCCCGAGCCGCGCAGCGAAGGGGAATGGGTAGCGATGAGCTGGCTGTGCGAGATGGCCGCGCTCGAGGAGACCACCATGCGCTTCGGCCCCCGTGTACGGTGGATGGATTTCGAGCGCTTTCTGCTCGAGCCGGGCACCCGGCTTGCCGAGATGCTCCATGCGGTCGGCGTTGAGCCCGACACAAGGATGATCGAGACGGTGCTCGCGGGGCCGTTGATGCACCGATATTCCAAGGCACCGGAGCACGCCTATGACCCGGATCTGCGCCGGCGGGTGCTGGTTCAGGCCGGTCTCGAGCATACGGCCGAGATCCGCTCGGGCATGGACTGGCTCGCCAGCCAGCGCAGCGCGCATCCGCTCATCGCCGCGGCGCTCGCACGCTGACGCATCTCATCGTGCGCACATAGAAAAGGGGCGGCGAGCCGCTCGAGCCCGCCGCCCCATTTGCCGTGCAGTCCCCGAATCAGAACTTCGCGGTCACGTCGACGAAGATGTAGCGACCGAGCGAGTCGTACATCTGCGGGAACGTGTTGCCGTTGCCGAATACGCCCGGCAGGTCCGACAGTCCGATCACCGGCGGCTGCTTGTCCAGGACGTTGTTGACACCGAGGCGCGCAACCACTCCGTGAGCGACCGGCATGGCAGCCGTCAGATCGAGGTAGCTGTAGGAGGCGATGTGCGCATCCGTGCTGGAGATGGCGCCGTTGGCGATGGTCCCGCCGCCGTTCAGCTTACCCAGAGCCGGATTCGGGCTGAGGGCGTCCAGGGTCACCGGCGAGAAGTAGCGCCAGGTCGCCGTCGCCTGCAGGCCGTGCCACGGCGTCATCCAGGTCACCGTCATGCGATGACGCCACTTCGGCACCGGCTGACCGCACACCGGTCCGTAGTAGCCAGCACAGTCGTAGCGGGTCGAGGGCAGGCCCGTGATCGTGGTCGTGTAGAGACCGCCGATGTAGGTACCCTGCAGAGCGAACGCCAAACGACCGTAGCCCCTCAGCCCCATCTCGTAGTTGACGTCGATGTCGACGCCCTTCTCCTCGAGCTCACCGACGTTCTGCTCGGTGTCGAAGACGTAGCCGCTCTGGCCCCACAGCTCCCCGCCCGCCGAGCGATGTACGTCCTGGCACAGCAGACCGGTGTTCACGCACTGCGTGATGATGGTGTTGCCGCCGAGGGCCTCGATGACGTTCTCGATCTTGATATCGTAGTAGTCGATCTCGGCGCTCAGGCCCGGCACGTACGAGGGCGTCCAGCCGATGCCGAAGGAGCTCGTGAGCGCGGTCTCCGGCTGCAGGTTCGGGTTGCCGCCGAGCAGGCCGTTGTACTGCGCCGCAGGCGCCGGCAGGATGTTACCGTACTGGGCTGCGGTCACGCCCGAGCGCGCGCACTGCGCCAGAGTCGCCGACGGATTGGTGCCCGCGCAGGGGTCGACGTTACCGTCCAATGCGACGGTCTGCGGGCTGTAGAGCTCGCCGACGTTCGGCGCGCGCACCGCGCGATCGAAGCTCGCGCGGACACGGTAGTCGTGCGAGGGCTTCCACGCCGCACTGAACCCGTACGTATTGGTCTTCACGCCGCCGACGGTCGACCCGTTGAACGGCGAGTAAGACGAGTAACGATACGACGCGTCGATCGCGAGGCTCTTGGCGAATGGCTTGTCCTGCATCAGCGGCAGCCGGCCTTCGCCGTAGGCCTCGCGCACAATCACATCACCAGCGACCGGCAGGGTCGCACCGCCCGCACCTGCGAGATCAGCGGTCTGGAATTCCATGTCCGGCTGGGTGAAGGACTTGTCGTCGCGATAGTCGGCGCCCAGGGCCACCTGCAGGCCCGAGTGGGCGGTCGGCAGCCTGACGTACTGGCTGAGATCGCCGTTCACCACCAGGTTCACCATGGTCTGGGCGATCTGGCCGCGCTGCACGCCGGGCGTCGAGATGAAGTGCGTCGCGGCCGAGGGCGGCAGATAGGCGCTGCCGCCGTGACCGAAGATGTTCCACGGCACGCAACCGACACCAAGACCATTGCTCACGCCATTGGCGGTGACTTGACACTCCGGCTGTCCGTTCGGGCCCATCACGACATCGAGAGCATCGTTGATGCGCGTCACAGACAGATCGTTGAGGAACGTCTCGCTCAAGTTGGTAAAGCCATATTGGTAGTAGCCGTTGTACGACCAATTGTCGTTGATTTCACCCTTGACGCCGATCGTTTCGTTGAAATCCGTGTGCTCGAGATTGTCGACTCGATCGCCGCCCTCGATGTTGCGCCGTCCGATGTACATCGTGGCGCTGCCGGTAGTGCTGCCGCCGCACCACTCGGTCAGCATGGAGGGCGAGAGGAACGGGTTCGCGCAGTTGACCGTGTACGGCGTGCCGAGAAAGGCGCCGGACGGGGCGATCTGCGCTAGAGAATGATCGTCCATAAACATGGTGCTCGAATACACCGTCACGTGCCGGTTGAAGGTGTAATGCAGGAACGAGCCCGCGGTGTAGCGCTCGTCCGGGCGCTGGAAGTAGTTCAGCGGCCCGAAGTTGAAGTCGTACGCCGACGAGTAAGGCACCAGAGCGCCCGTGGCCAGGTTGACGCTCTGGTCGAAGGTCGTGTTCGCCGCGTTGGTGAAGATGAAGCGGCCGGGATAGCCGTTGCTCGAGCCCAGGCACTGGAACTTGCCGCCCGTGTCGTAGGAGCCGGCGACGTAGCCCGAGCCCAGCGAGCAGGCGCTCACCGAGTACTGCGACTGCAGTACCGAGTTGATGTTGCGGTAGGTCGCGTAGAAGGTGGCGTTGCCCTTGCCGTCCGGCGTGTTCACGCCGGCGATGAAGTCGATCTCCTTCTGCGCGCCGGTCCACACGCTGGAGGGCGCCTGCTGAAAGTTCGTGCCGTAGTTCGTGTTGAAGCTGGTGATCGCGGACTGCACGCCGGCGGTGTTGCTGTTGTCGTTCTGGTAGATGCCGCCGTTGAAGTCCAGCTCCACGCCCTGGAAGTGCTGCTTCAGGCGGAAGTTCACCACGCCCGCGACCGCGTCCGCGCCGTAGATCGAGGAGGCACCACCGGTCTGGATCTGGATGCTCGAGATCAGCGCCGCCGGGATCATGTTCACATCGACAGCGCCGCCGTCGCGCGGATCGCCTGGCTGAAGGCGCATACCGTCAACCAGCACCAGGGTGCGCTTGGCGCCGAGGTCGCGCAGATCGATGGTGGCCGTGCCCGTGGCGCCGTTGACGACGTTCGAGCCCTGATCGGCGAACACCTGCGGCAGCTGATTCAGCATGTCCTCGATGCGGGTCGCGCCGGTCTGCTGAATGGCCTGGGCGCTGATAAAGGTTACCGGACTCATCGAGACCTGATTCGGAGTGGCGATGAGCGAGCCGGTAACGACGACCTCCTTCAGCTGGGCCGGCTCCTTCTTGGCGTTGGTTGAGGAACTCGAGCCGTTGGTGGAGGCATTCTGGGCGTGGGCCATCCCGAAGCTCATCGCCAGCGCTCCGCCGGCAAGAACCGCGCGAACGGCCGAGCGCACCAATGGATTGCCCGGATTATTGTTGAACATTCAGTGAATCTCCCAAATGAGGTAGTGCGGACCCTAAGATCTGCAACTGGGGCGTCATCAGATGAAACAACCGACGAAAGCCGCGCTCCCTGCGCACACGCGGCACCGTCCCCGACGAAATGGCCCTTCGAGCCAGCCCAGGCGGAGAGCCGAGTACTTAGTACTTCTGTGGTTTTTTCACCGTTGCGGGAACTATAGCATGCTGTTTGAGGTCCGCAACACCCGCCCCGGGCACCGCTGCTCCCGCCGCAGAGTCATCGTTGCGTGGCTCGCGAACCATCCGAGCGCCGGAATGGCTGGAATTTCAGGGTATATCGCGTTGCCCTCAGCGCACAGCCTCCATCGGCAGCGCGTCGGCTCATCATGCCCAGAACACGGATGATCTTTTCTTGTGGTATGGTTGAAACGCCTACGACGCCGAATTCGTTGCTCAGAACCAACGATTTTGTGTCGGGCGCACAACAAACGGGGCCGCTATCATGGCCAGCATGACGACTCCCTCGATCACGACGTTTGAACGAGAAATCAATGCCCGGCTGCGTGCCGGCGATATCACCGGCGCGGCGGCCGCTGCGGCCGCCTGCCGCACCGCCCTGCCCGACTCGAGGGCTGGCTGGTACTTCGGCAGCGTCGCGGCGCTGCTCAAAGGGAGGGTCGAGGAAGCGCAGACCCTGGCCGATCAATGGCTTCAGAAGCACCCCGGCGACGCGGAGGGCCTGCTGCAGAGCGCCGAGTGCCATCTGGCCCGGGGCGATCGGGCTGCGGCCATGCGCGCCGCCTCGGCGGCCATCGAGGCGACGGCGTCACCGGCGCTCTGGGACGCGGTCGGGTACTTTCTCTTCCATGCAGCGGAATATCCGCTCGCGCTGACCGCGTACGATCGGGCGCTCGCGGCCCGCCCGGAGGATACGGATCTGCTCGGCAAGCGGGCGGTGATTCACCGCTCGCTCGGCGATTTCGAGCGCGCGGCCGCCGACTTCCGGGCAGTGCTCGCGCACGCGCCGGGCGATAGCGATGCCCTGAAAGCCCTGGTGGAGCTCGAGCGCCAGACCCCGCAGAGCAATCACGTCGCGGCGCTGGAGGAGGCGCTGCGGGGAGCCGGCACCGATGCAAAAAATGCCGCAACGCTGCATTTCGCGCTTGCCAAGGCCTACGACGACATCGACGAGTGCCCCTCGAGCTGGCAGCACCTCGCCGCCGGCAATCGCCTCGAGCGCGCCGCCAGCCAATACGACCCGGCCACCGACCGGGCCGTGATCGAGCGGCTGATCGAGACGTTCCCGGATCTCGAGGCCGCCGCGGCCGACACCACGGGCGAGGCGCCCATCTTCATCGTCGGCCTGCCGCGCACCGGCACGACGCTGCTCGAGCGGATCCTCGGCCAGCACTCATCCGTGCATGCGGCCGGAGAGCTGCCCGCATTCACCGAAGCGGTGAGCCTCGCGGTGCGCCGGGCGAGCCGGGACGTGCCCCGCGATTGGGCGCAGTTCGCCGCGCGCTTTGCGCGCACGGACGCGGCAGACATCGCCCGTGAATATCTCGCCTTCGCGCGCGCTCTGCGCGGGGAGCGGCCGCGCTTCACGGACAAGCAGCCGACCAATTTCTTCTTCTGCCCGCTCATCCTGCGCGCCTTCCCGAAGGCGCGCATCGTGCACCTCACCCGCCATCCGCTCGCGGCGTGCTATGCGATCTTCAAGACCCGATTCACCGGCGGCTACCCATTTTCCAACGATCTCGCCGAGCTCGGCGCGTTCTACCTCGGCTACCGGCGTCTCATGGATCACTGGCAGCGCATCCTCCCGGGACGCATTCACGACGTCGCCTACGAGGATCTGGTCACGGCGCTCGAGCCGACGGTGCGCGGAGTGCTGCACTACCTCGACCTGCCGTTCGAGGCGCAGTGCCTGGAATTTCACCGCAATCCCGCGCCGACCAGCACCGCCAGCGTCGTGCAGGTCCGCCAGGCGCTGTATGACTCCTCGCTGAGCCGCTGGCGCCGCTACGAGCAGGAACTGCGCCCGCTCGCCGAGCAGCTCACCGCCGGCGGCATCGCGCTCGAGTGAGCGATCCTCAGCGCACCCGCTCGACCTTGCAGCCGGTGTCATCGGGCAGCTGCATCCAGTACGAGCCGAACAGCTGACGCGAGATGCTCACCCGCTGCCCGCGGCTCACCAGCAGCTGGTGATTGCGGTAGTCCTGCACCCAGACCTGGCCGTTGCTCAGTGTGAAGATCCACCGGCCGTCGGCCGCGGTGGTGATGCTCCGCAGCGTCGCGGTAATGCGCGAGATGGGCTTCGGCAAGGCTCCGACCGCAACTTCGTGCGCGGTGAGGGCTCTGTCGGACAGACCGAACGCCTGCTGCGCGCTCAGCCTCTTGACAGCCGGTGCCGGCTGCGGTGCCGCCGGCCGGGCTGCGGCAACCGGTGCGGCGGGGGTCGCTGACTCCGCGGGCGCCGTGCGCGCAACGGGCGCGTGAGATGCGGGACGGGCGGCGGCAAGCGAGGCGGCGAGGCGCGCCGAGGCGCGATCGAAGCACTCGAGCCGCCGGCTCGGCTGCGCGATGCGACGGCAGGCGAGCACCGCCTGCATGGGCGTCGCCGCCTGGCATGATCCGGCAGCTGTGAGCAGCAGCGCCGCGGCGCACGAGATCGAAAATGCGTGTATCACAGTGCGGTCTCTCATCATCATTGCGCGTCCCGGCGCCCGCGGCGCAGGCAGAAGTTGAGTCCGGCGTATACTATACGCGGAGTCCCCCGGACGCCCACCCATGCCCGCCGCCACACTGCAACCGCCCGAACTGCTCACCATGTTTGCGGTGCCGTTCGGGATGTCGCGCTACCCGGCGCACGGGGAGCTGAACCCCCGTCTCAAGAAGGTGATATTCGACCTCGAGGCGCACGGGGCAACCAATCCGCGTCCGCTGACGCCGCGCAACGAGACGCTGTTCGAAAGCCACTTCAACTTCTTCCGTGTCGAGCACGAGGCGGTCCGGGAACTGAAGGCGTTCTGCTGGAACCAACTGCTGTCGGTCATCGGCCGGCTGAACGGCTACGACGCGGCGATCCTGCAGCGGCTGCAGATCTTCAACGACTGCTGGTTCCATGTTACCCGCCCCGGAGGGTTCTTCGGGGTCCACAATCACCCCAACGCCTCCTGGAGCGGGGTCTACTGCGTCGATCCGGGCCGGGGCGATCCGCGCAAGCCGGAGAACGGGCTGCTGACCTTCGTCAACCCGACCACCCCGAGCGCCATGCACATGGACGCCGGGGTGGCCAACATCCGATTGCCCTTCGGCCATGACGCGCCGCGCTTCCGCCTCGAGCCCGGCCAGCTCATCATTTTCCCGTCCTGGGTGCTGCATCACGTGACGCCTTTCGAGGGTGAGGGCGAGCGGATCACCGTGGCGTTCAACTGCTGGTTCAATCTGCCCGATGCGCCCGCCTCGTCGTAATAGAACTGGCTGATCCACGGGGCGAGGATGGGCAGCACCGGCTCGAGCTGCTCGCGGTAGCGCAGCCAGTGGCCGAGGCCCTCGGTGTTCAGCCCCCGCGACAGCTGCGCAGTGCTCGGCGTGAGAGCCTCCCGATCGCGCGTGCGCAACGCGAAATCCCCCATGGCCGGATCCCACTCGAGGCCGAGGAAATCGCACACGCGGCGCATCTCGCGCGCAAAGCCGGTCACCACGTCCTCGTGGCGCACCAGGCACATGTCAAGCTGCAGCGTCCGGGTGCATTCCATGAGCACGCGCATGACCGCATCGTAATAGCGCGCCGCGCCCTCGAGCGTGAGCATCTCGTAGATCGGCGCGCTCATGCGGAAGCGATGCCGGAAACAGCTGAGCACGATGTCGCGCGGATCGCGGCACGCGAACACGATCTTCGCCTGCGGGAACAGCCGCGCGATCAGCGGCAGCTTCAGCGTGTTGAGCGGATTCTTGTCGACGAAGATCCGGCCGGCGGCATCGGCGCCGGCCTGCGCGACGCGGCGCCAGTAGGCCGCGCGCAGCGCCTCGTAGGCCGCCGCAGGCGCGCGCAGGAACGCCGCCAGGTCCTGCGGCCGCTGCATGTACTGCTGCACGCCGTCGATCAGCGACTCGCTTTCCTCGACGCTCACCACCTGCGGGTGCCCCTCGAGTATCACCTCCAGGAGCGAGGTGCCCGAGCGCAGGAACCCCAGCACGAAAATATGCCCTGCGGCCGGTGCCGGCGCCGGTGAGGGCGCCGCCGCGCGCCACTGCGTCCGCTCTTCGCTGCGCAGATACTCCGCGAGCCCGAGCGCATACTGCAGTGCGCTCGGCGAGGCGGATGCGAATTGCCCCGCGTACGCCTGGCGCTGCACTTCATTGCTCTCGGTGTACGCGGCGAACGCCTCGGGCATGCGCCCCTGGGCATCGAGCGCGTCTCCGAGGAGGCCGCCGGCCAAGGCGCGCTGTTCGGCTGAGAGATCCGCGCGCGACAGCAGCTCGCGCAGCCGCGTCTCGGCGGTGAGCGGATCCTGCTCGCCGAGGTCGGCGGCCGCGAGGCTCAGCTGCGCATCCGGATAGCCCGGCAGGCGCGCGAGCGCCCGCTCGGCCCACTCGCGCGCCTGCCGGTAGGCGCCGCGATAGCTCGCGATGCGCGCGAGCCCCGCCAGCGCCACCGCCTGGCGCGGATCAAGCTCGATCGCCCGCTGAAACGCCGCCTCCGCATCCCGCACGCGCGCCAGCGCGAACAGCGCGGTGCCGCGGCTGGCATGCGCGAAGGGCAGCGTCGCGTCGGCCGCCAGCAGGATGTCGAACTGCTCGAGCGCCTCAGCGTGACGATCGAGCCTGAGCAGGCACAAGCCAAGCGCGTTGCGCGCCGCCTTGTCCTCGCCCGGGAGCGCGACCGCCTGGCGCAGCAACCGCTCCGCCTCGCCGAGTTCGCCGGCGAGCTCGTGCCGCAGCGCCAGCACGTTGAAGATCAGCGGATGCTCGAGGCCCTCGGCCAGCGCCGCCTCGGCCAGCTGCGCGGCGAGCGGCAGCTCGCCGCCCTGCGCGCTGCGCTGGATCGCGAGAAGCCGCTCGCGGTCCGCGCCCGAGTCGCCGCTCACGGCTCGGCCCACATCCGCTGCAGGTTGGCCGCGACGTATTCGAGCCGCATGCGGTTGCCCCACTCGAGCTTCGCCCCCTCGAGCGCCCGCACCTCATTCAGGGTGTAGAGCAGTTCGCGCCGCGCCGGATCGGCGATCTGGCTCTCGATGAAGGTGATCATCACGAGGCGCTCCCCGGAGGTCACCGGCGCCACCTCGTGCAGGGTCGTCGACGGATACAGGACCGCCTCGCCCGGCTTGCCCTTGATGCGCACATCCTGCGAGCCGAGATAGATGACCAGTTCGCCGCCGCCGTAGCTCGACGGATCGCCGATGAACAGCGTGCACGAGACGTCCGAGCGCAGCGGCTGCTGACCGACCGCCATGAAGGCGGCATCGACGTGCGCCCCGTAGCCCATGCCCTCACCGTAGCGCACCACCTGCGGCACCGCGATGCGCCGTGGGAAGACGAAATCGCGCGCCGTCTCGCTGCGCTGAAAGGCCCCGAGCGCGATCTGCCCAGCCCGCTGCGCATGGGGGTCGGCCGGATCGGGGATCAGGCTGGACTTGGTGTGATTGTGCGGATTGGAGCTGCGGCCGTCGATGAAACGCGTCAGGCGCGCGAGCTCGCGCACCGAGCTCACCTCGGCGGCCGTCAGGAATTCCTCGATTTGCAGAAACATCGCCGGTACGCCCCTGCGGACAGCTTCAACCGGCAGTATAGCCGCGCCCGGCTCGCGCCGGCTCAGCCCCCAAGCGCGTCCCGGCCATAGCACCCCCTGCCCGAGCGCCGGATCGGGCTCGAGCGCATCCGCGGCGCCGGCTGCCCGCTCGCCCGCCATCGCGGCGGCTCTCAATCTGAAAAAAAACCCTGCGCGAAGCAGGGTTTCGAATCGAGCTTCAGATTGGCTCCGGCGGACCCGCTGGCGGGCGAGCCCGGCACGCGTGCCGCCGGATTCGGGCACCCGCCCATCGGCGGGTGCCCGGCAGAGCCCTCAGCCCGCCGCTCAATCAGAACCGGTAGTTCATGTTGAGGTAGAAGGTCCGCAGCAGCGGGTCCGAGAAGATCGGGTTGTAGCCCGCCGGCCAGTTGCCCGTCTGGTTGGAGAAGGGCGGAACCTGACCGAACACGTTGCGAATTCCAAACAAGACGGTGAGCGGGTGAATCGGCTTGTAGGACGCGAACACGTCCCAGGTCGACTGATTGCCGACGATGCGCTGATTGCCCGCCGCGTTCGGATACTCGTCGATGTAGTGCGAGAAGAAGTGGTTGGTCACTCCCGCGCCCCACTGCCCCTGCGGGCTCGACCAGCCGAGCCGCAGCACGTGCTGCCAGCGGATCGCCGGCTGGTTGCCCTGGTTGTACCAGCCCAGCAGGTCGATCTGCGGCCCACCGGTGTACTCCTGCAGGTGGAACTGCGTCACCAGCGTCCCCTCCAGATCCGCGCGGAACGTTCCGTAGCGCGTATTCAGGAAGTACTGCGCGCTGAGGTCGAATCCGTCGGTGCTGACCCCGCCGGTGTTCTGCCCGGTCTGCAGGATGTATCCGCAGCTCGCGACCGTGTAGCTCGGGCTGCAATCGAGCGGAGCCGCCGGCGCCGGGGTCAGTTCCGGGACGCTGCCCCCGGCAGTGCTGAGCACGTACTGGTTGGCAAACAGGGTCGGGTTTGCATAGATCGCCGCGCTGGGGATTCCGCCGATGGCGTTCTTGATGAGGATCTTGTAGTAATCGAGCGTGATGCCGAGGTTGGTGATCGGCTCGACGATGACACCGAAATCGAAATTCTCCGATGTCTCCGGCTTCAGATGCCGGTTTCCGCCATACACCGCCATCCCCTGCGACCCGCAGACCAACTGGGTGAACTCCGCGTTGTAGCTCCCCGAGGAGCAGTACGGATTTCCCTGGCCCATGGTGCCACCGGTCGCACCGAAGGTGTTCGGAGAATAGAGATTCGTGAGCGAGGGAGCCCGGAAGCCGGTGGAGGCCGCCGCCCGGAAGGTCACGTAGCGGGACGGCTGATAGCGCACCGCCAGCTTCCCGTTGTTGGTCGTGCCGAAATCGCTGTACCGGTCCTCACGATCCGAGAGCGTCAGGTCCAGGTGGCTGCTCATCGGCACGTACAGCTCCGCGTACACGGCCTGTGCCTGGCGAGACCCTTGGATCGCATTCGGGGGGTAGAACAGCGCCGAGTACAGCGTGCTCGCCAAGGGCGTCGAGGCGAAGTTGATGCGGTCGACGCGCGCGTTGACTCCGATCGCCAGCTCAGCCGGATGACCCTTGTAGAAGGCATCGCCCAGCCGGTGTCGGGCGTGCCCGCCGATGCTCCAGTGCTGCAGCGTGCCGTTCGCGTACACGCCGTTCAGATACGAGCTGTTGATCAGCTTCTGCCCGGCCGAGCTCTGCGGGCCGAACGGGTTGATCAGATTGCTGAGCACGCCGTTCGGTGCGAGCATCGCCTCGTTGGGGTAGCCTTCGGTGACACCCGCCGTGTTCTCGTTCACGCTGTAGTTGAACGTCGTCGCGTAGCTCCAACCGTCGTTGTCGCCGGCAAACGTCAGCAGCACGCGCTGCTCGGTATTGAGGTCGTTCGAGTAGCGGTTGTTGTTCGGATCGGTCCAGAACGCGGTGATGCCGCTGGCGCTGGTCAGATCCGGCGCGCCAGCACACGAGCCGCCGTTCACGTTGAAGAGGCACGTCGAGTCGGCGGCCGTCGGGTAGTAGGTCGGGTCGGCCGCGGGCGTCATGGCGAACCCGTACGTGATGGGCCCGCCCCACGTGGTCACCTTGGAGCGCGTGTAGAAGTACTGCAGGCGCAAGGTGTTGTTATCCGGCAGCGACTTGGTGAAGGACATCAGTCCCGACAGCTCGCTCGATGCCGGGATCAGATCCACCGCGGCGGAGTACTCGTACGCGCAGTAGCCGGGCTGCGTGGTGAGGAACGGATTGCCGGCACAGGTCGGGTAGCCGGTCTGCCAGAGATTGCCCGCGGCATCCAGATAGCTCCCGGGCCAGGGGCCGAACGGCCCGTTGAGATTCTCCAGACCCTGCGCCGGGTTATAGCCCGTGGCGGCGAATGAGCGCTGCTGCGCCTTCAGCTCCTGCTGCTTGCTGTAGCTGCCCGTGATCATGAAGTTATAGCCGT
>JAJYLP010000039.1 GCA_021787615.1 Pseudomonadota bacterium
GCTGCCACTTAAGGTTGAGCGGCTGAAAACGCTGGCCGTGATCGGCCCGAACGCCGCGCCGGTGCGCCTCGGCGGCTACTCCGGCATCCCGAGCCACCCGGTGAGCGTGCTGCAGGGAATCCGCAACTACGTCGGCAAACGGGTGCGGATCCTCTACGCCAGGGGCGTGAAGCTGCTCGCCTACGGCAACAAGGACACCAACCGCGAGGTGCTGGAAAGCCCGGCGGCGAACCTGCCGCGCATCCGTCACGCGGTCGCCGTCGCGCGCCGCGCTGATGCCGTTGTGCTGGTGCTCGGCACGAGCGGCGCGCTGTGCCGCGAGGGCTGGGCGACCTATCATCTCGGCGATCGCGACACGCTCGCGCTGCGCGCCCAGCAGAACCGGCTCGCCCGCGCGATCTTCGCGCTCGGCAAGCCGGTGGTGGTGGTGCTGATCAACGGCTGTCCGGTGACGGTCAACCGCATCCTGCCGCGCGCCAACGCTCTGCTCGAGGGCTGGTATCTCGGCCAAGCGGGCGGCACCGCGATGGCCGACGTGCTGTTCGGCAAGACCGATCCGGGCGGGAAACTGCCGGTGACCATTCCGCGCTCGGTGGGCATGGTGCCCTACAACTATGACGAGAAGCCGAGCGCGCACCGGGGCTATCTGTTCGCGAACAATTCGCCGCTGTTCCCGTTCGGCTACGGCCTCTCGTACACGACCTTCCACGTCGGACGTCCGCGGCTCTCGGCCGCAAGCCTGCCGCCGCACGGCGCGGTGACCGTGACGGTCGAGGTGCGCAACACCGGCAACGTGTCCGGCAGCGAGGTAGTGCAGCTGTACGTCCATGAGCTCGTCACCTCGGTGACCGAGCCGGTCAAGGAGCTCAAGGGCTTCAAGCGGGTGTGGCTCGCGCCGGGGCAGTCCACGCAGGTGCACTTCACTCTGCGCCCGAAGGTTTTCGCGATCTGGAACGAGCACCTGCGCGATGTGGTCGAGCCCGGCACAGTGCGCGTCATGGTGGGCCCTGACTCCGTGCACTTGAAGTCGGCCACGTTGCTGCTGACCGGCTGACACGCGCGCTCGGCGCTTTTTCCCGCCGGCGCTCACCACGGGCCTGCTCTGCCCCCGGCCCGTACCGGGGTCGCCGGCGGGCACTCCACCGCCACGCGTGGTGAAACGCCGGTGCCTCAGGCGAATTCGGCGAACGCGCCCTTGAGGTCGCGGTAGAGGCGCTGGAATACTCGGCGGCGGCTCGCGAGCAGCGCCGCGAGCGGCGCGTCGGGCTCGACGACGCGCGCCACCGGTGGCGCGGCACACACGTCGGCCTCGGTGCCCTCGCCGGCGGCGAGCTGCGCGAGCCGGGCGGCGCCGAGGGCTGCTCCGAGTTCCCCGCCCTCTCGATATGTCAGCGGCCGCCGCAGCGCCGCCGCGATCAGTCGGCCCCAGTACGGCACGCGCGCGCCGCCCCCGGTGATGCTGATCTGCCCGATCTGATCGCTCGTTTCCGTCAGCACATCGAGCCCGTCGGCGAACGCGAAGGCGACGCCCTCGAGCACCGCCGCGGTGAGCTCCGCGGGCGCCGTGTCGGGCCGCAGTCCGAAGAACACGCCACGCGCATGTGGATCGTTGTGCGGCGTGCGCTCGCCAGTGAGATACGGCAGAAACAGCGGTGAGTGCCGCGTGAGGCCGCGCGCTTGGGCGGCGGCGGCCAGCTTGCCTAAATCCGTCTCGCCGACGATCTGCGCGATCCAGTCGAGGGTGTTGGCCGCGCTCAGCATCACCGACATCTGGTGCCAGCGCTGCGGCAGGCAATGGCAGAACGCGTGCGCGGCGCGCTCGGGGTTGGGGCGGAAGCGGTCGGTCACCACGAACAGCACCCCCGAGGTGCCGAGCGAGAGAAACGCCTCTCCGGCACGCACCACGCCAAGCCCGACCGCGCTCGCCGCGTTGTCACCGCCGCCGCCCGCAACGATCACCGGCGGCACGCCGAGCTGCTCGGCCGCCGCGGCCGTCAGCGTGGCGGAAGGACTCGAGCCCTCAACCAGCCGCGGCATGTGTGCGCGGGTCAGATCGCTCGCGGCAAGCATGGCGTCCGACCACTCGCGGCGAGCGACGTCGAGCCAGCCAGTTCCGGCCGCATCGGACAAATCGCTGACGCGCTCGCCCGTGAGGCACAGTCGGACATAGTCCTTCGGCAACAGCACGTGCGCCGTGCGCCGGAACACCTCGGGCTCGTGCCGGGCCACCCACAGCAGCTTCGGCGCGGTGAAGCCCGGCATCATGATGTTGCCGGTGATGATCCGCGCGGCAGGCTCGCGCCGCTCGAGCTCGAGGCATTCCTCGGCGGAACGGCCGTCGTTCCAGAGGATGGCGGGGCGCAGCGGGCGGTCGCGCTCATCGAGCAAAGTCGCGCCGTGCATCTGTCCGGACAGTCCGAGGGCCCGGACGCGCGAGCGCATCGCCTGCGGCACCGTCCGGACGGCGCGCAGGGTCGCCTCCCACCACTGCCGCGGATCCTGCTCGGAGAACCCGGGCGCGGGGCGGCTCACCTCGAGCGGGGCGGAACTCTGCGCAGCGATCCCGCCGTGCTCATCGAGCAGCACCGCCTTGACGCTGGAGGTGCCGATGTCGATACCGAGGTACAGGACGCCGCTCCCATGAACAAAGGCAGCGATGGTAGCGATATCAGTCTGGCAGTGTCAATTGCATACGCGGCGCGGTGTGCGGCCATGAGGTTGTGACCGAAACGTGATATCGCTACCATGCGATGACGAAGCGCGCGAGCGGCGTCGCGCCGTACATCGAACGAGGGGACCCCGATGCCGTCGACACTCAAGCAGTCTCTGTCACGCCTGTGCGTCTGGAGCGCCTGCGCCGCGCTCGCCGCCTGCAGCGCCTCGGGACCGGCCGGCGCGCCGAGCCACGCGCCCGCGCCGTCCGCAGCGCCCAGCGCCACGGTCGCGCACTGGCTCGGTACCTGGGCCTCCTCGCAGCAGATTCCCGAGACGCGCAACGCGTTGCCGGCCGCCGCGCTCACCAACGCGACTCTGCGCCAGATCGTGCACCTGACGGTCGGCGGCCATGAGCTGCGCGTGCGCTTCGCGAACGTGTTCGGCACTACGCCATTGCACATTCTTGCAGCGCACATCGCCCTGCCCGTCTCGCGCGCCACAGGGGCGATCGATCCCGCCACCGACACCGCGCTCGCCTTCGGCGGGCGAGCGAGCGTCACCATTCCGCCGGGCGCGGTCTATTATTCCGACCCGGTGGCCTTCGACGCCAAGCCGCTGTCCGATCTGGCGGTGACGATCTACCTGCGCAAGCCGCCGGTGCGCCAGACCAGCCACCCGGGCTCGCGGGAAACGTCCTTCCTGCTGCACGGCAATCACGTCGCCGCAGTGCAGCTGCCCGGCGCGATGCGCTTCAATCACTGGTTCTTCCTCTCCGGCCTCGACGTGCGCGTGCACGGACCCGCCGCCGCCATCGTCACCCTCGGCGACTCGATCACCGATGGCCATGCGACTCCCAACAACAGCGACACGCGCTGGCCGGACGATCTCGCCCGCCGGCTGCAGTCCTCCCCGGCCACGCGCCACCTCAGCGTGCTCAACGTCGGCACCGGCGGCAACCGCCTGCTGCGCTATGGGCTCGGCCCCGATGCGCTCGCCCGCTTCGACCGCGACGTGCTCGGTCAGCCGGGCGTGCGCTATGTAATCGTGATCGAGGGCGTGAACGATCTCGGCGTGGCGGGCATGCACGGACCAATCACGGCAGCGCAAAACGCCGCACTGGTGCGCCACATCATCGGCGCATACCGGCAGATCATCCTGCGCGCGCACGCCCACGGCATCAAGGTCATCGGCGGCACCATCACCCCGTTCAAGGGCTCGAGCTACTACCGCCCGTCGGCCGCGACGCTCCAGGACCGCAAACAGATCAACGCCTGGATCCGCGCGCCGGGTCATTTCGACGCGGTGGTGGACTTCGCCAAGGCGGTGCGCGATCCGCAGCATCCCGCGCGGCTGCTCCCCTCGTACGACTCCGGCGACAACCTGCATCCCAACCCGGCCGGGTATCGGGCCATGGCCGACGCCATCCCGCTGTCGCTGTTCAAACTGCCCACAAGCCCGGACGGCTCGCCGCAATGATCCGGCACACCAGCGCACTGCTCGCAGCGCTCGCGTACACCCCATGGTGCGCGAGCGCAACGCCTCCGCCCGCTCGGGCGTCGCCTGCCCCCGTGACGTTCACCGCCCGGCAGGACCATCGCAACATGATGGAACAGCTGGGGATCCAGGCGCTCTGGCCAGGCGCAAGCGGCAATGAGAACTCCCCGCGCCACGCCAACTACGATGAGGCGCTCGCCGATCCCTATGGCGCGCTGCCCGACGCGTTGCGCTTTCCCGACGGGCGGGCCGTCACCACCGCAAGCCAGTGGTGGCACGCGCGACGGCCGCAGATCGTGGCGGCCTTCGAACACGACGTCTACGGGCGGATCCCCCACGGGGTGCCCACAGTGACCTGGAAGGTCGTAGGCCGGGGCCGCGGCACGCTCGGCGGCTATCCGATCGTGTACCGGCGGCTGCTCGGTGTGGTGAACGACAGCGCCTATCCGCTGATCCGCGTGAACATCCCGGTGACCCTGGTCATTCCAGCCGCCGCGCAGCGCCCAGTGCCAGTGCTGATCATGCTCACCTTCGGCGCGCCTCCCGTGCCGCGCACCGGGCCCGACCGGCGCGAACTCGCGGCTGTGAACCGCGCGCTGCGTACGGCGCTCACGCGCACTGGTCCAGCGGCGCGCGCCGTGTTCCAGCGCCACCCTCATGCCGCCCTGATCACCCGCTCGATCCTTTCTCCTTTGCGCCGCAACGTCGACGGCGGCGCGCCCTCGGTGGTGCAGCTGATCGCCGCCGGCTGGGGCTTCGCCTCGCTCGATCCGACGGCGGTGCAGGCCGACAGCGGCGCGGGGCTGACCCGTGGCATCATCGGGCTCGCCAACAAAGGCCAGCCGCGCACAAGCGGCCAATGGGGCGCGCTGCGCGCCTGGGCGTGGGCGGCGAGCCGCACGCTCGATTATCTGCGTACCGATGCCGCCGTCGACCCTCACGCCATCGGCATCGAGGGTGTGTCGCGCTTCGGCAAGGCGGCGCTCGTGACCATGGCGTTTGATCCGCGCTTCGCGATGGGCCTGATCGGCTCCTCGGGCAAGGGCGGCGCGACGCCGCTGCGGCGCAACTTCGGCGAGTCCGTCGGCAATCTCGCCGGCGCCGGCGAGTACCATTGGATGGCCGGCAACTTTCTGCGCTATGACGCGGAGCGCGCCGCCTTCGGCAGCCGCAATCCCGGCGATCTGCCGGTCGACGCGAACGAGCTGATTGCGCTGTGCGCGCCGCGCCTTGTGTTCGTGAGCTACGGCATCCCCGCCATGGGCGATGCGCGCTGGTTGGACCAGCGCGGCAGCTTCATGGCCACCGTCGCCGCGAGCGCGGTGTACCGGCTGCTCGGGGTGCGGGGCCTCGGCGTGCGCGGCAACCCCCTCACCGCCCACATGCCGCCGGTCAATCACGGCCTGCTCTCCGGCCGTCTCGCCTGGCGGCAGGATGACGGCGGCCACACCGATGCGCCCAACATGAAGTACTTCATCGCCTGGGTGGATCGATTCATCCACTACCACAACCGGCAGCGCAGGATGCCCGCAAGATGACTCCCGCGACGACCCTCACGCGCGCCGTGCGCGCACTCGCCCTGACGCTCGCCGGCTCGCTGCTGCCCCTTGCCGCGAGTGCGGCGGTACCGAAGGTGATCTTCACACCGTTTCATGCCGACGGCATCTATCGCCTCGGCCGCAAAGTCGGCTGGACGGTCACGGTGCCGCCGGGCGCGCCGGATCCGCGCGGCCGCTTCGCCTACACCATCAAGCGCAATGACCTTGATGTGGTCAGGACGGGAAGCTTCTCGCTCGCCGCCGGCCGGGCGACGATCGCGATGACCTTCGATGCGCCCGCCATGCTCTATGTCGTGGTCGACTACGAGCCCTCGCCCACGGCGATCTCCCGCGACGATTACCTGGCGCTCAATCGTGGCTTGAAAGCACTGCTCGCCAAGACGGATCCGTCCCTGCGCGGCCTCTTCGCCCGCTATCCGCACTACCAGCCGCTCGCCCCGCAGTTTCCCTTCGGCGCCTTCGCCGAGCACCGCGTCGCGACCCTGGGGGCCGCCGTCGCGCCGACGCTGCTGCGCCCATCGGTGCCGGCGCCGAGCGATTTCATGCCATTCTGGTCAGGCAAGCTCGCCGCGCTCGCCAAGGTGCCGATGAAGGCCAAACTGACGCCGCTGCCCACCGCGCAGGCGAGCGTCAGGCTGTTTCGCGTCCGGTTGAACAGCCTCGGCTCCGACGTGCGCGGCTACCTCGCCATGCCGGCCCGCGCGGGCCGATTCCCGGCACTCATCATCTATCAGTATGCCGGCGTGTACCCGCTGCACACCGCCTGGGCCACCAACCGCGCCGCCGAGGGCTGGCTCGCCTTCGATGTCGACTCGCACGACATCGCCCCGGCGAGCGGCAGCGGCGTGCCGCAGGACTACCCGAGCATCGGCGATCGCAGCCCCGCTACCTCCTACTTCCTCGACATGTACCTGCGCGACACGCGCGCGCTGCAGTACATCCGGCGCAGCCCCTACTGGAACAGCAAGACCGTGGTACTGACCGGGCTCAGCATGGGAGGCCAGCAGAGTCTCGCCACCGCGGGATTGAACCCGGGCAAGGTCAGCGCCGTGATCGTCGATGAGCCCTCGGGCGCGGACATGAACGGCCTGGCGCACGGGCGCAGGCCAGGATACCCCTTCTACACCACGACCGACCGCGCGGTGCTGCGCACGGCGGGGTATTTCGACACCGTCAACTTCGCGCGCTACATCACCGCGCCGACGCTGATCGCGATGGGATTCATCGACACCACCGCGCCGCCGGCGGGGATTTGGACCGTGCTCAACCGGATTCCAGCGCCCAAGGAAGCGGTGCCGCTAGTCGACTCGGACCACATGAACATCACGCCCGATGAGCAGGCGCCCTGGTCGCAGCGCTCCGAGGAGTTGCTCGCCGAGCTCGCGCACGGCGGAACGTTCGTGCCCAATCAGGCGCTGACCCGCCCGGCGACCCGCCGCGGGCGCTGAGCGGCGGCGATGAGGCTCAGCGCCGCATCGCGCTCTCGCCGCGCACGAGCGCCTCGACCTCCCCGGCGGGGGCGACGCTGAAATCCGTTGCCACAGAATGCTTCAGACAGGCGCACGCGGCGGCGAACTCGACCGCGCGCTGCGCATCCATGCCGGTGAGCTCACCGTGCAGCATGCCCGCCGCGAACGCATCGCCGCTGCCGATCCGCTCGATGATGCCGCGCAACGCATGGGTCCGCGACCGGAACACCCCGTCCCGCGAGACGCCTACGGCCGCGAGTGCCTGATCGTCCGCCCCGGGCTCAAGGCGCAAAGTGGTCGCCACCAGACGCAGTTGCGTGAAGCGCGCAAGCGCTGCGCGAGCGGCCCGCGTGAATGCCTCCTCATCTGCGGGGTGCGGCGCGCCCTCACCCAACATCAGCGCGAGGTCGTGTCCGTTGGCAAACAGCGTGTCCGCGTGCTCGGCGATGCCGCGCAGGACCGCTCCAGCCTGTGCGGCGCGCGCTTGCCAAAGCGATGCGCGATAATTGCAGTCGAAGGAAATACCCACCCCGCGGGCGCGCGCCGCGCACACGCCGGCGATCAGAGCGTCCGCCGCCGCCGCGCTCAGCGCAGCGGTAATGCCCGACACGTGCAGCCGGGCACAGCCTTCGAGAAGCCTCTCCCAGGGCAGGGGCTCGGTCATCGCACGGCAGAATGCGGAATATTCGCGGTCGTACACCACGCGCGCCGGCCTCGACCCGGCGCCGCGCTCGAGAAAATACAGTCCCATCCGACCGGCGCCGGTGCGCACCCCCGCGGTGTCCACCCCGTGACGGCGCAGCTCGCCGGCACACAGCGCGCCGAGCGGATTGTCCGCAAGCACGGTAATCATGACGCTCGGGTGCCCGAGATGCGCCAGGGCGATGGCGACGTTGGCCTCCGCCCCGCCGACGAACAGGCGCAGATCCTGTGCCGTGCGCAGTATTTCTCCCGGCTCAGCCGCGAGCCGCAACAGCATCTCGCCAAAGCAGGCGATGCGATCAGTTCCGCTCATGCTCGCGCGCCGTTGTGCATCGCAGTCTCTCGGACAAATTGACTCCCACATCGAGCGTATCCGGCGTACCGCTGCGCGTCAAAGCCATCGGCGCGCTCAGGCGCGGCGACCGCTCAACGGCTGCCCTCGGGACCGGCGTGAACTCCTCTGAGAGGGCGTGAGGGCCCTGCCAACCACGGAGCGCCGTGGTACGAGGCGGCAACCAGCCACCCCGCGCCCGTCAGCGCCGAGGACACCATCAGTCCCGTCCAGTTCACGCGGTTGTCGGGCGCTTGGAGCACGAAGCTCACCCAGCACAGTAGCGTCAGCGCGCTCATCATCCCTGCCGCCAGGCAGGTGGCGAGCCGCGCGGCGATGCGGCAAAGGACAGCGAGCCCCACGGCGATGAAGCCGCAGCCGACCAGGTAGCCCCAGCCCATCCAGTGCGGGATCCACACCGGCGGGAAATCCGCGTTGGCGCGCAGATAAGCGAGATTGTCGAGACTCATCAGGAAGGCGGCCACCGCGAACAGAACACGCCCCGCGCGCACGCCGGCATCGCCGCGAAGCCACGGTGCCCAGCCCGGCTCGGCGGTCATTGGAGCCGCCGCATACAGCAGGAGGGCGCCGACGATGAGGGCGGCATTCTCGCCAAATCCCGACCAGTGATCGGCAACACCCGGTGAGGCGGCGACGATGGGCCCGTGCAGCAGCACGAACCACAGCGCAAAGTACGCGCCGAGCGCAAGCGCCGAGCGCCCCTGCAGGCGCCGCCAGAGCAGCCCGGCGCCGAGCCCCACCATGAGCACGCCGTTGGCGTAAGCCAGGATCAGCCTCGCCGGCAGGTCCTTCGGCACCGGCTGCCAGACCGAAGCGAAATGCCCCGTCGCAAGCGAGATGACGCCCAGACCGATGACGGCCAGCGAAAAGATCGTCTGACCGGCGTTATTTGCGATACGCATCGGCCCCCCTCAGGTTCAACGGTTCAGTGCGCCAGTGCGTCTCCACCATGCCGCACGCCTGCGACGGGAGCCGACGGATTGCCTCGCGCGGGACCCGAGGCAGGCTTTGTTCGGCCACCGCCGTCCCTCAGCTCCGCGCTGCCCGATCGCACAGGCGAGCGAGCGCCGTCCCGATCAGCCACCCCGCATCAGGCGCATGATTCGTGCGCGGATGTATCCATAGTTGTTCGGCTTCAGCGGACCCAGCAGCCCATGCTGTTGCGGCGGCAGGTGCGCCAGCGGATGGCCCTGGGTGCGAAACACGAAGTGATCGAAAAACGCCTTCCACGCCTGCCGCTCCGCGGGCGGCCGCTCGGCAATGGTGATCATGGCGAACAGCAGACTGGTGTAGGGCGCGTCGGGGCCTGCGCTGAATGCATCCCACCAGTGGTTGATCATCGCGTTGAACGGCGCAAGCGACTCGACCTGATGCCACCAGAGCTTCGGCAGGTACAGCGCATCGCCCGGCTCGAGCTCGGCCACCAGCGCCTGATCGCGGATCGGCTCGAACAGCGGGAAGCGCTCCGCGCTCGGCTCGTCGGCCGAGGCCGCCAGACTCACCGGCGGACCCGCCATGGTGTGGTCGATGGGTCCGACATAGAGCCTTCCGATCAGCTCCGGCGCATAGAGAGTGAAGCGGCGCCTCCCGGCGATGACGCAGGCAAGGTTGTCGAAGGTGTCGTAGTGGCTCGAGACGTTGGAGGGATGTCCGAACCAGAGCCGCGCACCGGCGCTCGCCGGCAGCAGCGGCATGGGATTGGCGCCGGCGAAGCCCGGCATGCACTGCACCACCGGCACCGAGCCGACGTAGAGTGTCTCGGCCTGCGGCCGCTCGAGGCGCTCGAGCATCAGCTCGAGCGCCTCGAGAAACTTCAGCTGCCGCCGCTCGAAGTTGAATGCCTTCAGGTCCGGCGTGTAATAGTACTTGCCGGCAATGGCCGGATCGCCGGCAAACGCCTCGACGCTCAGACCCGTGTCGAACGTAGCGAAATACTGCTGCAGTTCCCGCGGCGAGCGACGCCCTGCCTGCACGGCGGGCCACTCGGCGGTGAGTCCGCGCAGCACGACGGGACGGCAGGCCTCGAGGATCTCGCTGCGGAACTGCTCCGGTCCCGCCAGATCGCGGCCGGCGATCTCGGTTGGGGATTGAGCCATGGGCGATTCCGGGGCGTCGGCGCCGCCGGCTCTCAGCTCGCCTTCAGGTCGGGCGTGACCGCCAGACTCTCGGTCATCTGGAGCAGTCGTGCATTCTTCGTCCGGGCCATCACGCGCACCTGTTTGAGCGAGGCGATCATGAGATGAATGAGCGCCAGGTAGCCCCGGCGGAACAGCTCGAGTGCCATCGCATCCGGAATCCGCAAGAGCACTTCCTGGTTGACGGTGTAGAGTCCCTCGCAGTGACGCAGCGTGCCGTCCTCGAACTCCACCTCGATGTCGATCGGCTCGATCAGATTGAGCTCGAGAAGCCGGGCGATGAAGATCCGGGTCCGCTCGATGCCCGGCTGCAGGTCCTGGAACGCCCAGATGACGCTCTGCAGGTAACGGCTCGGCTGGCCATGTTCCGTGAACAGCGGCTTGCCCCCTTCGGCCTCGACCCGTGGGTGATCGAGATCGATCGCAAGCTCCGGCCCGTGGGCGTAGAACGGGGCGCGCTGCAGGCTGAGCGGGCGATAGAACTCCGGGTCTGCCCGCCAGTCCTGGAGAAACTGATTCTCGCCCTCGATGAATCCCAGCATCGCGCCGCAGAAGAACTGCCCCGTCGCCTGCTGCTTGCCGAAGAGGATCGGATAATGCACCACCAGGTGCGGGAACTCGTTGACGATGACCTGCACGAAGTGCTGGTTGTCACCGTACTCGGCCGACGGCCGGCCGTCGACCTTCAGGTTGCGGTGCTTCTCATTGTTGAGCGGGACGATCTGGGTCATGGCAGGGCGCGCTCAAGCTCACACGGGCTGCAGTCCGAATTGGTAAATCTTGTTCAACAGCTCGCGGTTGCGGGGCAGCCGCGTGCTCAGCTCGCCGGTGATCCGCTCATTCTCGCTCACGAACCGGGCGGCCGTCGCCGCCGTGTCCACCGTATCCTCGGGCATGACTTCGGTCCGGAATCCCATGCCGTAGAGCACGTACTGGTAGCTCGCTGCGGGGAACACCTCCTCGAGGCGGTCCAGCTCGTCGAAGAACCACGGCGACTGATACTTCCACAGAGTCAGCAGATCCTTCAAGCGATCGGGGACGGTAGCAGGATCCACATTGTCGCGCCAGAACGCCGTGTCCGTGCGTTGCGTCAGCACGTAGTGGAGCTTCAGGAAATCGATGATCCGGCCCCAGCGGTACATCGTGACGTCGTTGAAGCGGCGCGCGACGATGTCCATCACTTCCCGGCAGGCTGGCATCTGCTCCGCCAGGAGCTTCGCCGAAAGCTCAACCAGGACAATCGCGGAGGACTCGAGCGGTTCGAGAAAGCCCCCTGCGAGCCCCATCGCGACGCAATTGCGCTTCCAGAAGGTCTCCCGGTGCCCGGCGCGGATTGGGATCTTGCGCACCGGCAGGTCCTTGTGCTGCGGCCCGATGTAGCGCAGCAGAGTCGCGCGCGCCGCCTCCTCGCTGCTGTGCCGGCTCGAATAGACATAGCCCACGCCGCGGCGCGTGGGCAGGCAGATGTCCCACGTCCATCCCGCCTCGTGAGCGGTCGCAATGGTGTGCGAGGCCATCGGCGCATCGGGTGTCGCGAACGGCACCTGCACCGCGAGCGCCGTATCGCAGAGCAGCACGTCGCTGCAGTCCTTGAAGCCGACGCCGAGCGTCTTGCCGAGCAGCAGCGCGGAGAAGCCGCTGCAGTCGATGAACAGATCGCCGTGAATCTCACCGACCTGCCGGGTGAGCAGGCTCTCGATATCCCCGTTCTCGCGCTGATGCACACTGACAACGTCCGCGAGCACATGGCGCACGCCGAGCTTCTCCGTGCAGTGCTGCGCGAGGAACGGCCCGAACTTGCCCGCATCGAGATGGTAGGCGTAGTTTGCGAGTGCCCGGTATTCCCCGTGGGTGATGGTCTTCGGCGCGAGCCCCGCATCGCACAGCCGCCCCTGCGGGCTCACGAAATCGCAGAAGCTCGTGCCGCTGCCCTCGCGCAGCCAGTGCGGCACGAGGTTCACCTGCGAGAACCCCTGCGGAAGCATCAGCGGGTGGTAATACGAGTCCCCCGCCGCTCCCGTGGTCCAGCCGATGAACTGCCCTCCCTGCTTGAAGGCCGCATCACACTCCCGAAAGAGCGCCGTCTCCGACACACCCATCCGCTCCAGGGACGAGCGCATCGTCGGCCACGTGCCTTCCCCTACGCCGATCGCGCGGATGTCCGGCGACTCGATCAGCGTGACCGAGAAGCCGCCCGCCTTCATCCGAGCTTGATGGCGGGCGGCGATGGTACCTGCGGTGAGCCACCCGGCGGTTCCTCCGCCGACGATGACGACCGCCTTGACGGGTCTTATCACATCAGAACCGGGCTCGCACTCCAAAGGAGAGCGTAGGTCCATACTCGACCAAGTTCAAGGTCTGATTCGGGAACCGTCCGTACGTATGGTAGATCGAGTTCAGAATGTTGTTGGCATCGAAGTACACGTTCAGGTACTTGTCGACCTGGTAGTTGGTGGCGAAATCGAGCTGCGTGAACGGCGCCTGATACACCGGCTCGTTGCCGAAGGCGCCGCCACCCTGCTCCTGACCCGTCAGGAGCAGCAGCTTGGCCTGCCAGTTCACCGTCACTCTCGCCTGCCACTTGCCCCTCTGGTAAAACACGGTGCCGTTTGCCGAGCTGCCGATGCCCGTCAGCGCGAACTGGTTGGAGTCCAGACTGTAGTTGTTGAAGTTCGCGTTGCTGTGCATCCATGTGCCGTTGATCATCACGCCGAAGTCATACGGCAACATCTGCTGCCAGGTGCCCGAAACCCCCGTGACATCCGCCGACAGCTTGTTCGTGAAGGTGGTCTCCGCGAACACCATCGGCTTGCCGCAGCCCGGGTCATTGAACACCACCGCGCCGCTGCTGTTGACGTACTGGCACGGAGCCGGATCGTTGATCGGCAGCGTCACGTTCGCCACGCTCGATGTCGGGAAGTTCGACACCTGCTTGTAGAACGGATGTAGCTCCGCGTAGTCGCCGCGGGCGTAGAACCAGTTCACCCGCAGATCGAAGTTGTTCGAGAGGTATGGCAGCAGTCCCGGATTGTTTCCGGTCGCGGTGAGCGCGTTGACGCGCCCGCCGTAGCTCGTGTTCGGAATCAGCTGGAAGTTCGGCGGCGCCGACTCCGTCCGCGAGAAATCAAATGCCGTCTCGAAGTCCCGCGTGGGCCAGAGCGCCAGGTCCAGGGCCGGCAGGAAGTAGCCGTAGGACTCGGTGGTCTGGGTCCAGACGGGCTTACCGAGCGCGAAGCTATACGCGGTGGGATCGCCGGAGCCCAGCCAGGACACACCCGTCACCGCCGCGTTCAGGCCCGCGATGGTCTCGTCCGTCTTCTGGTAGCGCAGACCGAGGCGGGTCATCAGCTTCATGCCGCCGACGCGGAAATTGTGGCTCACCTGCACGAACGGCGCGTAATTCATGCGCGAGACGTGCTGCACGCTGCCCGGGTTCAGCGCTTCCGGCGGAATGTAGCCGCCCGTGTACGGCGCATAGCCGTTCTTGACGGCGGTCGCGTTCTGGCTCGGGTCCCACGGCTGATTGATCAGGTAATTGAGCACCGTATACGGGTTGTACATCACCAGGCTCGCCGGCAGATTGCCGCCGCCGCTGTAGCCGGGCATCCAGGTACCGAGGTTCACGGCCGTGAACATCGACGCGGGCAGCGCGACGCCGTTGCCGTTGAGGTTGTTCGAGGCCGGGCCGTAGCCCGCCCAGAGCTCCCAGAAGTTGTTGGTGAAGGTATCCATCTCCTTGGTGTTCCAGTCGTCGTCGAGGAACTGCGCGCCGAACTGCACCTTGGTGGCGTCACCCGGGTTCCAGGTGGCGGAGATCTTCGCTTCGTTGATCTGGTCCGAATTCTGCTGGGTCTGCAGCGGCAGCACGTGCGAGCCGATGATGAACGGATTCAGTCCGTTGTAGTTCGACGATGCGACAGCGCTCGATCCGGACGCAACGGCGTTCGGTCCGTAAGCGCTCCAGTACGGCAGCACATTGCCGCTCGCATTCAACACCAGGCCGCCGGTGTAGTTGTTCGCGTTGTTGCCGAAACCCGTGTCGACGTCGATATCGGAGTACGTGCCGTTCGGGTTCAGCCGCGACTTGGACTGATCGGCGTCGACGCTCAGGGTCCAGTCCTCGTTTACGTTCCACAGTACGTTCAAACCGTACGTGTTCGTGACGATGTACTGGTCCGCGACGAACGCATTGAAGTCGGTCGGGCCGGTGTAGTTGAAATTGGAGATCGAGCCGTTGCCGTCGAGCGTCGCATTGGGGAAACCGCCGAACCAGGTGCTGCGCTGCCAGCGCTCATCGTGCTGATCCCACGAGGAATAGTTGTCATCGAGCGTCACCATCAACGCGCTGCTCGGATGCCACTGCAGCACGGCGCGCCCGTCCTTGCTGCGCGTATCGACGCGCTCGAGATACATGGCCATGTCCTGCGGATACCACACCGGCACCCGCGCATCGCCGGTGGCGCCGGCTCCGACGCTCGCGCAGCCGGTGCTGCCGAAGGCGGTGTTGAAGTTGGCCGCGAGATTGGAGCAGGCGAATCCCCCGGCGGCGATGCCCTTCCAGCCCACGACGTCCTGATGATGCGTCAGCGTGTGGTGATCCTGGTAGTCCCCGTCGATGAGGATGCCGAACTTGTTATCATCGAACGTGTCGCTGAACAGAGCGCCGACCGCCGGCCGCATGCCGCCATCCATCGGGTAATCGCTCTCCCCGACGTTCACCCCGCCGTGCATGCCGGGATTCATGAACGGGGTCAGCATCTTGATGTTGACCACCGAGCCGATGTTGCCCGAGGAGAGGGCCATGTCCGGGGTCTTCAGGGTGTCGATTTCCCCGACGTACATGGCACCGACGGACGCGACATTGAAGGTCTGTCCGTTGCCGGAGGCGATCTGCCGGCCGTCCATCAGCACCGTATTGAATGATCCGCCGAAGCCGTTGACGTTGAAGCCCTCGGGCAGGCCCGTGGCGGTCGGCGCCCCGAAAGAGCTCGAGTAGACGAGCGAGCCGCGGTTGATCGTGACGCCCGGCAAGTGCGCGAGCGCGCCGCCGATCGAGGAGTCGGGGAACTGGCCGATCGTCTCGGCGGAGATCGCATCGACCACCCCGATCGACTCGCGCTTGATCTCCAATGATCGCTGCAGGGAGCCGCGGATGCCGGTAACGATGATCGGCTGCAGCTGCGTGGCGGATTCCGCCGCCGACTTGCCGATGCTGATGCTGTTGTTCCCGTTCGCGCCGTTGGTGAGCGCAGCGTTGTTCTGCGCGTAGAGTTCCGCGCCGGTGCGCGAGAACAGGCCCGTCGAGGCCAGCCGCTTCGCCTTGAAGCCGCGCCGCTTGATCTTGCCCGTCGCGCCGGGCACGGCCGGTTGATCCGCACCTTTCCTCGGGGCGCTCTGCGCGTGCGCGACGCCACCTGCGGCCAGGGTCAACGACCCCAGCGCCAGCCCCGAGAAACCGAATTTCGCGTAGGCCGAACGGCCCAGCACATCGAGTCCCGCATTCCTCTTGAACGCGTGCGTCGATGCGTTACGCAGTGTCTTCCGACTCATTAGAAGCCCCCTCTATCGCAAATGCCTGGTGTTGTGATCGAGCAACGTCGAGTGTGGCCGTCGACATGGGCCGGGTTGCGACGGCTGGAGAATTCCCACACGGCCCCTGGTTATTCGCCCCCTGTCGCTATGGTACCGCTACCTGATGACGGAACGAGTATGTTCCTGCTCTCACCTCCGTGTCAACAGCCGCGCAAGCTCGAGCGTCGCACGCTGTAAAATACGGCATTTTCCTGTCTAGCGCGGCATATTGGATTCACACCCGAGTATCCCGGAACGATGCGGATCGTGGCTTGCCCGGTCGGCGCGCTGGTGGTCGCATGGTTACGCGAACAGGCGGTGGCGAAGGCGCCGGCGGCATGCTCCGCCCGGCCTCGGCTCAGGCTGACAGCGGGACGCCGCGGCGGCCCGGGGTGGCCCGACTTGCGTTGGCCGATCACCACAGATGCGACGCACCTCGCTCTCGGGAAAGCCGCCGTGATCACGCCGTGCCCCGGTCAGCGGCCGGACCCCCAACGGCGGGCCTCGGGCCGGCGTGTTGTTCGCTCCGCCGGAGCTTGACCCTGACAGTGGTGTCATCCGTTTGGCCATTGGGTTTTCGTAACGGCCGAGAACTGCGGCGAACGGATGCTGCCGCGCGGTCAGCGCTCACGGTCGGAGCGCCGCGCCAACCTGATAACGTTATCTTGACGGCCCGAAATCGGCTCCCTAGTCTCGGCAGCCGTCTGTAGCCGGAGCAGTGCATTGAACAGCCTTGCGCGCACGGCGCGCCGCACGCTCACCGGTGTCGTCTGCGTACTCATCGCGAGCGCCGTGCGCGCCGCGGCGATCCCGCAGCTGCGCGTTGCGGGCGGCTCGGTGCAGCTGATCGTGCGCGGCAGGCCGTTCCTCATCCGCGGCGGTGAGCTCGGCAACTCCTCGGCCGGCACGGCCGCGGCGGCCGAGGCGGTGCCGCCGGCCCTGGCGCGGCGCAACTTCAACACCGTGCTGATGCCGGTCGCCTGGGACCAGATCAAGCCGCGCCCGGGCCGCTTCGAGTTCACCACGCTCGATCACTGGATCGCGCTTGCGCGCACTTGGCATCTGCACCGGGTACTGCTGTGGTTCGGCAGCTGGAAGAACGCCTTCTCGAGCTATGCGCCGCGCTGGGTGCTGGACGATCCGCGGCGCTCTCTGCGTGCGGTATCGACCGCAGGCACGACGCTGCCGATGCTCTCGGTCTTCGGCCGCGCAACGCGCGCTGCCGATGCGTCCGCCTTCGCCGCTCTGATGCGCCATGTGCGCCGCATCGACGGCGCTCGCCGGACGGGGCTCATGGCGCAGGTGGAAAACGAGGTGGGCTGCCTAGGTCTCGGGGGCCGGGACCGCTCGCCCAGCGCCGACAGGCCGTTCGATCGCCCCGTCCCGCCGCGCCTGCTGCGAGCCCTCGCGGCGCCCGGCCGGCGCCTGCCGTGGCGGCTCGCGGCGCATTTCACGCCCGCGGGTCGTTCCTGACCATCGGTGTTCGGTCCGCGGGCCGGCGAGATGTTCATGACCTGGCACTACGTGCGTTACATCGAGTCCGTGGCCCAGGCGGGCAAGCGGCAGTATCCCCTGCCGATGTACATGAACGCGCAGCTGCCCGCTGCGCATGAACGGGCCGGACACTATCCGAAGCGGCGGGCCCTATCCACTGTGCCAGCCGGTTTACCGCGTGGCGGCGCCTGCGGTCGATTTCGATGCACCGGACATCCATTGGCCGGACTTGGAGCGTTGGGTCACTCGGGATCGGCGCGCGGGCAACCCGGCGTTCGTGCCCGAGTCGCGCCTCGAGCTGGCCCCGTATGACGCGCTCTACGTATTCGGCGAGGCGCGCGGCTTCGGCTTTTCGGCCTTCGGCGTCGATCACCCGCTCGCTCCGCCGGATCGGGCCGAGCGCGCTCTCGCGGCCGTCTACGGCGCGCTCGCGCCGCTCGGCGAGCGATTCATCGCGGCGCAGCAGCCCGGGCTCACGCGCGCGCTGATTCTGCATCGGCACAGCCCCCGCCCCGAGCAGACCGTGGCGCTCGACGGCTACCTGTTCCCGCGCCACGCTGGCGCGCAACCGGCGCGCCAAGGCACCGCTGGCGCGGACTGGCGCGATGCTCGTGCTCGAACGCCGGCCCAACGTGTTTGAACTGCTCGGCAGGGGCCTCACTGTCACCGTGCTGCGCAATCCTGACACCGATGATCGCATCGCCGGGATCGCGGGCATCGAGGCGCTGCGCTGGCGCGCCAGCCACTGGGCCGTCGCGGCGCGCCTGAAGGGGGACCAGAGCAATCAGGGCCGGCAGGTGCTGCTGGCCGCCCACCGCGTGCACCTCTACCGCGTGCGTCTCTACAGCATTGCGCGGCCGTCGCCGCCCTCGGGACGGGCGCGGCCTTGAGCGGCACACCGGGGCCTGCCATGACGTGGCATTGACGGCACCGGGATGATACCGCTACCATGGCCATAGGGGATCCTTGAGTAGGTGAATGACCGCGTCAATCCAGGCATCGGCGTCCGCATCGCGACCGAATCGCAGGGGGTAGCTATGGGCCGGTCCGGCATCGCGTCCGCTTCCGACCTCGCCACCCGGCGCCACGAGCGTACCTGACCGCGCCGGTCCATTCCGCACGTTTGCACGGAGTTTTCCGATGAGCCTTTTTTCTGACATCGCCCCGATTCGCTTCGAGGGATCGGACACGACCAATGAATATGCCTTCCGCGTATACGACAAGGACCGCCATGTGCTGGGCAAGCGCATGGAGGATTGGTTGCGCTGCGCAGTGTGCTACTGGCACTCGTTCAACTGGCCCGGCCAGGACATCTTCGGCGCCGGCACGCTGCCGCGCCCCTGGCTCCGCCCCACGATCACGCAGGAGATGGCCGATACGAAGCTGGAAGCCGCCTTCGATTTCCTCACCCGGCTGGGCACGCCGTACTTCACGTTCCATGACATCGACG
Organism: Pseudomonadota bacterium; assembly: GCA_021787615.1. Classification (GTDB taxonomy): domain Bacteria; phylum Pseudomonadota; class Gammaproteobacteria; order Steroidobacterales; family Steroidobacteraceae; genus 13-2-20CM-66-19. The sequence continues at coordinate 18,882 of JAJYLP010000039.1, forward strand.
TGATGGCCACCGCCACGACGGTGAAGGAGCACGACCGGAACCTCAAGACGATCGAAGCACGGATCCAGCAGAAGATGGCCGCCGCGAGGGTGACGCTGCTGTGGGGAACGGCCAATCTGTTCAGCCATCCGCGCTATGCCGGCGGAGCGGCCACCAGCCCCGATCCCGAGGTCTACGGGTGGGCGGCCGCGCAGGTGCGCGGGTGCCTGGAGGCGACCGATCGGCTCGGCGGACAGAACTACGTGCTGTGGGGCGGCCGCGAGGGATACGACTCGCTGCTCAACACGGACCTGAAGCGCGAGCTCGATCACTACGGCCGCTTCCTCGCCATGGTCGTCGAGCACAAGCACCGCATCGGCTTCAAGGGCAACATCCTGATCGAGCCCAAGCCCTTCGAGCCGACCAAACACCAGTACGACCGCGACGTCGCGGCCGTGTACGCCTTCCTGCAGCGCTACGGCCTCGCCAAGGAAGTGAAGGTCAACATCGAGGTCAATCACGCGACGCTCGCGGGCCTCGACTTCGAGCACGAGGTTTGCGCCGCACTCGCCTATGGGATCTTCGGCTCGATCGACATCAACCGCGGCGACCCACGCAATGGCTGGGACACCGACCAGTTCCCGAACAACGCGCAGGAGCTCGTGCCGGCCTTCGTCGCCCTCATCGAGGGCGGCGGCTTCGGCGCCGGCGGGTTCAATTTCGACGCCAAGCTGCGCCGCCAGTCGGTCGATCCGGCGGATCTTTACCTGGCGCATATCGGCGGTATCGACACTCTGGCGCGCGCGCTGCTCGCCGCCGCCGACGTCGTCGCCGAGCGCAAGCTCGCCGAGCTGAAGAAGACCCGCTACCAGGGCTGGGACGGGGAGCTCGGCCAGCGCATCGAGAGCGGCAGGCTCGATCTGGCAGCGCTCGCCGATCTCGCTGCGGCCTCGGACTTCCAACCCACGGCGCGCTCGGGTCGGCAGGAGCTTGCCGAGAGCCTCATCGCCCGTCACTGCAAGTACTAGACTACGTGCGTGAGCAATGAGCCCATCCGCACCGTGGCGATCGTCGGCGGTGGCACTGCGGGCTGGATGACCGCCGCGACGCTGTCGCAGTCCTTCCCGCACTTGAGGGGCGGCATACGTCTCGTTGAATCGGAGACGATCGGCACGGTGGGCGTGGGCGAGGCGACCATTCCGCCGATCATCGACTACATCCGCACGCACGCCATCGACGAGGACGATCTCGTGCGCAGGACGCAGGCGACCTTCAAGCTCGGGATCGAATTCAAGGACTGGACGCGCCCGGGTCACTCGTATATCCATCCCTTCGGCCCGACGGGGCTGCCCAAGAGTGGCGTGCCGTTCTATACCTACTGGCATCGGTGCGCGCTCGAGGGAACCGCCGCACCGCTCGATGTCTATTCGCTGCAGGCGCTCGCCGCGCGCCAGAACAGGTTCATGCGGCCCGTCGCCCGCATGCACTCGCCGCTCGCGACCATCGTCTACGCCCTGCATCTGGACGCCCGGCTGTTTGCGGGCTATCTGCGCGCCTACGCCGAGGCGCGCGGCGTCATGCGCACCGAAGGCAATGTGCGCGACGTCGCGTTGCGATGCGAAGACGGCTTCATCGAGTCGATCACGCTCGAGAGCGGCGAGCGGATCGAGGCCGACCTGTTCATCGATTGCACGGGATTTCGCGGCCTGCTGATCGAAGGGGCGCTGAACAGCGGCTACGAGGACTGGACGCACTGGCTGCCCTGCGACCGCGCCGTCGCCGTGCCCTGCGAGCGGACCGGGCCGCTGTCCTCACATACCATGGCGAGCGCCCGTGAGGTCGGCTGGCAGTGGCGCATCCCGTTGCAGCACCGCGTCGGCAATGGCTACGTCTACAGCAGTCAGTTCCTCGCAGACGATGCGGCGCAGGAGATTCTCCTCGCGAACCTCGAGGGCGCCGCGACGCGCGAGCCGCTGCGCCTGCGCTTCACCAGCGGACGGCGCAAGCAGTGCTGGAGCCGAAACTGCGTGGCCATCGGATTGTCCGCAGGCTTCCTCGAGCCGCTCGAATCCACCGGCATCCATCTGATCCAGCGCGGCATCTTCGTGCTGCTGAAGCTGTTCCCCGACCGTCATTTCAGACAGCGGGACATCGATCAGTACAACCGGCAGCTCGCCTTCGACTACGAGCGCGCGCGCGACTTCATCGTGGCGCATTACCACTTCACGGAGCGTGAGGGGGAGTTCTGGCGCTACTGCCGCAGCACGGTGCTTCCCGAGAGCCTGCGCGAGCGCATCGAGCTGTTCCGCAACTACGGGCGGCTGATGCGCGATGAGAACGAGCTGTTCTCGGTGCAGAGCTGGTTCCACGTGCTGATCGGCCAGGCCGTCACGACCGCAGGCTACGACCCCTTCGCAGACAGTCTCGGCCCGAACCCGCAAGCGGCGCTCGATGAGATCCGGGAAGTCGTGGCCAGTTGCGCCTCGACCATGCCCTCGCACGAGGCATTCATCGAGCGCCACTGCCGCGCCGCATCGGAGTGAGATCCGCATTGGCGGCCGAGCACTCGCGCGCTGGCGCTTAGGCGTCGTTCACGCCGAGCGCGGCGTGCTGCGCGCGCTCACCACATCGAGCGCACGGCCCGTGTCCTGGCGGCGCACCAGGGTGCTCTTGCCGAACAGCGACTCCAGCAGATTCACCGCGAGCTCGGCGGTGCGATTGCGCTCATCGAGGGCCGGGTTCAGCTCGACCACATCGAGCGAGCCGACCTGACGCGTATCGGCGATCATTTCCATGCACAGCTGCGCCTCACGATAGGTCGGTCCGCCCGGCACCGTCGTGCCCACCCCGGGGGCGATGTCCGGATCGAGGAAATCGACATCGAAGCTCACGTGCAGGTGGGTATCGGCATCGACGCCCGCCAGCGCCTGCTCCAAGGTGGCGCGCATGCCCATCTCGTCGATGTAGCGCATGTCGAACACTTCCACGGCGAGCTCATGCACCAGGCGCCGCTCGCCCTCATCGACGCTGCGCACGCCGATCTGGCGGATCCATTGCGGATGAATGGCCGGCACATGGCCGCCGAGCCCGGTGAGCGCCGGCGGCCCGAGGCCGCAGAGCACCGCCAGCGGCATGCCGTGCACGTTGCCGCTCGGGGAGAGCTCGCCGGTGTTGAAGTCCGCATGCGCATCGAGCCACAGCACGCGCAGCTTGCGTCCCGTTTCGCGGCAGTGGCGCGCCACGGCGCTGATCGAGCCGATACCGAGGGAGTGATCGCCACCGAGAAGGATCGGCAGCTGAGCGCGGTCGAGGGACTCGTACACCGCCGCGTGCAGCAGCCGGTTCCACTCGAGCACGGCCGCGAGATTGCGGTAGCCGCTGCGCGGCGGCTCGCACGGATTGGCGGGACCGGCCAGATTGCCCCGATCGGTGACCGTCAGACCGCGCGCCTCGAGCGCCGCGCGCAGTCCGGCGACGCGCATCGCCTCGGGCCCCATGGACGCGCCGAGCTGGCCGGCGCCGACTTCCGTCGGCGCTCCGATCAGCGTGACGTTGTTGCGTCGCGCGCTCAAGTCCTCAGGCCTCCGCCAGCTCCGCCACCCGCTCGCGCACCACTCGCGGGGTCGCGATCAGGCCGTAGAGGTCCTTCGGATCTTCGAGGTCCGGAATCAGGTCGATGCTGGCGTGGGTGCCCCGCCGCTCGCGGTGCAGCCGGTAGACGTAGCGCAGCGCGGAGAAGTCCTCGAGCGCAAAGCCCACCGAATCGAAGATCGTCACGTCGCGCTCGCCAGTGCGGCCGGCCACCACGCCGGTCAGCACCTTGCTGAGCTCGGTCACCGGGAAGTCCGCCGGCATCTGCTGAATCTCCCCTTCGATGCGCGACTGCGCCTCGAACTCGACCACCACGCGAGCATCCGGGCGCCGCAGGATGTCGGGGTGCAGCTCCGTCTTGCCGGGACAGTCCCCGCCCACGGCGTTCAGATGCATGCCGGGCAGGATCATCTCCGGGGTCAGAATGATCGCATTGCGCTTGTCGGCCGTAATGGTGGTGATGATATCCGCGCCGGCGCACGCCTCGGCCGCCGAGCGGCATCGCAGCACGCGCAGCCCGGGCAGCGCGAGGCCGCTGAGATTCCCCATCAGCTTGTCGGTGGCGTGCGGATCGACGTCGTAGAGGCGCAGCTCGCGCACGCCGAGCTGGTCGTGAAATGCGATGGCCTGGAACTCCGATTGCGAGCCGTTGCCGATCAACGCCATGACGTGGCTGTCGCGGCGCGCGAGCGAGCGCGCCGCCACAATCGAGGTGGCCGCCGTGCGCAGCGCCGTGTTCAGCGTCATCTCCGCAAGCGCCAGCGGGTAGCCGGTATCCACGTCGGCGAGCATGCCGAAGGCCATCACGGTGAGCAGACCCTTGCCGGTGTTCTTCGGGTGGCCGTTGACGTACTTGAACGCATACTGGCGGCCGTCGCAGGCCGGCATCAGCTCAATCACGCCGAGCGGCGAATGCGTCGCATGGCGCGGGGATTTTTCGAACTCGCTCCAGCGGCGGTAGTCGGCTTCGATTTCGCGCGCGAGCCCGGCGATGAAGGGGGCGGGTCCCAGATCCCGCACGAGTTCCTGAACGCGGCGGGTGCCGATGAAATCGACCATGATGCGTCTCCTGTCAGTGGCCGGCGTGCCGGTATGGCGCCGCCACACATCCATGATCCCCGTCCCCTCGGCCAAAGAATAGGCAGAATAATAGATAAATTGCGCTCTTAATTGATCAAAACGTCACTCAGACAAATCATTATGCTAAACTCAGGCAGCCTCAAGACCGTTTCCGGAGTCGCTCATGGACGATCTCGATCACCGGCTGATTTCGCTGCTGCGCGCCGACGCGCGTGCCTCGATCGCCTCGCTCGCCAAGCAGCTCGGCGTCGCGCGCGGCACGGTGCAGAGCCGAATGCACAAGCTCGAAGCCGACGGCACCATCGTCGGCTACACGGTGCGCCTGAAGCCCGACGTGCAGGAGCAGCACATTCGCGCGCTGATGACCATCGCCGCCGACGGCAACCAGGTCGACGCGGTCATCCGCACGCTGCGCGGCGACCCGGCGGTGGCGAGCCTGCACAGCACCAATGGCCGCTGGGACTTGGTGGCGGAGCTGCGCGCCGACTCGCTGGCCTCCTTTGATCGCGTACTGGCTCGGGTCAGCCGCACGCCCGGGGTCACGAGCACAGAGACCAGCCTGCTGCTGTCGACGTTCAAGCTCTGAGCCGTCCGGCTCGCGCGAGCGGTGCGCGCTTCCGCTATGCTTCACCGATCCAGCCGAGCCGGTGCACCCGTGCGCCGCCGGCTCTCACTGCGAACTGCGTTCCCCCACGGCCCAGCGCATGACTGACACCGCGAAACTCCGCGTCGCCCTGCTCTTCGGCGGTCAATCCGCCGAGCATGAGATTTCCATTCTCTCGGCCCGCAACGTGCTCGCGGCGCTCGATCGCGGGCGCTTCGAGCCGCTGCTGATCGGCATCGACAAGCAGGGGCGCTGGGTGCTGCAGGATGCGGCTCGGCTGCTCGCGAGCGCGCGCGATCCCCGCCTGGTGCACATCGAGGACGGCGCGCCCGTCGGGAAGGATCTGATCCTCTGCGGCGGGACGGCCGCCGCCGGAGGACCCATCGACGTCATCTTCCCGGTGCTGCACGGCACGATGGGCGAGGATGGGACTGTGCAGGGTTTCCTCGAGCTCACCGGCATCCCATATGTCGGCGCCGGTGTGCTCGGATCGGCCATCGGCATGGACAAGGATGTCAGCAAGCGGCTGCTGCGCGATGCGGGTATTGCGGTCGCCGACTTCGTGACACTGCGCCGCGAGCGCTTCGAGGCCGATCCAGCCGGCTCGCTCGCGCAGCTCGGCGCCCTGGGCTCGCCGGTTTTCACCAAGCCGGCCAATGCCGGCTCCTCGATCGGTGTCCGCAAGGTCACCGACCGCGCGCAGATCGAGGATGCGGTCCGCCATGCGTTCCGGTTCGACGCCAAGGTACTCATCGAGAGCGCCGTCACGGCGCGCGAAATCGAGCTGGCCGTCCTCGGCGGCAATCCTCCCGCGGTGTCCGTCGCCGGCGAGATCGTGGTGCGGCACCCGGACGGCTTTTACTCCTACGACGCCAAGTACCTCGATGAGAACGGCGCCCGTCTCGAGCTGCCGGCGCGCCTGACGCCGGATCAGCTCGCGCGCTCGCAGGCGATCGCCGTCCGCGCCTTCGAGGTGCTGGAGTGCGACGGGATGGCCCGCGTCGATCTGTTCCTCAAGCCCGACGGCGCGCTGCTCGTCAACGAGATCAACACCATTCCGGGCTTCACGGCGATCTCCATGTATCCGAAGCTGTGGGAATTGTCCGGCGTCCCGCCTACCGAACTCGTCACGCGGCTGATCGACCTGGCGCTCGAGCGCGGGCGGCGCCGCGCCGCGCTCGAGCGCAGCACGCTGCGTTGAATTGGGTGTCATTCATCCCCCGTCGCCGGTGAGTAAGGAGTCCGATGAAGCTCTACGCCAGTTCCACATCGCCGTTCGTGCGCAAAGTGCGCATCAGCGCGCTCGAACTCGGACTCGCCGCGCGGATCGAGGAGGTTCCGATCAGCCTCTCGCCGGTCAACCCGCATGCGGCTCTGCGCGAGCACAATCCGCTCGGCAAGATTCCGGCTCTCATCAGCGACACCGGCGAGGCGCTGTACGACTCGGCGGTGATCTGCGAGTACCTGGATGCGCTCGCCGGCGGCAGCCGGCTATACCCCGCCGAGGGCCCGGCGCGCTGGCGCGCGCTGCGCCGCCAGGCGCTCGCCGACGGGATCACCGATGCCGCGGTGCTGGTTCGTTACGAGCAGGCGACGCGCCCGGCGGCGCTGCGATGGCCGGAATGGATCGACGGGCAGTGGCTGAAGGTGCGTACCGCGCTCGATGCGCTCGAGGGCGAGTCGCTCGATGGGCCGTTCGACATCGGCGCGATTTCCGTCGCCTGCGCGCTCGGCTACATCGACTTGCGCTTCTCCGAGGAGCGCTGGCGTGAGTGCCGGCCCCGTCTGGCCACGTGGCTCGCCGGCGTCAGCGAGCGCCCGTCCGTCGCGGCGACCCGTCCCTCCTAGGCTGCCGCCCGCTCAGCCTCGCCGCCGAGTTCGCGGGCGAGGTCGGCGAGCAGCCGCCCGAGCTCGCCGGCCATGACCGTGAAGTCGAGGTCGAACTGTTCGAGCGGATCGATCTCACCGCCGTCCTCGCGCTCCGGCGCGACCTCGAGGAACTGCAGCCGTTTGATCTGCAGCTTCTCGGTCAGAACGAACGCGATCCGGCCGTTCCAAGTAAGCCCGAGCTGGGTGGGTCGCTTACCCGCGGCGAGATGTGCGCGGATGTCCTGCCCGTCGAGCGGATGGCGCCTGTAGCGCACGCTCGCCTTCAGGGCGTCCGCGGACTCGAGCTCCAGATCCTGCTCGATCGCGAAGGCGCCCGGAGCGCCGCGCTGCAGCCAGGCGGCCATGCAGCCGCTCACGGAGCGCTGGGTGTCGAACATCTGCACGGCGAGGCTGCCGAGCGTATCGCGCAGCGTCTCCACCACCTCTTCGGCCCGCGTCGCGCTCGCTGCATCGACCACCAGCCATCCCTGCGTCGCATCGATCCATGCCCGGGTGAGCGTGCGCCGGGTCAGCGCGCGTGCGCGCAGCTCATCGGCCACCTGCAGCTTCAGCGCCCGCATCTGCCGACGCCCCACGGGAAAGCCCTGTGACTCGGCCTGCCCGGCGGCGCGCCGCTCGGCCTCCTGACGGATGACCGCGGCCGGCAGCAGCTTCTGATCACACCCGAGCGCAAGCAGATGCTGCGTGCCGAGGGTGTGCAGCAGCCGTCCGGACGGCGACGGCGCCACCCAGCCGCGGCTGCGCATCTGCAGCGGGCTGCACGGCTGCAGCGGGAAGCGGCCGAGCGCCGCCTCAAGATCGGCGGCGGACCCGTGCCAGTCGCTCGGGAGACGGTAGACCGTGAGATTCTTGAACCACATGCTCGCAGGGCCGTGCAAAAGCCGCGCAGTATAGCGGCCCGCGGGGCTCGCTGCGCCCCGCCGCGCCACTCGCGCGCGCAGCGGTGATCACGTGCATCAATCCGGTGATCGCCAGGCCCCGGCGTGCTCGTGCTGCACGAGCAGCTCGGCGGGCCCGGGCCCGTCGGTCTTGCCGTCATTCTGGTGAGCGTGCGCCAGGCGACCGCCGCGGCGAGTGCCGAGTCGCTGCCGGCGGTCAAGCCGGATTGAGCCCACGCCGGCCCCGAAATGCGAGCGCCCGGATCGTCCTCGCGGGCGGTCCGGGCGCTGCCCACGAGCCAGGCTCAGGCTACTTCCACACGTTCCCGTGCATCGCGTGCGGCACCATGTTCACGTACAGGTGATGCATGATCCAGAGCGACCCGCCGAGGACGATGAACACCATCACTCCCGTATACAGCAGCGCCATCAGATTCCAGCGCTTCTCTTCCGAGGTGTCGACGTGCAGGAAATACACGATGTGCACCAGAATCTGCGCGAGCGCGAAGCCGGCGATCACCAGCGGCGTCGCAGCCACCGTGTGGCTCATCACGAGCGCGAACGGGATCACCGTCAGAATGATGGCGAGCGCGAAGCCGATGGTGTACTGCTTGTGCGTCGGGCCGTGCGCCCCGTGGCCGCCGTGCGGCCCGCGGCCGGCGAGTGCTTCGTTTGCGACGTTCATCAGTGCGCCACTCCGAACAGATAAACGAGTGAGAACACGCCCACCCAGATGATGTCGAGGAAGTGCCAGAACAGGCTGAGATTCACCACGCGCGCCCGATTGGTCGGCGTCAGCCCCTTCTTCAGCACCGCCACCATCATGACGGCCATGAAGATCAGTCCACAGGTGACGTGCAATCCGTGCGTCGCCACCAGCGTGAAGAAGCTCGAGAGGAAAGCGCTGCGGTCGGGGCCGGCTCCGATCGCCACCAAATGCGCAAACTCGCTCACCTCCATGCTGATGAACCCGAGACCGAGCAGGAAGGTCACCGCGAGCCAGCCGACGGTCGCGTTGCGCCGGTCGGCGTTCATCGCGAGCGTCGCGAGACCGCAGGTAAAGCTGCTGAAGAGCAGGAACATCGTCTCGATGAGCACGTTCGGCAGATCGAACAGCTGGCTGCCGGCAGGACCGCCTGCGGTGTGCGAATTGAGCAGCGCATAGGTGGCGAACAGCCCGGAGAACAGCAGACAGTCGCTCATCAGGTAGATCCAGAAGCCGAGCTGGATCGTGGAGGCGACGTCGTGGTGATGCTCGACCTCGAAGTCGACGGCACCCCCGCTGCGCCGCAGATCGCGCAGCGCATCCGCGGCATGATCCCCATAGTCGCGCCTCAGCGCGAGGTTGCCGCCCTGCACCAGTATTGGATCATTCGACATGGTTTACACGCTCCTCGCTTGGACACGTCCATGCAGACCCTCGACCCGGCGGACCTCATCGGCGCCGAAGTGATAATCACGGTCGTCATCGAAGGCATGACGGATCAGGGTCCCGATGACACCGGCGAGCCCGACGATCGCCATCCACCAGATGTGCCAAATCATTGCGAATGCCACCACGAACGCGAAGCCCGCGACGATGAAGCCGGCGGCCTTGTTGCGCGGCATGTGAATCGGCACGAAAGTCGAGCTCTTGAGGTCGACGCCGCGCTGCTTCATGTCCCAGAACGCGTCGCGCTCACGCACCACCGGGATACGCGCGAAGTTGTACGCGGGCGCAGGCGAGGGAATCGACCACTCGAGCGTACGGCCGTTCCACGGGTCGCCGGTCAGATCGCGCGTCTGCTCGCGCTGGCGAATACTCACCACCACCTGCGCCACCTGCAGGATGACGCCGGCGAAGATGATGGCCGCGCCGACCGCCGCGACGATGAACAGCGGGTGCCACGCCGCCACGTCGTAGTGATCCATGCGACGCGTTGCGCCCATCAGACCGAGCGCGTAGAGCGGCATGAACGCGACGTAGAAGCCGATGAACCAGCACCAGAACGCCGCGCGGCCGAGCCGCTCGTTGAGGCGAAAACCGAAGATCTTCGGGGCCCAGTAGGAGATCCCCGCGAATACCCCGAACACCACACCGCCGATGATAACGTTGTGAAAGTGCGCGACCAGGAACAGGCTGTTGTGCAGCACGAAGTCCGCCGGCGGCTCGGCGAGCAGCACGCCGCTCATGCCGCCGATGGTGAAGGTGATGAGGAAGCCGATCGTCCAGAGCATCGGCGCCTCGAAGCGCACGCGGCCGCGGTACATGGTGAGCAGCCAGTTGAAGATCTTCACTCCCGTCGGCACCGCGATGATCATGGTGGTGATGCCGAAGAACGTGTTCACGTTGGCGCCGTTGCCCATGGTGAAGAAGTGGTGCAGCCACACGATGAGCGACAGCAGCGCGATGGCCATGGTCGCGTACACCATCGAGGTGTAGCCGAACAGGCGCTTGCCGGAGAACGTCGGCACGACCTCCGAGTACACGCCGAACAGGGGCAGCATGAGGATGTAGACCTCCGGGTGCCCCCAGATCCAGATGAGGTTGATGTACATCATCGGATCGCCGCCGAGCGAGTTGGTGAAGAAATGCATGCCCAGGTAGCGATCCATCGTCAGCAGCCCGAGCGTCACGGTGAGCAGCGGGAAGGCCGCGACGATCAGGATGTTCGTGCACAGCGACGTCCAGGCGAATATCGGCATGCGCATGAGGGTCATGCCCGGCGCGCGCATCTTGAGAATGGTGGCGATGAAGTTGACGCCGGTCAGCGTCGTGCCGATACCGGATATCTGCAGCGCCCATATCCAGTAGTCCACGCCCACGCCCGGACTGTAGTGCAGCTCGGAAAGCGGCGCGAAGCCGAGCCATCCGGCGTGCGAAAAATTGCCGACCGCGAGCGAGAGGTTCACCAGGACCGCGCCGGCGGCGGTCAGCCAGAAGCTGAGGTTGTTCATCAGCGGGAAGGCGACGTCGCGCGCGCCGAGCTGCAGCGGCAAGATGCAGTTCATCAGCCCGATGATGAACGGCATCGCCATGAAGAAGATCATGATGGTGCCGTGGGCGCTGAACACCTGGTCGAAGTGTCCCGGCGGCAGGTAACCCATGTTGCTGCCGTAGGCGAGCGCCTGCTGCACGCGCATCATGATCGCATCCGCAAAGCCGCGCAGCAGCATGATCGACGCCAGGACCAGGTACATGATCCCGATCTTCTTGTGGTCCACCGAGGTCAGCCACTCGGTCCACAGATATTTCCATTTGCCGAGGTAGGTGATCGCCCCGAGGATGACCAGCGCGCAGATGAGCATGAAGGCCACTGCGCCCATGATGATCGGGTTGGTGTAGGGAATGGCGCTCAGCGTCAGCTTACCGAACATTTCAATCTCTCCTCAGGGCACCGGTCTTCGCACCCGAGGTGACGGTAGTCGCCGCCAGCACATCGGCGCGGCCGGCCGCGAGCTTGCCCATGAGAATCTGCCCGAACAGATCCGGATTGACGTGCCCGTAGTAGCTCACCGGCACATTCGAGCTCGGTCTGTCGAGCGCCAGGTACTCCTTGGCGTCAAGCGTCCGGGTGGACGATCCGACCCTGGCGAGCCACTGCTGGTAATCGCTCTCGGACATGGCCTTGACCTTGAAGGTCATGCCCGAGAAGCCACCGCCGCTGAAGTTGGCGGAAATGCCCCGGTAGGTGCCCGGGACGCTGGCCACCAGATTGTCGGCCGTCTGCATGTTCGCCATGGCATAGATCTGGCTGCCGAGCCGCGGGATGAAGAACGAGTTCATCACCGTGGCCGAGGTGATGTGGAACACGACGGGCACGCCGACCGGCAGCGCGATCTCGTTGACCGTGGCGACGTTGTGCCCCGGATAGATGAACAGCCACTTCCAGTCCATCGCCACCGCTTCGATGCGCACCGGCTTGTGCGTCGAGGGGATGGGCCGGAACGGGTCGAGCTCGTGCGAGGTGCGCCAGCAGATGACCGCCAGAACGGTGACGATCGCGATGGGGATCGACCACATCACCGCCTCGATCTTGTTCGAGTGCGACCACTCGGGCTGGTACTCGGCCTTGGTGTTCGAGGCCCGGTAGCGCCAGGGGATGACGATTGCCAGCACGATCACCGGCACGACCACCAACAGCATCAGCCCCGTGGCCGTGAAGAGGACCGAGCGCTCCGCGGCACCGATCGGGCCCGCCGGGTCGAGCAGGGCCATGTGGCAGCCGGCCAGCAGCAAAGTTGCCGGCAGCGGCAGGAATCGACGGAATCGAGACCAGAGGTTACGCTTCATTTGGGGACGGACACGAGCCAGCTTCGAACCGCATGAGCATGGTCTCTGCCCCTGAGGCAAATCCTTAGCCTCCACTGAATTGCGCTTAATCTTTCTTAATTCTTGCGCCCACGGCTTGCGGATGCGCTCAACGAGCGTTTGAGGTGGCGGAGGCGACCCGGTTCACGTCTCGAGCGCAGCGGCCAGGGCCTCGTCCTCGCTCCAATGCGCGCCGGTCTCCATGAGCGTCGTCAGGCGCTCCCCGGGGAGCGCGGCGCGCAGCTGCTCGAGGATGCCCGCCTCGATCATGACTTTGGCCGGGCTGCGCCCGGCGAATTCCGAGGAGAAGAACGCGTGCGCGTAGCCGATGAACTGCGCGGCGCGCTCGAAGCGCCGCTCGCGCGCCGCAATGGTCGCCCGATGCTGCATGCCGCCGGCGATCAGGGCCGTGTCGAGCTCGCTCTCCTCGGCGAGCGGCAGACCCTCGCGCAGCGCCGCATCGGCCGCCTCGAACTCATCGTGCGCGATGAGATAGCCGGCGAGATTGCACAGCGCGTGCCCGAGCAGCCCGGTGCGCCGCCTCGCGCGCGCGAGCGCGACCACCTCGCGCGCCCCGGCAATGGCCTCATCCACGCGCCCTGCGGCGAACTGCACCTCGGCCCGGTAGATCAGCGCGCGCCAGGCCCAGAAATCGGCGTGCGAGCGCCGACCGACCGCGAGCGCCTCATCGAGCCGCGCGCAGGCCTCCTCGTACTCCCCGGCCACCGTGCGGGCAATGGCCAGGTTGGTCAGGCACAGCGCATAGCTCTTGGGCTGCGCGCTCGGGGACAGCAGCGCCCGGCCCTCCTCGAGCGCCGCGAGCCCCTCGGCAAGTGCCCCGGTGCGCGCCAGATTCAGCCCGTAGAAGGCGAGCGCCCGGGCCAGATCGAGCGGCTCGCCCGCCTCGCGCAGCAGCGCGACCGCGCGGCGCAGTGCCGGGACGGCGCGTCCGCGCGGCTCGCCGGTGGAGAGAAAGCCGTAGCCGTACCGGAGGCGCGCCTCGAGGCCTTTCGGCGTCTCGGGGCCGAGCGCCGCGGTGGCCCGCTCCAGCCGCGCCCGCCCTTCGGGCATCAGCGACAGCAGATACCACAGCAGATATGAGGAAGCCGCCAGCTCGAGTCCGGTCGCCGGATCGCCGTCGGCGCCGAACGCCCAATCGAGCGCCACGCGCACGTTGTCGATTTCCGGACCGAGTCTGTCCAGCCACTCGTCCGAGGGCGTGTGCTCCCAGACGCCAAGCGCCTGGTTCAGCTTGTCGCGGGAATAGCGCGCGTGCAGGCGCGCGAGCGGTCCGAACTCACCGCTGTCGGCGAGCTTCTCCATCGCGTAGGCGTGGGTGGTCTCGAGCAGCCGGTAGCGGCGCTCCCGGCCCGTGGAATCGGCGATAACCAGCGACTTGTCCACCAGCTCGGCGATGCGGCCGACCACTTCCCACTCCGGCAGGGCCGCATCGGCCACCACCTGGCCGGCGGCCTCCAGGGTGAAGCTGCCGGCGAACACCGCCAGGCGGCGCAGCACGATCTGATCCGGCTCCGCGAGCAACCGATGGCTCCAGTCGAGCGTGGCTCGCAG
>JAJYLP010000040.1 GCA_021787615.1 Pseudomonadota bacterium
TGGGACCTCACCACGGACAACTACCAGATCCCCCAGCGCACCGACCTGCTGTGGGTGTACGAGGGCATGAACCAGTACCTGGGCGACCTGCTGTCCTTCCGCGCCGGCATCCGCAAGCCGAGCCTGTATCCGCAGTACCTGGCGGCGATCTACACCCAGATGGCCACCGAGCCGGGGCGCGATACCGAGCCGCTGATCGATCTGACCACCGCGGCGCCGTTCATGTACGAGGCGCGGGGCGAGTACCCGTCGATCCGCCGTACGGCCGGTGACTTCTACACCGAGGGCGAGCTGATGTGGCTGGATGTCGATACGATCATTCGCGCCAAGACCCACGGCAAGAAGTCACTCGATAGCTTCCTGCATCTGTACTCCGAGCCGAAGTTCACCGGTCCCATCACCAAGACCTACACGCGGGCGGACATCGAGCATCTGCTCAACGAGGTGGTGCCGTACAACTGGCATGCGTTCTTCCAGCGGCACGTGTATGAGATCGCCAAGCTGCCGCCGACCGGCGAGCTGAAGCGCTCGGGCTGGCGATTGGTGTACACCGCCAAGCCCAACCCCTTCATCCAGGCGCGCGAGCAGATGATGCACATGAACTACCAGTGGCTGAGTTACGGCTTCAACATTGGCAAGAACGGTGCGCTGCTCGATGTGCGCGAGGGCTCGCCGGCCTGGAACGCCGGCATGGCGCCGGGGATGAAGATCGAGTCGGTGGATGGGCAGAGCTACAGCCCCGCGGTGCTGAAGTACGTGATGGGGCAGGCCGAGCACACCCGCAAGCCCACCACCTTCATCGTCTCGAAGGACGGCTGGTTCCATAGCGTCGAGGTCAGCTACTTCGGCGGCCCGCGTTATCCGCACCTGGTGCGGATCCCGCACACCGTGAACATGCTGGCGAAGATCATGGCGCCGCACGCCAAGCACTGAGCGCGCTCTGCGCAGTGCACGGCCCGGACCGTTGCGGTCCGGGCCGTGTGCTCTGGTGCGGTCCGCCCGCGCCGCTGCTGGCATCCTCGGGCGATGCCAAGAGCCTCGCCGTCTCGGGCGGGGATCGTCTCAAACTCTGCAGCAGTGACGGCGCGCCCGCGCGATGAGGGGAGTTGGGGCGCGCCCGCCGCTCAGGGCTCTGCCGCGACCGCCGGCGGGTCGCCGGAGTCGGGATTGATCACGCCGAAGCGCGCCGCCGTGTAGGCATAGAACAGCCGCACCTTCTCGCCGTGCAGCAGACCGAGCAGCTTCTGCGCCTCATCGGGCGTGGCGATGAATTCCACCTCGACGGCGAGCGGGCCGGCGAGCTCGACGAAGCGCGCTTCGTGCAGCATGTGGCGACGGCCGAAGCCGGCCATGGCCTTGAACGCCGAGCCGCCGCGGATGCCGAGACGATTGCCTTGCTCGAGCAGCCATTCCCACACAAGCCTGCCGTGGTGGCGATGATCCTCGGGGACGTAGAAGCGAAACAGTGAACCCTGCATGCGCGGCCTCGAAGGGATGTTGAGACAGCGCGGGCGGCGAGTCTAGGGGTGCCACCTCGCCTGTTCAAATCCGCGCGTCCGGGCGCGGCGCGCCACGCAAGCCGGTGGCGCGCGCGGGGGAACGGAAGTAAGCTAAAAAATTCCGCCCCAGAGCGCCACCGGAGCTCAGCATCCTGATGCCCAAGCACGAACTGCGTGCCGCCACGTCCCTCGCCGCCGTGTTCTCGGTCCGCATGCTGGGCCTGTTCATGATCTATCCGGTATTCGCGCTCTCGGCGCGCGGGCTCAGCGGCGCCACGCCGGACACCATCGGGCTCGCGCTCGGGATCTACGGGCTCACCCAGGGGCTGCTGCAGATGCCCTTCGGGCTGCTCTCCGACCGGCTCGGCCGCAAGCCCATGGTGGTCGCGGGGCTGATTCTGTTCGGACTCGGCAGCGCCTGGGCGGCGAGCGCGCACTCGATCGCGGTGATGATCGGTGGGCGCGCGCTGCAGGGCGCAGGCGCGGTCGGCTCGGTGATTCTGGCGCTGGTGGCGGATCTCACCGCCGAGGAGAACCGCACCAAGGCCATGGCGCTCGTCGGTATGACCATCGGCCTGTCGGTCCTGATCGGCATCGTCGCAGGACCGGTGGTGGCCGC
Organism: Pseudomonadota bacterium; assembly: GCA_021787615.1. Lineage (GTDB taxonomy): Bacteria > Pseudomonadota > Gammaproteobacteria > Steroidobacterales > Steroidobacteraceae > 13-2-20CM-66-19. The sequence goes on from JAJYLP010000040.1 coordinate 2,119, forward strand.
CTGGATCGGCGTGTCGGGCATTTTCTGGCTGATGAGCATGCTCGCCGTCGTCGGCATCGCGATCACGCTGTTCGTGGTGCCCGCGCCGCTGCGACTGCGTGTGCACCGGGAGGCCGAGCCCGTTCCCGCGCTCATCGGCACCGCCGTGCGCGACGGGGAGCTGCTGCGGCTCGACTTCGGCATCTTCGCTCTGCACGCGATGCTCACCGCGAGCTTCCTCGTGGTGCCGGCGCTGCTCGCCTCGACCCTCGGGGTGGCGAACCGCCGCGAGTGGCTGGTGTATCTGCCGATGCTGCTGATCTCGGTGCTGGTGATGCTGCCGGCGATCATCGTCGGGGAGCGCCGGCGGCGCATGAAGGGCGTGCTCGTCACGGCCGTCGCGGCGCTCGCGGTGAGTCAGTTCATGCTCGCCTTCGACAGCGGGCACAAGCTCGCGCTGCTCGCGGCGCTCACGCTGTTCTTCGCTGCCTTCAATGTGATGGAGGCGAGCCTGCCCTCGCTGGTGACCAAGACTGCGCCGCCCGGCGCCACGGGCACCGCGACGGGCGTGTATTCGAGCTCGCAGTTTCTCGGGATCTTCGTCGGCGGGGTGGCCGGCGGCTGGATCCAGCAGCGCGCCGGCAGCGGCGCGGTGTTCGAATTCGCCGGTGCGCTCGCGCTGGTGTGGCTCGTGCTCGCTGCGACGATGCGCGCCCCGAGCTACTTCGCCTCCCGCGTGCTGCCCCTCGGCGCCGGCGCGCCGGACCCGGCGCGCCTGGCGGCGGCGCTGCGTGCGGTGCCGGGCGTGGCCGATGCAGTGGTGGTGGCTGAGGACGGCGTCGCCTATCTGAAGGTGGACGCCAAGCTCTACGATCCTGAGAAGGCCGCGGAAGTGGCCGGCGCGCCGCTTAAAGCGGCCGCGGGCTGAGGCGAAACGCTTGAGCAGCACCGACTCGATGATCCAACACTGCATCTGTCCCGTTGGAGCACTTGACATGCGCGCGCACATGCATAAGATGCGCGCCAACGCAACTACCCGGTAACTCTATGGACCCCAGCCCTAGTAGCCGCTTCATCGCCGACTGATCGGCGGAACGTCTCCCGGGCCCAGAGTTCTCCGGATCTCACCCGCGACCGTCCCGCGATCAGCAGCGGGACGGTGCGCACTGCGCGGCAGACCTGCCGCGCGCCGACCGGCCGGTCGGCCGCATCCTGCAGAAGCGTACTCGAGCAGGCGGCGCCACGCAGTGGCCCGCCGGTCAACGCGATGCGAGGAATGACTGATGTCCTTCTCCGAGACTGACGCCGCGCCGGCCGAGGCGCTGCTCTGCGATGCGCATGCCGGCGACATTCGCGGCGCGTTCGGCACGATTGCCCGAGGCGACACCGGGCCGCGCCGCGACTGGCCGGCCCGGCTGCGCACGCTGCTCGCCATCCTCGGTCCCGGGCTGATCGTCATGGTGGGCGACAACGATGCGGGCGCCTTCGGCACCTATGCCCAGGCCGGCCAGAACTATGGCACGGCGCTGCTGTGGACGCTGCTGCTGCTGGTGCCGGTGCTGTACGTCAACCAGGAGATGGTGCTGCGGCTCGGCGCCGTCACGCGCACCGGGCACGCGCGGCTGATCCTCAAGCGCTACGGGCGCTTCTGGGGCGCCTTCAGCGTCATCGACCTGTTCCTGCTCAATGCCCTGACGATTGTCACGGAGTTCATCGGCATCAGCCTGGCGCTCGGCTACCTCGGCGTGTCGCGCCCGCTCGGGGTGCTCGCCGCCGCCGCGCTCATCATCGCCGCCGCCGGCACCGGGGACTTCCGCCGCTTCGAGCGCTTCTCGATGGTCCTCGTGTTCGGCAGCCTGCTGCTGATCCCGGTGTTCGTCTGGGTGCACCCGCCGCTCGGTCAGGTGGCGCACGATCTCATCGTGGCGCACCTGCCGTCCGGGCGCCTCGGCAGCATCATGCTGCTCATCATCGCGATCGTGGGCACGACGGTCGCGCCGTGGCAGCTGTTCTTCCAGCAGAGCTACGTGATCGACAAGCGCATCACGCCGCGCTTCCTCGGCTACGAGCGGCTGGACCTGTGCATCGGCATCGCGCTCGTGCTCATCGGGGCGGTGGCCATGATCAGTTTCACCGCCGCGACCTTCGCCGGCCGCGCGCAGTTCGGCGCGTTCCAGGACGCCGGGGCGGTGGCGAGCGCGATCGGCCACTATGTCGGGCGCGCCGCCGGCGCGTGCTTCGCGGTGGCGCTGATCGATGCGAGCGTGATCGGCGCGATGGCCGTGTCGCTCTCGACCGCCTATGCGGTCGGTGATGTGCTCTCTCTCGGGCACTCGCTGCATCAGCGGCCGAAGGAGTCCAAGCCCTTCTACCTGATCTATGCCGGGCTCATCGGGGTGTCGGCGGCCCTCGTGCTGACCCCCGGCACGCCGCTCGGCCTGCTCACCAATGCGGTGCAGACCCTCGCCGGCGTGCTGCTGCCGAGCGCCACGGTGTTCCTGCTGCTGCTGTGCAATGACGAGGAGCTGCTCGGGCCCTGGGTGAACGGTCCGTGGCTGAACCTGTTCACCGCGCTGGTGATCGGCGGGCTGCTGCTCCTGTCGGTCATCCTGACCGCCGCGGTGCTCTTCCCGGGCTTTGGCGCGCATCTGATGCTCCAGGTGCTCCTCGGCGGGGCGCTCGCGGCGCTCGGCGCAGCGGCGCTACCCTTCGTGCGCGCGCTACGCACCCCGGCGCGGCGATTCGCCCCGGGGGTGCGCGAGAACTGGCACATGCCGCCGCTCGGCACGCTCGGGCGGGCTCGGATGACGCCCTGGACGCGGCTCGGCATGGCATCGATGCGGGCTTATCTGGTCATCGCCGCCGGCCTGGTGCTGGCGCGCATCGCGATGCTTTCGGGGCTGCGCCTGTAGGCGCCGGCGCGCTGCGCGCGTGCTAGGCTGTGCCTGTGGCGCCCGTCAAGCGTTTGCGGGCGCGAGGGGGGCGTATGAGCGGTATCCGGCTGAGATGTCTCGCGCTGGCCGTGCTCCTGGCGGCAGCGGGCGGCGTGGCGCAGGCGCGGCAGTGCGACGGGGTCTCTTTCCCCGAGCAGGTGAGGGTGCACGGTCAGACGCTCACCCTGAACGGGCTCGGCATCCGCAAGGCCACCTTCTTCAGGATCAAGGTCTACGTCGGCGCGCTCTATCTGGCGCATCCCTCAGCGGACGGCGAGGCGATCCTCGGCACCGATCAGCCGAGCGAGATCGTGCTGCACTTTCTCTGGCACGTGACCACCGGGGAGCTGCGCGACGCGTGGCGCGAGGGGTTCAAGGCGAGCGCCCCGCAGGAGCTGCCCGCCTTGCGCGCGCGCATCGCCCAGCTCAACGGCTGGATGCATGGCGTCGGTTCGGGGCAGAGCATGACGTTCGTGCATCGGTCCGGGCAGGGCATCGAGTACCTGCTGAACGGGGTGCCACAGGGCTCGATCGCAGGGGCAGACTTTGCCCGCGCGTTCCTCGGCATTTGGCTCGGTGCGCATCCCCCGGGACGCGCGCTCAAGGCGGGGTTGCTCGGCGGGGCGTGCCGTTAGCGGCGCCTCAACCGCGGTACTCGCAGCCGCTGGTGCAGGTTTCCCGCACGGTGATGCGGCTCAGCTGCGGCAGGGCGGGCTTGAGCCGCTCCCACACCCACACAGCCAGATGCTCGCTGGTCGGGTTCTCGAGGCCCGGTATCTCGTTGAGATAGCGGTGATCGAGCGCCTCGTGCACCGGCGCGAACGCGCTCTTCAGCGCCGCGAAATCGCAGACCCAGCCGAGCAGCGGGTCGAGCGGTCCCTCGACGTGCACACCGATCCGGAAGGAATGCCCGTGCAGGCGCGCGCACTTGTGCCCCGGGGGCACGTGGGGCAGACGGTGGGCCGCCTCGATGCGGAATTCCTTGAAAATCTCCATGGGCGCGACTGTACCGAACTGCCAGCGCCCCGTCATGGCCCGGCCGGGCTCAGGCTGACCATCGCGCCCGGTGAAGGCGTAGCATTACGCCTATGAACGCGCGATTCCGCCCGCTGCTGCTGATCGTCACGATGTTCTGGATCTACGTGGCGCTCTCGGATGTGCTCTATGCCAATCAGATGCAGTCGAGCCTCACGGCCATGCACGTCGGGCACGTCTTCGCGCCGTGGCAGGCGCGGCTGCTGCAGCACCTGCTTCTTTATCCGGTGTTGCTGACCTGCGTGTGGACGTCCCTGCGCGTGGGCTGGCAGCCGCTGTGGCGGAGGCTGCCGCTGCAGCTGCTGCTCGCGGTGGGATTCGCCGCGCTGGGGGAGCCGGCGCTGTGGCTCGGGGACTCGGTGCTGGTCGGCGTGCGCGAGGTCGTGCGGGCGATCACGAACACGCCCGGCCACGCGCACCTGCCAGCGGCGCCGCTGATGCAGATCTGGGTCGCGAGCGCCACGAGCTTCCTGCTCACCTATGGGTTCGGGCTGGCACTGGCGAGCGGATTTGACGTGTACCGTCGCTTGCGCGACTCGCAGATCCGCTCCGCAGCGCTCGAGCGGGCGCTGACGGCGGCGCATCTGGCGGCCCTGCGCATGCAGCTCTCGCCGCACTCCCTGTTCAATCTGCTGAACACCATCCACGGACAGATCGACGGCGATCCGGCCGACGCGCGCAGCATGATCGTGCAGCTCGCCGACCTGCTGCGCCGTCTGCTGCACGCCGGGGAGCGCGAGTTCTCGCGGCTCACCGAGGAGCTGCAGTTCGCAAGGCTGTACCTGACGCTGCAGCAGCGGCGCTTCGCCGACCGGCTCACCGTGCACGTGCCGGCGCCCGAGCGATCCCCGAGCGCCTGGGTGCCGAGTCTGATCCTGCAGCCCCTGATCGAGAACGCCGTGGTCCACGGCCTCGCCAGCCACCCCGATGCGGTGGAGATCAGCGTCGAGGCGATCGTGGACGGCCCGATGCTGACTCTGCGCGTGACCAACACTATCGCCGAGGACTCGCTGGCCCGCCATGAGGGCATCGGGCTGAAGAACGTGCGCGAGCGGCTGGCGATCCAGTTCGGTGAGCGGGCGGTGTTCCAGGCCACCCCGCGCGCCGGCGGGCAGTGGGTCGCCGAGATCCGCCTGCCGCTGCTGGCCGAGGCCTCCGAGGCGGCGTTCGCGCCGGCCGTGGCGGCCTGAGCGCCCCGCCGATGGCCGAGTCCTCCCGCACGCTGCGGCGCGCCTCGACGCTGTCGCTCGCGGTGCTCGCGGGCATCAATCTGCTCAACTATCTCGACCGCTACGTGGTGGCGGCGGTGCTGCCGGAGCTGAAGCGCGCGCCGCTCGGGCTCAATGACCTGCAGCTCGGCACGCTGATGAGCGGCTTTCTGATCGTCTACATGGTGGCCGCCCCGGTGTTCGGGCGCCTCGGGGACCGCGGCTCGCGCACCCGCCCGATCGCCATCGGCGTGTTTCTCTGGAGCCTCGCGACGGGGCTGTCCGGCCTGGCGCGCAACTACCTCGAGCTGCTCGGCGCGCGCGCGGCCGTCGGCATCGGGGAGGCGGCCTACGGCACCATCGCCCCTTCGCTCCTTGCCGATCATTTCCCGCCGCGCACGCGCGGGCGGGCGTTTGCGCTGTTCAACATGGCGATTCCTGTCGGTGCGGCGCTCGGGTACATCGTTGGCGGTCTCGTCGAGGCGCACTACGGGTGGCGGGCGGCGTTCTTCGTCGCGGGCGTGCCGGGCGTCGCGCTCGCTGTGTGGGTGTGGCGGCTGCCCGATCCGCCGCGCGGTGCGCAGGATGAGCCCGAGGGCGCGGCGGCCGCGCCGAGCGCGCCTGCCGGCTCGTGGCGGGTGTATGCGCGGCTCGCGCGCCATCGCCCATACCGGCTGACGGTGCTCGGCTACGCGGCCTACACGTTCGCTCTCGGCGGCATGGCCTTCTGGATGCCGTATTTTCTCGAGCACGTGCGGGGCGTACCGGGTGTCACGGCGACGGCGGGGTTCGGGGAGATTGTGGTGGTGACGGGCTTCCTCGGCACCTTCGCCGGCGGGTGGCTCGGGGATTACTGCCTGAAATTCTCGCCCCAGGCCTACCTGTGGCTGTCGGGCTGGGTGACGGTGCTCGCCGTCCCGGCGACCTACCTGGCGCTCGCCTCGGGGACCCCGTGGGTCTTCTACGGGGCGCTCACGGTCGCGGAGCTGCTGCTGTTCATGTCGACCGGACCGATCAACACGGTCATCGTCAACCTGGTGAGCCCCGCCGAGCGCGCCTGCGCCGTGGCGCTCAGCGTGTTCGTCATCCACGCCCTCGGCGATGTGATCTCCCCGTCCATCATCGGAGGGATCTCCGATACGACCTCGCTCGGCACGGCGGTGATGATCGTGCCGGTGGCGGTGGCGGTGTGCGCGCTGCTGTGGCTGCTCGCGGCGCGGGCCGATCGGGCGGCTCAGCGATCGACGAACGCCCTCTCGATGACATAATCGCCGCTCTCGCCGATGTGCGGCGACATCTTGAATCCGCGCGCATTGAGCAGCGCGCAGGTGTCGGTGAGCATTGCAGGGCTGCCGCACACCATGGCGCGGTCTTCGCCCGGATCGAGCGGCGGCAGGCCGAGATCGTAGGAGAGCCGTCCGGAGTCGATCAGCGTGGTGAGCCGGCCGCGGTTGACGTGCGGCTCGCGGGTCACGGCCGGGTAGTAGAGCAGCTTCTCGCTCACCCACTCCCCGAGCAGCTCGTGGGCCTTGAGCTCCTCGATGCGGTGCTTGAGCACCGCCGTCTCGCGCGCCCAGCGCACGCCGTGCACGAAGATGATGCGCTCGAAGCGCTCGTAGGTCTCCGGGTCCTTGATCACGCTCATGAAGGGGGCCGCGCCCGTGCCGGTGGAGAGCAGATACAGCCGCTTACCCGGCTTCAGATCGTGCAGCACCAGAGTGCCGGTGGGCTTGCGACTGACCAGCACCTCATCGCCTTCACGGATGTGCTGCAGGCGAGAGGTGAGCGGGCCGTCCGGCACCTTGATGCTGAGGAACTCCAGGTGCTCCTCATGGTTGGCGCTGGCGATGCTGTAGGCGCGCAGCAGCGGCCTGGAATCCACCCGCAGCCCCACCATGACGAACTGGCCGTTCTCAAAGCGCAGGCCCGCATCGCGCGTCGTGGTGAAGGTGAATTGCGTGTCCGTCCAGTGCTGGACCGAGAGCACCCGTTCGCTGCCGATCGCCGCCAAGTGTGCCTACCTCGCTGTTTAGCCGGGAAATTCAGCGGGGCGCATTGTACCGGGGCGCGGCCGGCGGGGGGATGATTTTGCGGTATTTCCTCATGTTTCTGCGGCATGTTCCGCCCCCGGGATGGCCTGTCGGGGCATCGCGACAAGCGCGGCTGCTATGATGCCCCGGGCCGCGCCGCGCGGCCGCGGCATACGAGGCGCATATGGGGGATTCGAGCAGCGCAGGTCTGCGGGGACGCACGCTATTCATCACCGGGGCGAGCCGGGGCATCGGGCTTGCGATCGCGCTTCGAGCCGCAGGGGAAGGCGCGAACGTAGCCGTGGCCGCGAAGACCACGGAGCCGCATCCCAGGCTGCCCGGCACCATCTACACCGCCGCCGAGCAGATCGAGGCCGCGGGCGGCAAGGCGCTCGCGCTGCCGCTCGATGTCCGGGACGACGAGCAGGTGCGAGCGGCGATCGAGCGGACCGCGCAGGTCTTCGGCGGCATCGACATTCTGGTCAACAACGCGAGCGCCATCAGCCTGACCCCGACGCGCGCGACCGACATGCGCCGCTTCGACCTGATGCACTCGATCAACACGCGCGGCACACTGCTCTGCAGCAAGCTGGCCGCCCCGTACCTTGCCCGCGGAGCGAACCCGCACATCCTCGTGCTGGCGCCGCCGCTGAATCTCGAGGCGCGCTGGTTCGCACCGCACCTGCCGTACTCGCTCGCCAAATTCGGCATGAGCCTGTGCGTGCTGGGACTGGCCGGGGAGCTCGCCGCCGACGGCATCGCGGTGAATGCCCTCTGGCCGCGCACCGTGATCGGCACGGCCGCCCTGAAAGTCGCGCTCGCCGGCGCGCCGCCGGAGGCGCTGCGGCGCGTGCGCACGCCTGAGATCGTCGCTGACGCCGCTTGCGCGATCCTGAAGCGCGACAGCCGCTCGTTCACCGGGCGGTTCTGCATCGACGAGCAGGTGCTGCGGGAGGAGGGGGTGAGCGACTTCTCGACCTACCGGCAAAGCGGTGTGCGCGAGGAGGAGCTGCTGACGGATCTGTTCGTGTAATGGCCCGAACCCGGCTACTTGCGTGAAACACTCCCTGCGCTGAACCTCCACAGTTGTTGGCAGCGCGAATTGGTGACACAACGTGACTCATCGTGACACATCTGGAGCGGTTCCGTGGATGCAACGAAGGTGGGAGTGCGGGAGTTCCGGCATCGATTCGGGGAATACGCCGAAGCGGACAAGCCCATTGCCGTCACCAAGCACGGACGGACGGTCGGGTTTTACATCCCGGTGCGTCGCCGGCCCGAAACGGAGGACCTGGTCGCGTATCGGGAGGCCAGTGAATCCCTTCAGGCGTGGGTGCGCGAGAGGGGCGTGAGCGAGGCGGCGCTTGTGGAGGAATTCGACAGGCTGAGGAAGGAAAAGCGGCGTCGTGGCTGAACGCTCACTGGTGCTCGACGCCAACATCGTGCTGCGGGCGGTGCTCGGCAAGCGGGTGCGCGAGATGGTCGGGTGTTATGCCGCTGATGTCGGTCGATTTGCGCCCGATAGGGTGTTTCGCGAAGTCGAGAAGCCTTGGCGCCGCGTGCCGCCAAGGCTGCAATGCCGGTGAAGCTAGCGACGCCAGTCTATGAACGCATGGTGGTGATCGTGCAGGAGTTGCCGCAGTCCGCCTCTGCGCAATACGAAAGCGATGCGCGTGCTCGTATCGACTGCGTGGATCGTGACGATTGGCCAGTCGTCGCCAGCGCGCTGTTGCTTGAATGCCCGATCTGAACCGAGGACCGGGACTTCTTCGGCCGTGGAGGGTCGATTTGGGCGACGGATCGCATCGAGCGTTGTCTCGCGAAAGCGGTAGACCGCGGGGTCGAGGATTCCGGTGCCGCGACACGGGGGCTCGTTAGGGAATCGCCGGTGCGCGGATACACTCCCCAGGCTCAGCCGATGCGGTGCCTGAGGTCGATGCCGGCGAGCTCGTAGCCCTTCCTGAAATCGCGGATGTGCCGCGCCATCCATTGGCGTGCGGCCTCCGGGTCGCGCCGCTCGAGGGCCTCGAGCAGGCGCCGCTGGGCAGCGGCGATGCGCGAGCGGGCCTGCGCCACCTGATCGATCATGTCGCGCAGCGAGGGCTCGAGCAGCTCGATGAGCGGCTCGTGCACCAGCGCAAAGACCTGATTGTGCGTGGCCGCGCCGAGGGCGCGGAAGAACTCGGCCGTGTGGTGCACGGCTTTATCGGTCGCGGCGTTTTCCGCATCGAATCTCGCGCGCACCGCCGCCAAGTGCTCGAGGTCGGCCGCGTTGCGCGAGCGCGCGGCGCTCTCCGCGACGGGGGGCTCGAACTCCGTGAGCGCCGTCCAGACCTCGAGGAAGGTGACATCGTGCAGCGCCAGCGCCCGGCTGACATCCTTGGCGATCGCGCGATGCTGCGGGCGGGTCACGGTCATGCGCTTGGAGCCGGGGCGGCGCTCGAGCAGCCCGCTGCACTCCAGCTCGCGCAGCGCCTCGCGCACTGTCGAGCGGTTCACTCCGAGCTGGCGGGCAAGCTCGGTCTCCGGCGGCAGTCGCTCGCCCTCGCGCAGCGTGCGGCTGAGGATGCGCTCGGTGATGGCATCGGCCACCCTGCGGTAGGCGGGCGTGAGCGCGATCTGATCGAACTCAACGTTCATCGGGCTCAGTCCGCCGCCTCGAACAGCTCCCGTCCGATGAGCATGCGGCGGATCTCCTGCGTGCCGGCGCCGATCTCGTAGAGCTTCGCATCGCGCAGCAGCCTTCCGGCCGGATACTCGTTGATGTAGCCGTTGCCGCCGAGGGCCTGAATGGCCTCGAGCGCGACGCGGGTGGCGTGCTCGGCGGAAAAAAGGATGCACGCGGCGGCGTCGCGCCGCTGGACCTGGCCGGCATCACAGGCGCGCGCCACGCTGTAGACGTACGCGCGGCTCGCGCCGAGCGCGGCGTACATGTCGGCGAGCTTGGCCTGCATCAGCTCGAACGTGCCGATCGGCTGGCCGAACTGCTTGCGCTCGCGCACGTAGGGCAGCACCAGATCCAGCGCGGCGGCCATCAGCCCGAGCGGCCCGCCGGCGAGCACGACGCGCTCGTAATCGAGGCCGCTCATCAGCACGCGCACGCCGCCGTTTTCCGCACCGAGCAGGTTCTCGCGCGGCACCTCGCATTGCTCGAACACCAGCTCGCAGGTGCTCGAGCCGCGCATGCCGAGCTTGTCGAGCTTCTGCGCGGTGCTGAAGCCCGGCATGCCCCGCTCGATGATGAAGGCGCTGATGCCGCGGCTGCCGGCCGAGGGGTCTGTCTTGGCGTAGACGATCAGCACGTCGGCGTCAGGGCCGTTGGTGATCCACATCTTGCGTCCCGTGAGCACGAACCGGTCGGCGCGCCGCTCGGCGCGCAGCTGCAAGGAGGTGACGTCGGAGCCCGCCTGAGGCTCGGACATCGCGAGCGCCCCGACGTGCTCGCCGCTGACGAGCTTCGGCAGATAGCGCTTGCGCTGGGCGTCCGAGCCGTTCAGGCGCAGCTGGTTGACGCACAGGTTCGAGTGCGCGCCGTAGGAGAGACCGACGGACCCCGAGGCCCGCGAGATCTCCTCCATGGCGATGACGTGGGCGAGGTAGCCGAGCCCGGTGCCGCCCCAGCGCTCGGGCACCGTGATGCCGAGCAGCCCCAGGGCGCCGAGCTCGGGCCACAGATCGCGCGGAAAGGCGTTGTCGCGGTCGATCGCGGCGGCGCGCGGCGCGATGCGCTCGAGGGCGAAGCGGCGCACCTGCGCACGGATCTCTCCTGTGGTCTCATCCAGGCCGAGGCCGCTGTCGATCGGGTCGTGGGCGGGCATGAGCTTGTCTTCCATTGGATCAGGACGGTATTATTGTCCGACAATCCGGCTATCGTGACAAGCCCATGCCCCGCATCGAAACCCGGCTCGACACCCGCTCGCAGGAGTTCCAGGACAACGCGCGTGCGCTGCGCGAGCTCGCGGCCGAGCTGAAGCGTGAAGTCGAGCGCGTCGCCTCGGGCGGCCCGGCCGCGGCGCTTGCCCGGCACCGCGCCGCGGGCAAGCTCACGGCCCGCGAGCGCGTGCGGCTGCTGCTCGATCCGGGCAGCCCCTTCCTCGAGCTCTCGCAGCTCGCCGCGCACGGCCTGTACGGCGGCGGCATCGCCTGCGGCGGCATCGTGACCGGGATCGGACGGGTGAGCGGACGCGAATGCGTCATCGTCGCCAACGATCCGACCGTCAAGGGCGGCACCTACTACCCGGTGACCGTCAAGAAGCATCTGCGCGCCCAGGAGATCGCCCGCGAGAACCGGTTGCCGTGCGTCTACCTGGTGGAGAGCGGCGGGGCGTTCCTGTCGGCGCAGGATGAGGTGTTCCCGGACAAGGAGCACTTCGGGCGCATCTTCTACAACCAGGCGACGCTCTCTGCGCTCGGGGTGGCGCAGATCGCGGTGGTGCACGGCTCGTGCACCGCCGGCGGCGCCTACGTGCCGGCAATGGCCGACGAGAACGTCATCGTGCGCAATCAGGGCCGGGTGTTCCTCGGCGGGCCGCCGTTGGTGAAGGCGGCCACCGGCGAGGACATCGACGCCGAGTCGCTCGGCGGGGCCGATGTGCACTGCCGCGAGTCGGGCGTGTGCGACCACTACGCGGAAAACGACAGCCACGCGCTCGCGATCGCGCGGCGCATCGTGGCGCGGCTTCGAGCGGCGCCATGCACCGATCCGCCGTGCGCGCCGCGCGAGCCGCACTATGCTCCGGCGGAGCTCTACGGGGTGGTGCCCGAGAGTCTGCGCCGGCCTTACGACGTGCGCGAGGTGATCGCGCGGCTCACCGACGGCTCGGAGCTCGAGGAGTTCAAGCATCTCTACGGCACCACGCTGGTGTGCGGGTTTGCGCACTTCGGCGGCTACCCGGTCGGCATCCTCGCCAACAACGGCATTCTGTTCTCGGAGAGCGCGCTGAAGGGGACTCACTTCATCGAGCTGTGCTCGCGAGAGGGCATCCCGCTGGTGTTCCTGCAGAACATCACCGGCTTCATGGTGGGGCGCAAGGCCGAGGCGGGCGGCATCGCGCGCGATGGCGCCAAGCTCGTCACGGCGGTCGCTTGCGCGCGTGTGCCGAAGTTCACGGTCATCATCGGCGGCAGCTACGGCGCGGGCAACTACGCCATGTGCGGACGGGCTTACGGACCCCGGCTGCTCTTCCAGTGGCCCAACGCGCGCATCTCGGTGATGGGCGGGGAGCAGGCCGCGAGCGTGCTCGCCACTGTCAAGCGCGGACAGATCGAGTCCGGCGGCGGGCGCTGGAGCGAGGAGCAGGAGACAGCCTTCAAACAGCCCATCCGCGAGCAATACGAGCGCCAGGGGCACCCGTACTACGCCTCGGCGCGTCTCTGGGATGATGGGGTGATCGATCCGCTCGAGACGCGCCGCATACTCACGCTCGCTCTCGCGGCCGCCCGCAACGCGCCCGAGGAAGACACCCGTTTCGGCCTGTTCCGCATGTGAGCGCCCCGATGTTCAAGCGTCTGCTCATCGCCAACCGCGCCGAAATCGCCTGCCGCATCCTGCGCACCGCGCGGCGCATGGGCATTGCCACCATCGCCGTGTACTCCGATGCCGACGCCGATGCGCGCCACGTACGCCTGGCCGATCAGGCCGTGCGCATCGGTCCGCCGCCGGCGGCGCAGAGTTATCTCGACGTCGAGGCCATCATCGCGGCGGCGCGCTCAAGCGGCGCCGAGGCGATCCATCCGGGTTATGGCTTTCTCTCCGAGAATGCCCGCCTTGCCGAGGCGTGCCGCGAGGCGGGCCTCACCTTCGTCGGACCGCCGCCCGAGGCCATCGAGGCGATGGGCTCGAAGAGCCTCGCCAAGGCGCGCGTCCGTGCGGCGGGCATTGCGGTGCTGCCGGGCTACGAGGGCGAGCGCCAGGATCTTCAGTATCTCGAGGCGCGCGCGCTCGAGGCGGGGCTGCCGCTCATCGTCAAGCCGGCCGCCGGCGGCGGCGGCAAGGGCATGTACGTGGTGCGCGCCCCGGAGGAGCTGCCCGGCGCTCTCGGCGCGGCACGCCGCCTCGCCGAGAGCAGCTTCGGGGACGGCACATTGCTGATCGAGCGCCTCCTGCCGCAGCCGCGCCACATCGAGGTGCAGGTGTTTGCCGATGAGCACGGCGCGTGCATTCATCTCGGCGAGCGGGACTGCTCGGTGCAGCGGCGCCACCAGAAGCTCATCGAGGAGGCGCCGGCGCCTGGGCTGGCGGACGGGCTGCGCGAGCGGCTGCGCGCGGCGGCGGTCGAGATAGCACGCGGCATCGGCTACCGCGGCGCCGGCACGGTGGAGTTTCTCTTCGACGGCAGCGAGTTCTATTTCCTCGAAATGAACACCCGCCTGCAGGTCGAGCACACCGTCACCGAGGCGGTGACCGGGCTCGACCTCGTCGAATGGCAGCTGCGCGTCGCGGCCGGGGAGCCGCTGCCGCTCACGCAGCAGCAGGTGCGCTTCAGCGGGCACGCCATCGAGGCGCGGGTGTGCGCGGAGGATCCGTGGCGGCAGTTCCTGCCGAGCGCCGGCACGCTCGTGCTTGCCGAGTGGCCGCAGGGCGAGGGCGTGCGGGTCGATGCCGGGTTCGAGAGCGGCGATACGGTGCCGGCCGTGTACGACTCGCTGCTCGGCAAGGTGATCGCCTGGGCCCCTGAGCGCACTGAAGCGGCCGGCGTGCTCGCCAGCGCGCTCGGGCACACCCGCCTCGCCGGCGTGCGCAGCAACGAGCGGTGGCTTGCACGCATTCTGCGCTCGGACGTGTTCCTCGAGGCTCGCCACAGCGTGGCACTGCTTGAGGAACGGGGCGCCGAGTTCAGCTCGCCCGAGGCGCTGCCGGATGCGATGCTGGTGCTGGCTGCGCTCACGCTGTTCGAGCCGGGGCGCACCGCCAATCCCTGGTCGGCCGGCGACGGTTTCTCGCCGAGCCTGCCCGGCGCCTTCGGGGTGACGCTGCGCGCCGGCGAGGGCGCCTGGCGGATCACCTTCGCTTGCCAGAGCGGCGGGCCGCGCAGCGCGCTGATCGAGGAGCTCGAAGCGGATGCGCCCGGGGCGAAGGGCGAGGGGCGCCGCCTTGCGCTGAGCGAGACGCACTGCTCGGCCGACACGGTCGAGGCACGGATCGGGGCGCTGCGCGAGCGCGCTCGGTTTTTGCGCCAGGGCGGCAGCGTGCACCTCTGGCTCGGGGCGGCGCATCAGGAGTTCGAGATCGACGATCCGCGCGAGCGCTCGTTCGCCGCGGCCCACGCCACCGGCGGGCTCACGACTCCGCTGCCCGGTGTGGTCGTGGCGGTGAATGTCGAGATCGGGCAGACGGTGAGCCGCGGCGAGACGCTGATGGTCATCGAGGCGATGAAGATGGAGCACGGCATCAGCGCGCCGTTCGCCGGGCGCGTCAGGCATATTCATTTCGCGCTCGGCGAGCGCGTGCCCGAGGGCAGCGAGCTGCTGACCCTGTCGCCGGCCGACGACGCCGCCAGTTAGGTTCAAGTTGGGTTCAGTTTCCCGGGACGACAATCGGCCTCGTCCGTCAGGGGAGCGTGAGCCCATGAACAAGTCATTTCTGATCGGCGCGACCACGGGCGGGGCGCTTGCGGTGGTCGTCGGCGCCGGCGCGATGGTCAGCCACACGCTGATGCATCCGGCCCCGCGCTATGCCGAGGTCGTGCAGGTGGTGCCGCTGACGCGCACCGTGGTGAGTCCGCGGCGGGTGTGCCGGGATGAGCGCATCGAGCGCACCCGCCCGGCGAGCGATACCCACCGGGTCATCGGCAGCATCGCCGGGGCGCTCCTCGGCGGGCTGCTCGGCCATCAGGTCGGCGACGGCAGCGGGCGCGCTCTGGCGACGGTGGCCGGGGCGGCCGCGGGCGGCTACGCCGGCGATCGGATCGAGGCGCGCATGCAGCGCGGGGACACCTACACCACGACCGTGCGCCGCTGCGCCACCGTCTACGACCGCACCGTGCGCTCGGAGGGCTATCGGGTCCGCTACCGCCTCGGCGGCAAGACCGGCACCGTGCGCATGGACCACGACCCGGGCCAGCGCATCCCGGTGCGCAACGGCCACCTCCTGCTCAACGCCGCGCAGCCGAGCTGAGCGGGCGCCGCCCGGAGACGAACGGGGAGTCGCGGTCGAAGAACCGCCACGGCCGGCGGGCCCACTCGCCGGCATAGTCGACACCGATCCGCGCGCTGCGCCCGATGCGCACGGCCCGAGCGCTGCGCTGAGGCTCGATCCACAGCTGCCTGCCGCACAGGTCCACCCCGTTCGAGCGCCGGTCGATGCCCATCGCCCGACATAACAACCCCGGTCCCGAGGCGCGCGCGCTGAGTCCGGCGAGCGGCTCGAGGGCGCGCAGCAGCACCGCGTGCGGGACGCCTTCGGCGGCGGTGACGACGTTCAGGCAGTGCCACATGCCGTAGATGAGATAGACATAGGCATGCCCCGGCGGACCGAACATGACTTCGGTGCGCGACGTGCGCCCACGCGAGGAGTGCGCCGCCCGGTCCTCGGGCCCTTGGTACGCCTCGGTCTCGACGATGCGTCCGATGCGCAGCGTGCCGTCGAAGCGGTGCACCAGGTGCATGCCGATCAGCGCACGCGCCACCGTGAGGGTGTCCTGCACGTAGAAACCACGATCGAGCCGGGATGAGCGCATCGTGCCGCATGTTACAATGGCGGGGCCGTGCCTCAGGGCCGGGATGCACTCGGAATCCACTCTCCATGCCTCTCACTTCATTGCGCTGCAGGGCAATCTTGGCAGCAGCATTGCTTGCGGCGATCGCGCTCATGCTCGGCCCGAGCGCCCGCGCCGCGGTATATCGGCTGCCGGCGGATGGCTCGCTCATCGGCAACGACCGCATCGTTCACTCCAAGGCGTCGGATACCCTGCTCGGCATCGCCCGCCGCTACAGCGTGGGCTACTGGGAGATCCAGGCGGCCAATCCGCGCGTGGACCTGTGGCTGCCGGGGCAGGGGACGCGGGTGGTGATCCCGGGGCGCTTCATCATCCCGCCGGTGGCGCATACGGGTATCGTGGTCAACCTCCCCGCGCACCGCCTGTTTTATTTCCCGCGCCCCGGCGAGCACGATGCGCCGGTCGTGATCACCTATCCGGTGAGCCCCGGGGAGAAGGGCTGGGACACGCCGGTCGGGGTGACGCGCATCGTGCGCAAGGTGCCGCATCCGGTGTGGATCCCGACGCCCTCGATCCTGCGGGCGCACGCCAAGGCGGGCGACCCGATTCCGCGCGTGTGGCCCGCCGGGCCCGATAACCCCATGGGCGAGTGGGCGCTCGAGACCTCGATGAGCGGCGGGGAGATCTACATCCACGGCACCAACAACCCGATGGCGATCGGGATGGCCGTCACCCACGGGTGCGTGCGGCTCTACCCGGAGGACATCGCCGCGCTCTTTCCGGTCGTGCCGGTCGGCACTCCCGTCACCATCGTCAACGACCCCATTCTCGCGACGCTTCAGGACGGGCGGCTGTACCTGTCGATCCACCCCCCGCTGCACAGCCAGGACGTGCCGGCCAAGCCCGACTATGCGGTGATTTCCCGGGTCATCAAACAGGCCGTCGGCAGCGCGACCGTGGCCGTCGATTGGGCGCGGGTGCGCCGCTTGGCAAAGCAGGCCACCGGCATGCCGGAGCTGATCGGCGTCGAGGCCGGCGCGACTGCCGCCCCGGCGCCTCGCCGACACGCTGGGGTGTGAGCTCGGTCTTAAGAAGCCTCGCTGTCGAGGACCATCCGCACGAGCTGGGCGAAGGACGAGGCGCCCATCTTCTCCATCACCCGCGCGCGGTGAATCTCCACCGTGCGCTGACTGACGCCGAGGTCCGCCGCGACCACCTTGTTCGGCTTGCCGCGCGTGATCAGGTTGAGCACTTCGCGCTCGCGCGGCGTGAGCGAGCCCAGCCGGTCACGGATGCGGTCCTGCTCCTTCAGCTCAAGCCGCGTGCGCTGGTCCTTCTCCAGGGCGCGCTGCACGCGGTCGAGCAGGTCCTGGTCGCGGAAGGGCTTCTGCAGAAAGTCGAACGCGCCGTGCTGCATCGCCTCGACCGCCATCGGAATGTCGCCGTGGCCGGTGATGAAGATCACCGGGATGGTCGCCCCGCGCAGATTCAGCAGCTGCTGCAGCTCGAGGCCGCTCATGCCGGGCATGCGCACATCGAGCACCACGCAGCCGGGCTGACGCGCCTCGTATTGGGCGAGAAACTCCTGGGCGCTGCAGTAAACTGTCGCGGGCAGGCCGACCGACTTCAGCAGCAGCCGCAAGGAGGCGCGCACCGCCTCGTCATCATCGACGACGAACACGGTGGGTTGCGGTTCGCGGACAGTTTCCATCGGGCGTTCACCGTTGGCTGGGTGGGGCCGTTCGTGGCCCGCGGCGTGCTGGTATGGCATTGGCATTGATGGACACGGGTTGCTTACCTGCGCGAGTATGTTGCCGTCAGGCCGCCCGGCGCGCTAGGTATTTTCCGCAAGCGCCCGTGCGGCGGTCAATTGCGGGCGCGATGGCCCTCGAGGCGAGCGTGCCCGGGAGGCCCCTGTGGATACAGAAGCGGTACGAGCGCGGCTGCTGCGGCGGCGCGAGGAGCTGCACAGGCGCGAGAGCGGTGCGAAGGCCGACCTGCGCCACGAGTCCGACCCGCTGAGCGCGGATTTCGCCGAACAGGTCACCCAACGGGAAAGCGACGAAGTGCTCGATGCGATCAGCGAGTCGGCGCGCGAGGAGCTGCGCCAGATCCAGGCGGCGCTGCGCCGGCTCGATGCGGGCCACTACACCAGCTGTGCGGTGTGCGGCGAGCCGATCGAGGAGGCGCGGCTCGCGGCGGTGCCCTACACCGACCGCTGCCGCAGCTGCGCCGAGGGCGAGCGCTCGGGACCGGCGCATCGGCGATGAGCCCCGGAGGCCGTGTTGCTCCGAGCGGGGTCATCACCATCACCACGGATTTCGGCCACCAGGGCCCCTTCGTCGGGGTGATGAAGGGGCGGATCCTCGGGCGCTTCCCCGAGGCCCGCCTCATCGATCTGACCCATGAGATCCTGGTGCACTGGCCGGCCGAGGCCGGATTCTGGCTGACGCGCGCCTTCCCGTACTTTCCGGCTGGGACCGTGCACGTCGCCGTGGTCGACCCGGGAGTCGGCACTGCGCGGGACATCCTGGCGGTGAGCGCCGCCGGCCACCTGTTCCTCGCCCCGGACAACGGGCTGCTCGCGCCGCTCGTCTCACGGCACCGTGACGCCGAGGTGGTGCGGCTGCGCCCCTCGGGGCTCGCCCGGCTCGGCATTGCCCGCGCGAGCGCAACCTTTCACGGGCGGGACATCTTCGCCCCCGTGGCCGCGGAGATTGCCGCCGGACGCTGCCGCGTGCACGAGCTCGGTGAGCCGGCCGCGCCGGATTCGCTGGTGCCAGCCTGGGTGGATGAGCCGGCTGCCGAGAGCTCAAGCGTGAACGGGGTAGTGATCACCATCGATCACTTCGGCAACCTCATCACCAATATCGATGCGGCGCTGATCGAGCGGTTCCGGCTGCCCCTGGTGCATGCCGGGCCGCACGCCTTGCCGCTGCTGCGCACCTACGGGGACACCGAGCCGGGGCAGTACCTGGCGCTGATCAACTCGTTCGGGGTGCTCGAGATCGCCCGCGCGCAGCACAGCGCGGCCGAAGGACTCGGTCTCGGGCGCGGCGCGCCGGTCATCGTGCGGGACCGCACGAACTAACCCTTACGGCCTCTTGCTCCGGCGGAGGATTTCATTATAGTTCGCTGTCTTGCTCCGTGCCGAAATTGCTACCTAATTGATTTAACTAAGGATTTGCACCGCTAGATGTCGGAACGAGACAACGAGAGCTTCGATCTCGACGAGGAATTCCTGAGCGGGAGCGCCGAGGACAGCACCGATTACGATCGGATGCTCGATCGGGTAGACAAGCGCCGGCCCCCACACCCTGGCAAACGCGGCAAGTCCGCGTGGAGCCGGCTCGAGGAAGTCCTGGCGGACAGGAAGCTCGAGAAGGATCTTCGCGATTTCGACGAAGAGCTCTAGCGCACGCGCGTCCATAGAGCGGATTCGTTCGACCCGAGCAGGGCGGCCGGCACACGGCAGCGCCCGGGGGTCTGCTCGGCCCGAGAGTATGCAGCGGCCGCCTCCGCCGCTCGCCCAGGAACCATCGTGACCCGCAGCGCTTCCGAGTGGATCGTCCTGAAGTTCGGGGGGACCAGCGTCTCCTGCCTCGCCAATTGGCGCAACATCGCCGAGGTCACCGCGGCCCGCCGCGCCGAGGGCGCGCGGGTGCTGATCGTCCACTCCGCGCTCAGCGGCATCACGGATCGGCTGGAGCGGCTGCTCGAGGTCGCGCGCGGGCCGACGCAGGAGGCGGACCTCGCCGAGATCGAGGCGCGGCACCGCCGCCTGGCGGCGGATCTGGGCATCGAACTCGGGGAGGCCTGCGAGCGCCAGCTCGCCGAGCTGCGCCAGATCGCCGCCGGAGTGGGGCTCATCGGCGAGGTGAGCGACCGCACGCGCGCGCGCGTCATGGCCGCAGGCGAGCTGATGGCGACCGAACTCGGGGCGCGCTTCCTCGCCGCCCAGGGGATCGAGGCCGAATGGACCGATGCGCGCACCATGCTCGCCGCCGAGGAGCGCGCCAACGCATCGGCCAAGGCGAGCGTGCTCTCGGCGGTGTGCAGATTCGCGCCGGATCAGCACCTCGAGCAGCGACTGGGGGCGATGGCCCCCGTGGTCGTCACGCAGGGGTTCATCGCCAGCGACAGCGAAGGCAACACCGTGCTGCTTGGGCGGGGCGGCTCGGATACCTCCGCGGCATATCTCGCCGCCAAGCTGCGCGCGCGGCGGCTGGAGATCTGGACCGACGTACCGGGGATGTTCAGCGCCAACCCGCGCGCCGTGCCGACGGCACGGCTGCTGCGCGCGCTGCATTACGATGAGGCGCAGGAGATCGCCACGAGCGGGGCGAAAGTGCTGCATCCGCGCTGCATCTTGCCGGTGCGCCAGTACGGGATCCCGCTGCACGTCTATGCCACGCAGGCGCCGCACCTCGAGGGCACCGTGCTCTCGGCCGAGGGCGATGGCACGGCGCAGGTCAAAGCCGTCTGCACCAAGAAGGGCATCACGCTGGTGTCGCTCGAGAGCCCGGGCATGTGGCACCAGGTGGGATTTCTCGCCGACGCCTTCCACGTTTTCAAGACGCACGGCATGTCGGTGGACCTGGTCTCCACGTCCGAGACCAACGTCACCGTGTCGCTCGATCCGGCCGCCAACACCCTCGACAGCGCGCTGCTCGGCGCCCTGGTGGGCGATTTGTCGCGCCTGTGCCGCGTGCAGGTGATTGGGCCGTGCGCATCCGTGAGCCTGGTCGGGCGCAACATCCGCGCCATCCTGCACCAGCTGGGCGAGGCGTTCGAGTTCTTTGCCGAGCAGAAGATCTACCTCGTCTCGCAGGCCGCCAACGACCTGAACTTCACCTTCGTGGTTGATGAGAACCAGGGCGACCGGCTCGTCGATCAGCTGCACGAGCTGCTGATCCGCCCGGTGCCGGGCGATCGTGTGCTGGGTCCGACGTGGGAGCAGCTGTTCAGCCAGGCGGCAGCGCCGCCAGCCGCGGGCGAGCTGTGGTGGCGCACGCAGCGCGAGCGTCTGCTCGAGGCGCTCGGCTCGCGTGAGGCCGCTTACATTTATCACCTGCAGAGCGTACGCGCCGCGGCGCGAGCATTGCGCTCACTGCGCTCGCTCACGCGCGTTCACTTCGCGATCAAGGCCAATCCGCACCCCGAGGTGCTGCGCGCCGTCGCCGCCGAGGGGGTGGAGTTCGAGTGCGTCTCGCGCGGGGAGCTCGAGCGGGTGCTCGATGTGTTTCCCTCGCTCGATCCGGCCCGGGTGCTGTATACGCCGAACTTCGCCTCGCGCGATGAGTACCGCTGGGCGCTCGGGCGCGGCGTGCAGGTCACCGTAGACAGCCTGCATGCGCTCACCGAGTGGGGCGAGCTGTGGCGCGGCCGGGAGATCTTCGTGCGCATCGATACCGGCGTCGGCGCGGGCCATCACCACCATGTGCGCACCGCCGGGGCGCACGCCAAGTTCGGCGTGCCGATCGCCGACCTCGACCGACTGGCGCGTGAGGCGAAGCGTCACGGGGCGCGCCTCGTCGGGCTGCACTCTCATGTCGGCAGCGGCATTCTCGAAGTCGCCACCTGGGAGCACACCGCCCGACAGCTCGCGGACCTCGCGCAGCGTCTCGAGTCGGTCCGGGTCATCGACATCGGCGGCGGCCTGGGGGTCCCGGAGCGAGCGGACCAGCGTCAGCTCGACCTCGGCAAGCTCGATACGCTGCTCGCGGCGGTGCGCGCCGAGCACCCGGGCCTGGAGATCTGGATGGAGCCGGGCCGCTACCTGGCCGCGCCGGCCGGCGCGCTGCTGGCGCGCGTGACACAGTTGAAGCGCAAGGGCAGCGTGCGCTACGTGGGCATCGCCACCGGCATGAACTCCCTGCTGCGTCCGGCGCTCTATGGGTCATACCATGAGATCGTCAATCTTTCCCGGCTCGATGAGCCTGCCGGCGAACTGGTCAACATCGTCGGTCCGATCTGCGAGAGCGCGGATGTGCTGGGCCATGACCGGCTGCTGCCGCCGACCCGCGAGGGCGATGTGCTGCTCATCGCCAACGCCGGCGCCTATGGCCACTCGATGAGCTCGCGCTACAACCTGCGCGAGCCGGCCGAGGAGCTCGTCCTCTGAAGCGATCCTCCGGACGCAGGAACCCCCCCTCGCGAGGCGCGCGAGCGGCCGCCGCTCGCCGCAGGCGCAGCCCGTGGTTGTGGCGCGCGATCGGCATCGCGGCCCTGGCGGCGCTCGTGGTGGGCGGCGGCTACGTGCTGTACCTCGACCGCATGGTGACCGGGCAGTTCCGCTCGCTGCGCTGGACGCTTCCGGCGCGCGTCTACGCCGCGCCGATGCAGCTGTACGTGGGCCTCGATCTGAACGAAGCACAGCTCGAGCATGAGCTGCATCGCCTGGCCTACCGACAGGTTGCATCGCCCGGCGGTCCCGGCACGTTCGTCGCATCGACGGACCAGGTCTCGGTCATGCTGCGTCCGGCGCAGTTCGCCGACCGCGATCGCCCGGCGATGCCGCTGCGGATCCGCTTCGGTCCGGCCGGGATCACGGATCTCACCAATGTCACCGGAGCGCAGGTACCGGTGATCCGACTCGACCCGCTGCTGATCGGCAGCATCTTCCCGAGCGACGGGGTGGATCGGATCGTGGTCACCCCGCAGCAGGTTCCGCCGCTGCTGCCGGCGGCGCTGAAGGCGGTCGAGGACCGCACGTTCGACACCAACTGGGGCATCGATCCGCGCGGGATCCTGCGGGCCGCCTGGGTCGATCTGCGCGCGCACCACATCGAGGAAGGCGGCAGCACTCTCACCCAGGAGCTGGTGCGCAGCTACTTCCTGAACAACCGCCGCACGCTCTGGCGCAAGATCCGCGAGGCCATCATGGCCGTGGCGCTGACCGCGCACTTCAGCAAGGCGGATCTCATGAACGCCTATATCAATGAGATCTTCCTCGGCGAGGACGGCAACCGCTCGGTGCACGGGTTCGGACTCGCGAGCGAGTTTTACTTCGGCGAGCCGCTCGATGAGCTCGACCTGCCGCAGATCGCGATGCTGGTGGCCATCGTGCGCGGCCCCACCTATTACGATCCGCGCCGCGTCCCGGCGCGCGTGCTGGCGCGGCGCAACCTGGTGTTGAAGATCCTCGCCCGGCAGGGCGTGGTGTCCTGGGCACGCGCCGATGCGGCCATGCGCGCGCCGCTCGGGGTCACAGCGCATGCCTCCGGGGCCTACTATCCGGCCTATCTCGACCTGGTGCGCCGCACGCTCGCCCGTGATTATCCCGAGCGGGAGCTGACCCGTGCGGGGCTGCGCATCTACACCAGCCTCAATCCTCGCGTGCAGGAGCTCGCCGAGCATGCGCTCGATGCGCAGCTGCACCGGCTCGACCGCACCCATCATTACGGCAAGGCGCATCTGCAGGGCGCCGTGGTGGTCACCTCGCCGCAGACCGGCGACGTGCTCGCCATCGTCGGCGGCCGCGACGCCGACTTCGACGGATTCAACCGTGCGCTCGATGCGCGCCGCTCCATTGGCTCGCTGGTCAAGCCGTTCATCTACCTGACGGCGCTCGAGACTGGCCAGTACACCGCCGCGACCATCATCGAGGACGAGCCGATCGCCGTGAAGCTCGCCCGCGGGCGGTACTGGCGGCCGCATAACTACTCGCGGATCTTCCACGGTCCGGTGCCGCTGGTGCGCGCGCTCGGCGACTCGCTGAACGCCGCCACGGTCCGGCTCGGCATGCGCATCGGGCTTAACCCGGTGACGCACACGCTGCAACGCTTCGGGCTGAAGCACGTGCCGCAGGAGGTGCCGGCGATGCTGCTCGGCGCGAGCGACCTCTCGCCGTTCGAGGTGGCGCAGCTGTACAACGGGCTGGCCGACGGGGGCTTCCGCGAGCCGCTGCGCGCCGTGCAGGCGGTGGTCAGCGCCGACGGCAAGCCCCTGAAGGCGTTCCCGGTGCGCGTCACGCCGGTTGCCCCGACCGGCGATGTCTACCAGGTCACCACCATGATGGAGCAGGTGCTCACCCACGGCACGGGCGAGCCGGCTGAGTCCATCCTGCCGCCCGGCCTGGTGGCGGCCGGCAAGACCGGCACGTCGCAGAATGATCGCGACAGCTGGTTCGCCGGCTTCACGGGCAATGATCTGGCGGTGGTGTGGGTGGGTTATGATCACAATCAGCCCACGAGACTCACGGGCGCGATGGGCGCGCTGCCGGTGTGGGCACACATCATGGCGTCGATCGGCGCGTTGCCGCTCAGCATGCCGCCGCCGCAGGGTTTGACGGACGTGTGGGTTGACTTCCCCACGGGACTTCAGACCACCCCCGAGTGCGATGCGGCCAATGCGGTCGAGGTCGCCGTGCCGGTCGGTACGCAGATCGCGCCGATGTCCGGGTGCGGCCTGCTCGGTGGAGGAGACTGATGGCTTGTCAGCGTTACGGCTTTGCGCGCGCCGCCGTGGGCGCGCTCGGCGCCGCGGTTGCATTGTCCGGGTGCGCGCTCGTCGGACCGCCCTATGCCGCGGCGCACCCGAATGCCGCGGCGAGTGCCCGCCACGGTGTCATCCAACAGCCGAACGGCGCGCAGCCGAGCATGTGGGCGGCGGCTGCGGCACCGGCCGCCTCGGGCGCGCCCGGCGCGGTGCCGCCGGCCCCGCCCCAATACCGGCTCGGTCCGGCCGCGCAGTCGCTGGTCGCGATGGCGCGCGTTCAGCAGCGCAGCGGCAACTTCGGGCTCGCCGCCGAGACGCTCGAGCGGGCGCTGTCGATCGAGCCGCGCAATCCCCTGGTGTGGCTTGCGCTCGGCCGCGAGAGCCTCGCGTCCGGCAATGCCGCTCAGGCCTACGGCATCGCGCGCAAGGCGCTCTACCTCGCGAGCGGAGACGCGCACGCCGAAGCATCGGCGTGGGGCCTGATCGCAGCCACGCTGCGCGCCGAGGGCCGGAACCAGGAGGCGCTCGCCGCCGAGCACAAAGCGGCGCTGCTGTCAGTGCAGTGAGCCGCGGCCCGGCTCACAGATCGAGCGTGATGCTCACCGGGCAGTGGTCCGAGCCCATGATGTCCGGGTGGATGTCGGCCGACTTGACCGCCTTGCGCAGGCTCGCCGAGACCAGCACGTAGTCGATTCTCCATCCGATGTTGCGGGCGCGCGAGTTGGCGAAGTGGCTCCACCACGTATAGTGGCCGTTGCCCTGCTTGAACAGGCGGAACGTGTCGATGAAGCCGGCGTCGATGAAGCTCTGGAAGCCCGCGCGTTCCTCGTCCGTGAAGCCCTTCTTGCCACGGTTGGGGCCGGGATTGGCGAGGTCGAGCTCGGTGTGCGCCACGTTCAGGTCGCCGCAGAACACCACCGGCTTTTTCTTCTCGAGCTGCCGGCAGTGCGCGAGGAAGGCCGGATCCCAGTGCTTGTGGCGCAGATCGAGACGGCTGAGGTCATCCTTGGCGTTCGGCGTGTAGACGGTGACCACGTAGAACTTTGGGTACTCCGCGCTGATCAGACGGCCCTCCCCGAGGCTGTCCCGACCGGCGCCGTCGGTGAAGCGGTACTTGCGCTCGATCGCGTCCGCGAAACCGTTGACCGCCGAGAGCGGCTCCTCGCGGGTGAAGATCGCCGTGCCCGAGTAGCCCTTCTTGGCCGCAGAGTTCCAGTACTCGTGGAAGCTGTTCACCTCGATGTCGGCCTGGCCGCGCTCGGCCTTGGTCTCCTGCAGGCACAGAATGTCAGGCTGGTGCGTGCGCACGAAGCTCTGCAGGGTGCCTTTGCGGGTCACGGCACGAATACCGTTGACATTCCACGAGTAGATCTTGGTCATGGTCGGCGCCGCTCGCTCGAGGCTCGGAGTGAGGCGCATCGGCCGCGGACGGCCGGCGCGCAGGGTGGCTCAAGGTACAGGCGCGGGGCGCGCCGCTCAAGAGTCTCTCAGGAGTCGGACACCGGCCAGACGTGCACCCCGGGTGTGCCCTGCATGCGCTGCCAGGTGAGCGAGCGCCCCAACAGCGGGATGCCGAGATAGCCGCGCACGACGAGCTTGCGGCCCCCGTCGATCAGGCGCAGCTCGCAGTCGAACACATGACCGTTGCGCGGGTCGAGGATGTCACCGCCTACGTACCGTCCGTTGTGATAACGCAGGTGGCGCATCAGCACCAAGCCGATCATCGGCTGATCGTGGCGGCTGCCGGTGCACTCGGTGCAGCGCGCGGCGCGATTGTCGTGCGGGGAAAACGGCTCGATGCGCCCGTAGTAGAGGCCATGGTCCTCGTAGATGGCGATCAGGCCGACGGGCTTGCCGGTGGCGCCGTCGATCGGCGACCACAGCCCCACCGGGGTGTTCCAGGTTGGCGCGGCCGCGCGGGCCGGGGCGCTCAGCGCGCAGAGCGAGAGCACAGCGAGGAGAAGGGCCAGCATCGGGCCCGGAAATTTCACGAGGCGCATGGTCAAATTTTAGCCGATCGAGTCGTGGCTCGGCGAGGCGTTTCGTGCGACCTATGTCTCGATCCGCGGTGTCGCCGCGCCGTGCGCCTTGTACGCCTCGATGTGCACCTTGCGCAGCAGCCGGTGCATGACCGGGTAGACCAGAATCGCCGCGACCGACACGAAGAACACGCCGCTGTAGAGGGCGTAGAGCATGGCGAACCGCTTCGCCGCAGGCGTGTGGAGCGAGGCGACCGGCCCCATCCCGGTGAGGATCATGCTGGCGTTGAGGTAGCTGCCGAGCCACCCGAGCGAGGCCGTCTCGTGATACCCGATGGCGCCGACGGACAGCGACACCAGCGTCAGCAGGGTTGCCCACCCGAAGTGGCGCAGCAGCCGTAGGGCGAAGCGAAGCGGGCTGAGCAGCGCAAGCGCCATCGGGTGCTCTCCAGTGGGGATCCGGCAGGATCGGCTGCGGCGAGCGTAGTACGCGCATCCGCCGGCCGGCAGCGCTCGGCCGTGGGGGCGACCGTTGACCCGGCGCGCCGCTTCGCCGATGCTGCGGCAGATCCCAGCGACCACGGCCCGGCTCCGATGCGAAGCTCACCTGTCCCCCCGCCGATCTGGATGGTGTGCTTCGCCGCCGGGCAGTGGCTCGCGAGCCGCCAGTGGCCGCTCTGGACGGTCGTCCCCGCGCCCTACACCCGGCTCGGCTGGGCGGTGATGGCAGTCGCGCTCATCCCGGCGGCGGCCGCCTTTGCCGAGTTCCGTCGCGCGCACACGACGCTCAATCCGCACAAGCCCGAGAAAACCTCCGCGCTCGTGACGACCGGAGTGTATGCGTGGACGCGAAATCCGATGTACCTCGGACTGTGGCTGCTGCTCGTCGGTTGGGCGGTGAGACTCGGCGCGTTGAGCGCGTTCATCGTTGCGCTGTTGTTCATTCCACTGATCGGGTACGTGCAGATTCGCGCCGAGGAGCGGGTGCTCGCGCGGCGCTTCGGGGAGGAGTACGAGCGCTATCGCAGGCGTGTGCATCGCTGGTTCGGGCGCGGCACGCCGGTGTGACCGGCGCCGCGCGACCGTTCGTGCGCGCGGGCCGGCGCTCAGCGCTCGATCACCACGTCGGTGAGCGGCCGGCTGCAGCAGGTGAGCACGTAACCGAGGTCAATGTGCCGCTGCAGGATGCCGCCATGATGGCGCATGTCGACCCGGCCATCGAGCACTCTGGCGCGGCACTTGCCGCAGGTGCCGTCTCGGCAGGAGGCGGGCATCGGTATGCCCGCTTCCTCTGCGACCTCGAGCAGCGTCTGATCGGGCCCGCAGCGCACGGTGCAGCCCGAGACGGTGAATGTGACCGATTTGTCCTCATCCATGCGGACACTTTCGAGCGCAGGTGTGGCGCTGTCAACCGGGCGCCGGAGGGCCGTGAGCCGACGATTGAGCCCAGCGCGCGGCCAGAGGAGCGGATTCACGGTGTGACCTTCGGCGCATCCTGCGCACCCGTCGCTGCGTGGTGCGCAGCCGCGCTGAGTGTGCCGGCGGCCATGTTCGTCGCCAGGCCCTGCGGGCCGGCGGCGATGAACGCCCCCTTGAGCTCGGCCGGCACCGGCTCGCTGCGCCGCTTGCGCCACAAGTCAAACAGCGTGAGCAGCGCCGCGAGTCCGGCCAGCGCCCCGAAGTACGCGCCCGTGCCGAAGTGGGCGATGAGAGTGCCGAGCAGCACGGGACTCACCGCGGCGCCGATGCCGTTCAGGCGCAGCAGCGCGCTGCTCGCTTCGACCATCTGCGCCGGCTCGAGCTGGTCGTTTACGTGCGACACGCCGAGCGAGTACAGCGTGAAGGACATGGCGCTGAACAGTCCGGCGAGCAGGTAAAACAACACGTGCGGCATTGCCGGGAACATCACCAGAGCGCCGGCGCCGGCCGTCGCGATCACGCAGGCGCCGGCAATCACCGTGCGCCGGTCCATGCGATCGGAGAGCATGCCGGCCGGGAACTGCCCGAGCACTGCCGCGAGAATGCTGATGCCCATGAAGGTGGCCACGCCGGCGGTACCGAGGCCGCTGCGCTGCGCGTAGAGCGGGCCCATGGAGTAGACGCTCGAGGTGATCATGCCGCCCACCGTCACCGCCACCACTCCGAGCGGAGAGTCGCGGTACAGATCCCGGTAGCTCACCTTGCGCGGCAGCGCGATCTCCGGCGCACGGTGCGCGGCGAGCAGGATCGGCACCATGGCAAGCGAGATCATCACGGCCGCGAGCATGAAGGGTCGGTCGGTGTTGGGATTGGCGGGAATGAGCAAAAACTGCGCGCAGCCGAGCCCGACGTAGAGCACGACCATGTAGATCGCGAGCAACGCGCCGCGCGTGGCGCGGCTCGAGCGGTCGTTCAGCCAGCTCTCGGCTACGACGTACAGTCCGGCGAAGCACAGGCCTGACACCCCGCGCAGCAGCCCCCAGGTGAGCGGATCGACGAACAGGCCCTGGATCAGCACCGACGCCGAGGCCATCGCCGCCATGGCGGCGAACACGCGGATGTGCCCGACACGGCGTACCAAGCGGGGCGCGGCCGCCGTGCCGAGCAGGTACCCCAGGTAATAGCAGGACATCACCACGCCGGTCACTGGCGCGCTGAATCCCTCGAGCGCGGCGCGCAGGCTGATCTCGGTGCTGGTCAGCCCCGCGCCGAGCATGAGAATCCCCATGCCGAGCAACAGCTTCCAGGTGGCTGCCAGAGCCGAGGTCGGAGCAGTGGTGGCGGCAGGGCCGCTGTCGGGAGTCATTCCCACGGTTGGAACGTCGTTTGATGAAGTCCGGCTGATTGCGCGGCTCGCCGCCCGGGCGCTTGCGATTCCCCGGCGCACTGTCGCGCGCAGAGCGGTCATGGTAGCGCGCTGTGGCCGGGCGGCAAAGCCGCCGCGCGCGCCGCTTCAAGTCCGCGCCAGCAGGTGGCGCAGATCGGCCGCGAGCACCGAGGCGGGCGCGCCTGTCTGCGCCAGGAGTCGGGCCCGGCCGTGGCGGCCGAAGATGAACACCGCGCTGCTGTGATCGACCTCGTAGGCGCCGCTCGCGTCGGGTTTTTCGTAGTGGTATGAGACGCGGTAGCGCTTGATCATGTCGGTGAGCTGCGCATCGGTGCCGCGCAGCCCGACGAACTGCGGCCCGAAATCGCTCACATACCGCTTGAGCACCGGCTCGGTGTCGCGTCGCGGGTCCACGGTCACGAACAGCACACGCACCCCCTTGCCCTGCGCGCCAAGCTGCTCGATCGCATCGGCGAGCGTGGCGAGGGTGATCGGGCAGGCGTCAAGACAGTGTGTGTAGCCGAAATAAAGCATTACGACATCGCCCCGGTAGCTCGCGGCGCTGACGGGCACGCCGTCCTGGTCGGTCATGTGGAACTCGAGCGGCGCGACCAGGCCGGAGACGTCGGTCATGTGGTGCCCCAGCTGTCGCGGTGTGCAGCCGCACAGTGCCAGACCCAGCGCTAGGGCGAGGGCGCGCGCCGCGCGGCGGGCGTTCATGCCGCCGCTCCGGCCGATGCGCCGGCCGCGGCACTCGCTTGGGCGCAAGCCTCGCGCGCGGGCGCCCGGCGGTCTTCGGCCTGGACGTGATGCAGCACGACGATGGCCCCGACTGCGGACATCATCGCCGCGCGGATCCAGGTGAGCAGACCGCCGAGTTGCTGCTCGAGCATCGGGCTGATGGCCCACGCCCGTCCGCATATCGCGTAAATGCTGCAGGGCGGTTTGGAGGTGAGCGCAATGTACGCCCCGAACACGATCTGCGGCAGCGCCACGGCGGTGAGAACGATGCACCTCGGGCCGTAGCGCAGCGCCGCCGCGCCCTGCGTTTCGCGCGGCGCGAGCATCAGCCACCAGAAGAGGATGCCGTCGATGAGCATGCTCCAGTTCATCAGCAGATAGCGCCGCTGATCGAGCATCGCGGTGAAGTGGATGGACGGGATCAGCCAGAAGCATATGAGACCGGCGAAGATCACCGGGGCGATGAGCGGATGCTGCAGCGCTCGCCACAGCCGCCCGATCGGGCCGCTCACCCAGGGCTTGCTGAGGACCGGCCAGGCCGGCCCGGGCATGCCGGCGCGCAGCACCGGCACGGGCGCCGAGAGCACGAGCAGGGTCGGGCCGATATGATGCAGGATCAGATGCTGCAGGCGATGGATCCAGAACATGTGCTGCGCGAGAAAATCGAAGTAGGTCTGCATCACG
>JAJYLP010000133.1 GCA_021787615.1 Pseudomonadota bacterium
GCTCTTCAAGTTCGGCCCCGGGGTCAACCCCAGCATCATCACTTACCCCATCATCACCGTTCCGGCCAACTATCCGGGCAACCCCTTCGGCGTCGCCGCTCCGCTCATCTACAACTTCCCCGAGGTCGGACAGGGAACGACGCTAGTCGACACCAACACGTACCGGTTGTTGGCCACGTTGACCGGCACGGCCCTCGGCTGGCACATCAAGGGCACCGTCGGGGCGATGTACGCGAAGATGTCGAACACGAGCTACGGCGCCATCGAGCCGACAGCGCTGCAGACCGCGCTGAACAATGGGTACATCCTGGGGAGCAACCCTGGCGGCATGATGCAGTTCGCGCCGCCGGCGGAATCGACCCCGACCAGCAACATGGACTTGGTCGACATTCACGGCACGCGCAAGCTGTTTGAGATGCCCGGAGGGCCGCTGAGCCTCGCCCTCGGGGTGCAGTGGATCAAGGATGGCCACAACGTGACGGCCCCATCGACCATTGCCGCTGGAATCCAGGAGGGCGATCCCACCTACGCGATCGGCAACGAGTACGACCGCGCCGTGTTCGCGGAGTTGCAGGGCAACCCGATCAAGCAGATCGAGATCGACCTCGAGGGGCGCTACGACAACTACCAGACGTTCGGGTCGGACACGACCCCGAAGATCGGCATCAAGTTCACGCCGTGGCACTGGATCGCGATTCGCGGCACCTGGAGCAAGGGCTTCCGCGTGCCGACGCCGGCGGAAGGCATCTCGTCCGGGGAGGCGTTCGGCGCGGGCACCTATCAGGATCCTGCTCTGTGCCCGAACACCGTGCCCACCGGGACGGTCGCAGGCCCCGGGGACTTCCCGAGCCAGTGCTTGTTCGGTCTGACGGGCGTGTTGCTGGCGAACCAGCACCTGAAGGACGTCACCTCGACCAACTGGACCGCGGGCCTCGTGCTGCAGCCGATCCAGCAGTTGAGCGCCTCGGTCGACTACTACAACATCAAGATCAACAACGACATCGTCCCGGCGTTCGAGGCCGGCGGGCTGGGTGTCGGGTCCATCAGCCTGGTCCGCGGTCCGCAGGTCTCGCTGCCGTTCTGCCCGACCACCTTCACCAACGGTTGCAGCAACAACAACCTGGTCTTCCAGCAGACGCCGGTGGGACCGATTCTGTACGAGGCCTTCCCGTACCTGAACGCCAGCTCGACCATGGTGAGCGGGTTCGATCTCGACCTGCAGTACCACTGGGACATGGGCCGCTTCGGCCGCTTCACCGGCGAGGCGCAGTGGACGCATGAGATCAGCTACAAGCTGATCATCGGCGGTTCGACCTACCAGCTGGCCGGCACGCACGGCCCATCGGGCGTATCGGGCGATACCGGCAACCCGAAGGACCGCATCGACGCGAGGCTCAGCTGGAGCAAGGGACCGCTGACGGTCACGCCGAGCATCGATTTCATCGGGCACTTCAGCATCACCGATCCGTCCTCGGGTATCCCGACCTGCGCTGCCGCGCTCGGCTACAACGGCGAGTTCCCGGGTGGCTCGGTGCCGGCGAACCAGCAGCAGTTCTGCACCGTAGGGTACTTCCTCGAGACGAACCTGTATGCGAGCTATCAGATCAATGACAGCTGGCAGGTTCACGCCTCGGTGACGAACCTGTTCAACAAGCAACCGCCGGTGGACGTGCAGACCTACGGCGGCGGGAGTCTGTTCTTCCCGTACGATCCGGCCCTTCACGAGGACGGAGCCGTGGGCCGGTTCATGATGGTCGGGTTCACCTACGACATGGACTGAGACAAGACGTTTGTTTCTCTTGCAATGGGCTCCTTCGGGGGCCCATTTTTTTATGGTGCGCCCGGCACGGGCGCATTCTTGTGGGTGCAAGTCCCGCCCCGCAGTGGCGGGGCCGGTCGCGCAGAGACAAGTCCCGAGGCCTGAGCCGTCCTTGGCCGGCGCCCTGCGCTTAGACACTTCGCGGCGGCTGCGCAAGTCTTGTTGCGGGCCGGACGATTGCGCATAGTGCGCCTCCCTTGGCTTCGCCCGATGCCCGTCACCGATGAGCACAATCGAATCCCGTATCGCCGCCGAGCTCGCAGTTCGTCCGCCACAAGTCCTCGCCGCCGTCGCCCTGCTCGACGGCGGCGCCACGGTGCCGTTCATTGCTCGCTATCGCAAGGAAGCCACTGGGGGCCTGGATGATGCGCAGCTGCGCACGCTTCAGGAGCGCCTCGTGTACCTGCGCGAGCTCGACGAGCGCCGCGCGGCGGTCCTGAGCAGCATCGAGGGCCAGGGCAAGATGACGCCCGAACTGCGGGCGAGTCTCGAGGCCGCCGAGACCAAGCAGCGCCTCGAGGACCTGTATCTGCCCTACAAGCCGCGGCGGCGCACCAGGGCGCAGATCGCGCGCGAGGCGGGTCTCGATGCGCTGGCGGCCGCTCTGCTGGCGGATCCGCGGCTCGATCCCGAGACCGAAGCGGCGCGCTATCTGAAGCCCGCGTTCACCACCGAGCAGGGCGAGAACCCCGGGGTGCCCGACGCCAAGGCGGCACTCGAGGGGGCGCGGCAGGTCCTGATGGAGCAGTTCGCCGAGGACGCGGCGCTGGTCGGCGCGCTGCGCGAGCATCTGCGCGAGAGCGCGTGGCTGGTCGCGAAGATCGAGCCCGGCAAGGAGGAGGCCGGCGCGAAGTTCCGCGATTACTTCGACTACCGCGAGCGGTTGAAGGCGATTCCCTCGCATCGGGCGCTCGCGCTCCTTCGTGGGCGCAAGGAAGAGATTCTGCAGCTCGCGCTGAAGCTGCCCGAGCAACTGGAGGCGGACGACGAGCCGGCGCAGGCCACCGGGACTGCCCATGCGTGCGAGCGCAAGATCGCGGCGCACGTGCAGGTCTCGGACCGGGGTCGCCCCGCGGATGCCTGGCTCGCGCAGGCGGTGCGCTGGTGCTGGCAGGTGAAGCTCGCCTGGCAGCTCGAAGGGGAGCTGCTCGCCGAGCTGCGCGAGCGCGCCGAGGAGGAGGCCATCGGGGTCTTTGCGCGCAATCTGCATGACCTGCTGCTCGCCGCGCCGGCTGGGCCACGGGCGACGATGGGGCTGGATCCGGGCCTTCGCACCGGCGTGAAGGTGGCTGTGGTGGATCGCACCGGCAAAGTGCTCGAGACCGCAACCCTCTATCCGCATGTCCCACGCAATGAGTGGGATGCGGCGCTCGCGGCGCTTGCCTCGCTCGCGCGGCGGCACGGAGTCGATCTGATCAGCATCGGCAACGGCACGGCCTCGCGCGAGACCGACCGGCTCGCCGCAGAGCTGATCCGGCTCCACCCCGAGCTGAAGCTCACCCGCATCGTGGTGTCCGAGGCGGGCGCCTCGGTGTACTCGGCCTCCGAGCTCGCCTCGCGCGAGCTGCCGGAGCTCGACGTCAGTCTGCGCGGGGCGGTGTCGATCGCCCGGCGCCTGCAGGACCCGCTCGCGGAGCTGGTCAAGATCGACCCGAAATCGATCGGCGTGGGACAGTATCAGCACGACGTCAATCAGGGCAGGCTCGCCCGCTCGCTCGAGGCGGTGGTCGAGGATTGCGTCAACGCCGTCGGGGTCGATGTGAACACCGCCTCGCCGGCGCTGCTCGCCCGGATCTCGGGACTGTCGGCGTCCCTCGCCGAGGCCATCGTGCGCTACCGGAACGAGAACGGCGCCTTCGCCAGTCGCGAGAGCCTGCGCGCGGTGCCGCGCCTCGGCGCGAAGACCTTCGAGCAGGCCGCCGGGTTCCTGCGCGTCAATGACGGCACGAACCCGCTCGACCGCTGCGCAGTGCACCCGGAAGCCTATCGGCTCGTCGAGCGCATCCTCGCCGATCTCGGCCGGCCGCTCGCCACGGTGATGGGCGATACGAGCGCGCTCAAGCAAATCGATCCGGCCCGCTATACGGACGGACGCTTCGGCCTGCCGACGGTGCGCGACATCCTGCGCGAGCTGGAAAAGCCCGGGCGCGACCCACGCCCGCAGTTCAAGACAGCGGTTTTTCAAGATGGCGTGCAGGAACTGAAGGACCTCGCATCCGGCATGCTGCTCGAGGGCGTCGTGACCAACGTCACTAACTTCGGCGCCTTCGTCGACATCGGTGTGCACCAGGACGGCCTGGTGCACATATCGATGATGTCGCATCGCTTCGTCACCGATCCGCGCGAGCTGGTCAAGGCGGGCGATGTGGTCAGAGTCAAGGTGCTCGAGGTCGACCTGCAGCGCCGGCGCATCGCGCTCACGATGAAGCTCGATGAGGCGCCGCCGCGTGTGCCGAGCGGATCGGCGCAACGCGATTCGCAGCGCAACCCGCGTCGCCCGAGCCCGCGGCCTGCTCAGCGTGCGCCGGGTGCTCGCGCAGCGCAGCCTGCTGGCAACGGCGTGATGGCCGAAGCGCTGGCGCGGGCGCTGAAACGCTGAGCGCGTTCCGCTCGAGCCGAATCGCGTCTCGAGCGTACCTGGCGCGAGCCAACGCCGCGAGCTCTCATTGCCCGATCCGGCGCTGACGCATCCGTCGTCGCGAGGGTCATGTCTTGCGGGCGAGGCGGCACCGCGCCAGATTGTGAATCCAGGGCGCCGCGCCGAGCGCCACCCAGCTTTCAAGCCCTGTGGCTGTACGACCGTCCAGTCTGCGGCGCGACGCCGCACGGCCCTGTGCGCCCCGAGCCCGTCTTGAACCCCAGCGCCGACCTCGGCGATCATGCTCTGCTGCGAGCGGTCACGCCCGCTCGTGCGCAGTGACGACACGAAGAGCCGCGACGGCGCGCCGTTCGATGCGGCGCGAGCCGCCCGTGCCCCGTACTCTGACCGGATATCGACGTGAACCACCTAGCGAACACCCGGGGCGCCGAGCCTCGCCCGACCACGAACCCCTCTGTGGCACTGGCGCGCAACGAGGCACAAGGGGCCGGGGCCGCAGTGCGGCCGTGGAAGCCGGACCCATCCGTGGAGCCGGCCGTATGAATGCCGCCAGCCCGAAGGCGCGCGGTCGCGCGCGCCGGGTGATGCCCGCGTCGCCGGACTCCCTCGATGCGCTCCGCGCCGCGCTGCGACGTTTTGCGGCCGCCCGGGACTGGGATCAATTTCATCTGCCCAAGAACCTCGCGATGGCGCTCAGCGTCGAGGCGGCCGAACTCCTGGAGCATTTCCAATGGCTGCCGGACGCCGCGTCGGACGCGCTGAGGCCCTCCAAGCGCCTCCAGGTCGCAGAGGAGATGGCTGACGTGCTGTTGTACCTCGTGCGTCTGGCGGATCGGCTCGACATCGATCTCCTGGCGGCCGCGCGCCGCAAGATCCGTCTGAACGCGCGCAAGTACCCGGTGGCGAAGGCGCGCGGCAACAGCCGAAAATACACGGAGTTTTGAGGCACGGCTGGCGTGCGGTCGGGCGGGAGCGTAAGGTATCGTCAGACGCTGGAGGGGGCGTGGCGGCATGCTTGAAATCGCACCGGTCAATGCAGGTTCACCTGTGAACCTCGTGCGCAGCTGTCCCGCCAGACACCTCGGGCGATTCGACACGTAAGCCGATGGCGGAGGCCGCAACCGCGCCGCCCGGCAGGAACCCGTGGCCCGCCCCCGCGAGGCGCGCGGATCCTCCTCGCCGCTGACCGGAGCGGGCACACGATGCGCTGGTCGACGGAAAGGAGGACCCAGGCAGCCTTTGCATGCGCACTGGCCTGCGTGGTGCTGATCGGCGTCGTTTCCTTCCTCAGTCTGCGACAGCTGACGAGCGATTCCGGCTGGGTGACCCATACCGTGGCGGTGCTGTCCGGGCTGCGCCGTCTCGATGGCCATATCGCCAGGGCCGAATCCGATGAGCGCGACTTCCTCATCACGGAGAGCCCAGCTGACCTGAATGCCTACCACCGAGATATCCGTGCCGTCGAGCGCGCCTACGGGGATCTCAAGCATCAGACGGCCGACAACGCGCTCGAGCAGGGGCGGCTCGAGCGGCTCGCGCCGCTGCTTGCCGCGCGCATCGCGCAGCTGACCCAGCTGATCGCGCTGCGCCGGGCGCAGGGGTTCGCGGGCGCCCGGGCCGAAGAAGTCCGCGCGCGCGCCCATCGGGCCGCCGCCGATCAGCTCGAGCGCATCATCGTGCGCATGCGCGGCACCGAGCGGGGGCTGCTCGTGCGGCGCAAGGCCGCCGCCGACCGTCGTGCGCGGCTCACTGAGGAAACCGTCGCCGGCGGCGGTGCACTCGCATTCATCATCACGCTGTTCGCGCTGGCGGCGCTGCGGCGGGATTTCGCGGGGCGGCACCGCGCCGAAGCGGCGCTGCGGGAATTGAATACCGAGCTGGAGAGCCGTGTCAGGCAGCGGACCGAGGAGCTCGCGCGCGTCAACGCCTCGCTGCGCGCCAGCGAACGGCGGTTCCGCGCGTTCGTCAGCACGACCTCCGATGTCGTGTACCAGATGAGCCCCGACTGGAGCGAATTGCGGCCGCAGCAGGGTGGTGATTTCGTGGCGGTGACGCCGGTGGCGACGCGCAACTGGCTCGAGCAGTACATCCATCCCGAAGACCAGGCGCGGGTGCGCGCCGCGCTCGCCCAGGCAATCCATACCGGCGGCACGTTCGAGCTCGAACACCGCGTCTGGCGCGCCGATGGCAGCATGGGGTGGGCATTCTCGCGTGCCATCCCGCTGAAGGACGACGCGGGGCGGATCGTCGAGTGGTTCGGAGCCGCGAGCGACGTGACGGAGCGCAAGGAAGCGGGCATGAAGCTCGAGGCGCAGCTCGCTCGGCTGAGCCTCC
>JAJYLP010000134.1 GCA_021787615.1 Pseudomonadota bacterium
GCTCTTTCCGCTCGGCTACACGATCGGGGCGCTGATGGCCCTCGACAGCGTGCGCTGGCGTCTCAGGGGGCGCGTGCGCTGGCGAGGCCGCGTGTACGACGCATGAGCCGCCCGGCCGAGCGCAGCCCGCCGCCGATCGCCCTCGCGCTGCTCGCGACGGGGCTGCTCGTGCTGCTCTATCTGATGCGCGAGTTCCTCCTGCCGTTCGTGCTCGCGGGGATCGTGGCTTTCGTGTTCACGCCGCTGGTGGAGCGGTTGCGCTCGCGCACCGGGCTGCCTCGCGCACTGTGCGCCACGGCGGTGCTGGCGGCGCTCGGGGCGCTCGGGGCGCTCGTGGGGTGGCTCTGGGCGCCGATGCTCGTCGGGGCGCTGCAGAGCGCGGGCAGCGCGCTGCCGCAGCGCCTCACGCGGGTGCTCGAGGCGGTGCTCGGCTCACAACGCATCGCGCTGCTCGGGACGCGTTGGAGCGCGGCGCAGATCGCCACCGCGCTTGCGCACACGCTGCACGCCTGGCTGGCGCGGCCGGGCAGCCCCGTGCGGCTGGTGATGTGGGGCGTCGCGGCGGTGTTCGAGCTGATCCTGACGGGGGTGCTGCTCGGGTACTTCCTGCTTGATGCGCCGCGCATCGCGCGCGGGCTCGCCTGGCTGGTGCCGCCCCGCCATCGCGACCTGTTGCATCAGGCGGGAGTCGAGTTCGTGCCGCTCGCGCGCCGCTACTTCATCGGCGTCGCCCTGGTGGCGCTCTATGCCGGCGCTCTCGCCGAGGCCGGTCTCGGTGTGGTGTTGGGTCTGGCGCATGCACCGGTGTTGGCGCTGCTCACGGGGCTGCTCGAGCTGATCCCGTTCCTCGGCCCGACGGTCGCGCTGCTGGTCACCGCGCTCAATGTGCTCGGGCAGCTGCCCGGGGCGTGGGGCATTGCGGCCTTTGCCGTCTATGCCGCAACGCTCAGGATCTCGATAGACCAGTTCGTGGGGCCCCTTCTGCTCGGGCGGGCGGCCGATCTGCGCCCCGTGCTCGTGATCTTCTGCTTCCTCTGCGGCGGGGTGATTTTCGGGGTCGCCGGGGCTATTCTGGCGGTGCCCGCGGCGCTTGGCATCAAGGTGCTGCTCGGGGTGATCTACCGGGGGCAGGCGGTCCGCTGAGACCGGCGGGCAAGGCGGGAACGAGCGGTTCCGCGCCGAGTCGGGGTCGGTACCGATCTGCAAGGAGGATCCGCCTTGTCTGTCGAACGGGGCTCTCTGCACGTGTTGCGTCCGAAGCGCTGGATCTTCGGCCTCGACCGCCAGCTGCGCCGCCACTACGGCATCTACGAGTACACCAGCCATCGCGACTGTCTGCTGCGCGCCGAGCGCTGCTGCGCCGATGAGCGCGTCGTGCTCGGCGACGGTACGCGCATCGAGATCGGCGATACGCTGCTCAGGCTCCATCTGTGGAACGAGCACATGCCGCCGATGGGCGCGCACGGCCCGTCGATGGCGTGGGCCCGGTGCATCGAGCGCTGCATGGCGCTGTCGTTGGCCGAGCTTGCGCGGTATCTGGCGCAGACGGCAGAGAGCCGCGCCGTGGCGGCGGTGTGTGCCCAGATGCACCTCGCGAGCGCGCGCCAGAGCCTGCAGCTCTCGCGCATCCTCGGGCGCTTCGGGTTCGAGACGGTGCCCCGCCCGCCGCTCGAGCACGGCCACGCCCTGCGGCGCTTCGGCGAGAACATCATGGTGGTGATGTTGGTCATGGCCACCAATCCGATCTCGCTGCGCACCGGGGTGCTGCGCCGCGGCTGCGTGCGCGTGGCGATCTCGCGCGAGGCGCTGCTGCGCCGTTATGGCGAGCGGCGCTGCTGGCGCAGCGCGCGGCCGGCCGCCTGCCGCAGCACCGGGACCTGAGCGCGGCCGCGCGGCTCGCGGTGCGGTGCGGGGCGGGGCGGCCGACCACGCGCCACGCCTGAGCTCGCGTATACTCGCGCCATCGCGCGCAGCCGCGCCATCACCACTCGAACGCGGCGCGCCACCTGAACCCGAGGGGATCTGTGATGAGGGGGAAGATCCGTACTCGAGCGGCGTACGCCGCAGCGCTCGCCTGGGCTCTCGCGGGCGCCGTCCAGGCCGCCGGCAATCAGCTGATGCATCCGAGCCCGCTGCCGTTCCAGGCCTCGGGCCAGTTGCTGAACCGCGTGATGGGCGTGTTCAACGCACTCACCTCGGCCAACACCGACCCGGCGCTGCAGAAGGTGCAGGCCGAGGAGGCGGCGCCGCTCGCCGAGCTCGACAACGCCATGGAGCGAGCACGGACGCTCGCGACCCCGTCGGCTTGAGCCATTTGCGCAGCGTCCGCGCGCGACGCTCAACATGACATCCAACATGACATCATGCGCGGAGGCGAAGCAGGGCGTCCGACGGCTGTTATAAAATCCGTCCCGCCCGTTGATCGGGGCCGCAGAGTGTTGATAATACCAACATGGAGAAGCTGCCCGAGATCGAGCGCGCCTACCGGATGCGCTGCTATCCCACAGCGCGCCAGCGCCGTGTGCTCGCGCGGCTCTTTGGCGCCTCGCGCTTTGTGTGGAACTGGGCGCTGGAGCGGCGACGGTCGGCGTATCGGTGCGAGAAGACCCGGCTCAACTGGGTGGCGCTGTCTCAGGAATTCACGCAATTGCGCCGCTTGCCCGAGACACGCTGGCTGAGTGAGCTGCCGCGCGAGCCGTTCAATCAGGTGCTGCGGGATCTGGAGAAGGCGTACGAGAACTTCTTTGCGCGCCGCGCCCGCCATCCGCGATTTCACGGGCGCCGCCATCGCAGGAGCGTGCGCTTCACCCTCGATCAGCGCCGCCGGCAGCTCGAGCGAGGGGGGGATGAGGGGCGCTGGGCGTACGTGACGCTGCCGGGTCTGGGCCGGGTGAAGTTGCGGCGCACCGAGACGCTCGAGGGGCGGCTGCGCTCGGTGAGCCTCTCCTGCGATGGCGCGGGACGCTACTTCGCCGCCATCACCGCCGATAGAGTTCCACAGCAAGCCTGGAGCGCCCCGCGCACACACGCGGTGGGCGTGGATATGGGGTTGAGCGCCCTGGCGGTCGTGCACGATGGGCAGCGGATCGGGAGAACCCCGGCCCCGAAGGCCCTCGCTGCCAAGCTCATCCGGCTGCGCCGCTACCAGCGCCGCCAGAGGCGCCAGCTCGCCGCCCAGATGAGGACCCAGGGATTGGATCCGAGGCAGCGCTGCCCCAAAGGGGTTCGGCTGGGGCTGTCGCGCCGGCGCGCCCGCAGCCGCGAGCGCATCGCCCGGCTGCATGGGTGCATCCGGCAGGTGCGAGCGCATGCGCTGCATCAGCTGAGCACGACTCTCGTGCGCCGGGCCGAGGTGATCGTGCTCGAAGATCTGCGGGTCAAGGCGATGGCGCGCGGCATGGGCCGCAGAGCCTTCCGCCGCTCGGTGGCCGATGCGGCCCTCGGGGAGCTCTCGCGCCAGATCGAATACAAGGCCGGCTGGGCCGGCCGCACGCTCATCCGGGTGGATGCGTTCTATCCGAGCTCCAAGCGCTGCTCGGAGTGCGGGCACATCCATGCGGGGCTGCGGCTCGAGAGACACTGGGAGTGCCCCGCCTGCGGGGCACGACATGACCGCGATGAGAATGCGGCGAAGAACCTCCGTCGCGAGGGTCTGCGGATACTGGCAGGCTCATCGCCGGCTACCGGCAAGAGGCGCGTGCGGGAAACCGCCCGCGGCGCTGTCGCCTACCGTGGGCAGCGACCGGAACGTGAAGTGCGGGGAGTGGACTGCGTGGCGGAACCGGCGCTGTGGGTAACCACCGCGCCGTGTCAACCCCACCCCATGATGAACCGC
Organism: Pseudomonadota bacterium; assembly: GCA_021787615.1. Lineage (GTDB taxonomy): Bacteria > Pseudomonadota > Gammaproteobacteria > Steroidobacterales > Steroidobacteraceae > 13-2-20CM-66-19. Next base: position 3,836 of record JAJYLP010000134.1, read on the forward strand.
GAACCGGCTCGAAGGCCCGCCAGGGCCGAGACCCCTCGAGCGCTGTCAGGAACAGCGTGATGAGGGGTCAGGGCGGGACTCTGATTCGTGATGAACGGCGCGCTGCTCGCACCGGCCGACAAGCGCCGCCTCGCCGCGATTGCGCAGTAGGGGCAGCCCCATCGCACGGCGGCCCCGACGGCTTTTGGCGCTGCGCCAACCAGGACCCGTTCGCGGTGGATCGACGCAGCTGTTGGCGCTGCGCAACGTCTGCAAGGGCTGCGCCGCTGTCTCACGCGACTGACGCCCGTCAGAATCCCCTCCGACCGCCCAATCCGGGGCTATCCAGCGCCCATGGGACCATGTATTCTCTGCGATACAGCGACTCGCAAACGAACGCTTGTTTTAATTCGAATGGGCGAGTGGGGGAGGCGGCATGCTGAAGAAGAATGGGGGTCTCATCTGCGCTGTACTGGCTACGCTCGCGCTAGCGGGCTGCGGTCAGGGCAGTCAGACCTCAACCGTGGCCACCAGCACCCAGCGGGGCACGCTGGCGGTCGATCCGCCCTTGCGGGTCGCCTCGCTCAGCGCCTCGGCCTTCTCCACTGAGCTCGGCGCCACCACCTCCGGGCAGCAGCTGGTGCAGCTGGCGGGCACTCCCGCCTGCGGAGTGGATTTCTACTACCTCAAGTACTGGACGGTGGACCCGTCCGGCAAGCCCGCGGAGGTCTCCGGCGCGCTGATGGTGCCGACCGGCTCCGCCCCGCAGTGCTCGGGGCCGCGCCCCATCGTGCTCTACGCGCACGGCACCACGACCAGCCAGACGTACAACATCGCTGATATCAGCGACCCGAACAACGCGGCCAACAGCGAGTCGGCCATGATCGCTGCGGTGTTCGCCGCGCAGGGCGACATCGTGGTGGCGCCGAACTACGAGGGATACGACATCTCGAACCTCGGCTACCATCCCTACATCGACGGCGCGGTGAACGCCGATGACATGATCGATGCGCTCGCCGCCGCGCGCACCGCGCTGCCGCACACCTTTACGCCGAAGACCAGCGACAGCGGCCAGCTGTACGTGACGGGCTATTCCGAGGGCGGCTACGTGGCGATGGCCACCGTGAAGGCCATGCAGGCTGCGGGCGACACGGTGACCGCCTCGGCGCCGTCCTCCGGCCCGTATGCGCTCGAGGCGTTCGGCGATTCGATTTTCTTCGGGCAGGTGGATATCGGCTCGACGGTGTTCGCGCCGCTCGCGACCACGAGCTACCAGAACGCGTACGACAACGTGTACACGCAGCCCTCCGACGTGTACTCCTCGACGTACGCAAACGGCATCGCCACTCTGCTGCCGACGGCAACGCCGCTGACGACGCTGTTCCAGACGGGCAAGCTCCCGGAGGCGGCGCTTTTTGACAGCACGACGCCGATCACCAGCAGCGCGCAGCTCAATCAGCTGCTCGCCGTGCCGACGAGCCCGCCGTACAGCGCCTCCGATGCGGCGCTGTTCGACGCCGGCTTCGGCAGCCCCTACCTGGTGAACAACAGCTTCCGTGCCGGCTATGCGGCCGATGCGCTCACCAACCCCGACCAGGCGACGATGACGCTGCTCAACGGCGGGACGCTCACCTCGAGCGATGTGGCGCTCGCTGCCGCCCCGGCCTTCGGGCTGCGCCAGGACTTCAAGGTGAACGACATGCGCAACGGCGGTTGGGCACCCAAAGAGCCGATGCTGATGTGCGGCGGCGATCAGGACCCGACGGTGTTCTTCGAAGTGAACACCGGGGTGATGGCCGCCGAGTGGAGCCCGCTGGTCTCGGCGGGCCTGGTGAGCGTCCTCGACCTCAACGCCCCCCCGAGCGGGCCGTTCGCGGCCCTGCAGGGCGCTTTCCAGAGCACCTATGGGGCCATGGTGAGCGCCGAGGGGGCGAGCACCGCCATCCAGTCCTACCATGCCACCGAGGCACCGTTCTGCATGGTGGCGGCGCGTGATTTCTTCGCGCAGGTTCCGTAGGCCCTGACACGAGAGACGACCATGCAGAAAAAGATCGCAACACTCGCGCTCGGCACCGCTCTCGCGCTCGCGGCCACCACCGGGGCGCGCGCCGACAACGCCACGCCGAACGACATCCGCATCGGCGGGTACTTCGTGCACTTCGCCAGCAGCGCCACCGACATTACCGGCCCCTACACGGTGCCGGGGCTCAACACCAGCGTCAAGAACACGACGACGCTGTACCTGGGCTACGTGCGCACGCTCTCGAGCCATTTCGCCCTCGAGCTCGCCCTGGGCTGGCCGCCGGTGACGCGTGCCACGGCCCGGGGACCGGCGGCGGTGGGCTCGGTGCCGTACAACGGCCAGGAGATCGCCACCATCCGCTGGCTGTCCCCGACGCTGCTGCTCGAGTACAACTTCTTCAACCCCGGGGCGCGCTGGCGGCCGTTTGTCGGCGTCGGCGTCAACTACACGTACTTCTACGACCGCTCGGTCACCGCGGCGGGCGCGGCGGTGAGCGGCGGGCCGACCTCGATCTCGATGCCCGCCTCGGTGGGGCCGGCGGTCACGGCCGGGGTCAAATACCACATCAATCAGCGCTGGCACATCGTCGCCTCCTACTCGGTCGCGCAGGTGAACAGCCGTCTCACCACCGACACCGCGGGGGTCTTGCGCACCTCCAGCGTGCACTTCTGGCCGAACGCGGTGGTGCTGTCAGTCGGCTACTCGTTCGGCCTCTGACCGACTGGGCGGGAACTTTGCCCGCCGCGCCGGGTCTCAACCCATGCGCGGCGGGCCGAGCCACCTCGAGGAGCGTCAGCTGGACGCAAGACGCGCTCGGCTCGCCGCTCAGGGACGAGTCAGTGCCGAGCGACGCTGATAATTCGCATAGAATGACGCTCCCGGCCGACAGGGCCGCGGTGTT
>JAJYLP010000041.1 GCA_021787615.1 Pseudomonadota bacterium
TCCTCATCGCTCAACACAATCTCGGGGGCTACGCGCACTCTCGCTCTCCAATGCCGTCGCTGATAGCACATTGGACCCCGGAGAGTCATTTAAGTTCCCATAAGAACGCAACACTACACTAGGCATTACGGCGCCGGACGGAAATTCCGCCATTTCCATCCTCATCGCGCGATTCGTGCCGATCGTACCAGTGGCTGAAGGTGCCTCGTGCGAAGGCACGGCGGCAGGCGCGTTTGCATGGCTCTCTTTCACACGTTTCACGTGACGTAAGTGCCATTGCTCATAGCGTCGGCATTTAGGTCATAATTCAATAACTTACCGGAAGTTCCTACGCCCTCACCAAACTTCGGGCCATGACGCCACGCTGATCCAATCGCACACTGCTCAGGCATGCCATTCGGCCGTGGTCCGCCGCTCCCCCTGGGGTTGAAGTGAGAGAGCCCGCTGACGGTGTCGATTGGCGAGGGCCTCATTCGTCGTACCCATCAGAGCACCGTCCTGACCCGGGAGCAGCCATGAAATATCTGACCTTCATCCACCACGCGCTGTCCTTGCGCGAAGCCGGCCCGCTGCAGGCCTTGATGGCGGCGATGGGGGAATTCGTGCAGCGATCCCCGAAATCCGGCGTGCGGCTCGACACCGGAGCACTGCTGCCGAGCAAGGATGGCGTTCGGGTCCGCCTTGCGAAGGGCCGCATCACCGTCACCGACGGCCCTTCACGGCAAGCAAGGAGATCATCGGCGGCTGGGCGATCCTCAAGACCGAGACCCGGGAGCAAGCGGTGCGCATCGCCCGCGCGTTCATGGAGCTGCACCGTGAGCACTGGCCGCAGTTCGCGGGGGAATCCGAGGTCCGGCCGATGTTCGAGCCGGGCGTCGGTCCCTGACCGCGGCGTTGCATACGGCACGGGAGATCCACCATGAGAGTCATGGTCCTGGTGAAAGCCACAGCCGAGAGCGAAGCCGGCGTGATGCCCACACGCGAGCGGTGGGCCGCGATGGGGCAGTTCAACGAATCGCTGGTGAAGGCCGGCGTCCTGCTGGCCGGTGACGGCCTGAAGCCCAGCCGCTACGGCAAGCGGATGCGCTTCTCGGGAACGTCGCGCACCGTGACCGACGGCCCCTTCGCGGAAACGAAGGAGCTCGTGGCCGGGTTCTGGCTCTGGCAGGTGCGCTCCATGGAGGAAGCCCTCGAGTGGGTCAGGCGCTGCCCCAATCCCATGCCGGGCGATTCGGACATCGAGATTCGTCCGCTGTTCGAGCCCGGGGACTTCTCTTGAGGGTAAGTCACCGCGACATGGCCCGCCGTGTGACCCCCGCAAGCCCCTTGATCGCTTAAGGAGACTGAATCATGGCGAAGAATACCATTTGCCTCTGGTACGACGGCGCCGCGGAGGAAGCGGCAAGGTTTTATGCCCGCACCTTTCCCGCCAGCTCGATCGGACACATCCTGCGCGCTCCGGGCGATTATCCGAGCGGCAAACGCGGCGACGTTCTTCTCGTCGAGTTCACGGTGATCGGCCTTCCCTGCGTCGGCCTGAACGGCGGACCCGGGTTCCCGCCCAATGAGGCGTTCTCCTTCCAGGTCCTCACCGACGATCAGGCCGAGACCGATCGATACTGGAGCGCCATCCTCGATCACGGCGGAACCGAAAGTGCGTGCGGCTGGTGCAGGGACAAGTGGGGCCTCTCCTGGCAGATCACCCCGCGCGCGCTGCTCGATGCGCTGCGCGATCCCGATCCGGCTGCCGCCAAGCGCTCGTTCGAGGCGATGATGGGGATGAAGAAGATCAGCATCGCGGCGATCGAGGCCGCGCGGCGCGGCTGAAGCGCCGCAGATCGCTGAAATCCACGCACCGAAGAAGCACACCATGAGACCGAGCCATTCGTGTCTCGCCGTGTTTGCCGGCAGCAAGACCCGCCCGCGCAGCGCGGCGTGGAACGCACTCACCGAGCCGCAGCGGCGCGCCAGGGAGCGGGAGGGTATCGGCGCCTGGCAGTCCTGGTCCGAGCAGCAGCGCGGCGCGATCATCGCCAGGGGCGGTCCGCTCGGCAAGACCAAGCGAGTCGATCCCCAAGGACCCCGCGACATCACCAATCAGCTCGCCGCCTTCACGGTCGTGCGCGGGCCGTCCCTGGATGCGGCCGCCCGGATGTTCGGGCAGCACTCGCACTTCACCCTCTTCCCGGGGGAGGCGATCGAGGTCATGCCGATCCCGCCGATCCCGGGCGCCTGAGCGGCCCCAGACCGCAAAACACGATCGAGGAGACAGCCAAGATGTCGGAACTCATTCCCTATCTGTCCTACGACGGCAACTGCGCAGAGGCGCTGCGGTTCTACGAGCGCGCGCTCGACGGTAAGATCGAGCTGCTGGTGAGGGGCGCCGATACGCCCATGGCGGCGCAGATTCCCAAGGAGCATGCCGAGCGCATCATGCACGGGCGGCTTGCGCTTCCAGGCGGCGGCACGCTCTACGCCGGAGACTGTCCGCCCCACATGATGTATCAGGGCATTCACGGCGTTGGCGTGACACTGAACTTCGAGACCGTCGAGCAGGCACGCCGGGCATTCAACGCTCTGGCGGACGGCGGGAAAGTCACCATGCCCCTGCAGCCGATGTTTTGGGCGAAAATCGCGGGCATGGTGACTGACCGGTTCGGTGTGCCGTGGATCGTCAACGGGGCACTGGCGTCCGTCACGGCCCAGTAGCGCTCGAGGGTGCGACGATGGCTTACATGCTGTTGATCATCGAGAAGCCCGGGGACCGAGCGGCCCGCAGCGAAAGCGAGGGCCGCGCGCTCTATGAGCGCATGCTGAGCTTCAGCGCCGAGCTCAAGTCCCGCGGGCTGCTCACCATGGGCCAAGCGCTGAAGTCGGATGCCTCGGGCACCCGCATCGCGAAGCGCTCCGGCGCCGTCACGGTGCGTGACGGCCCGTTCGCCGAGGCGCGCGAGATCGTCGGCGGCTTCTTTCTGCTCACCTGCGAGACCCGCGAGGAGGCCGTGGCCATTGCCGAGGCCTGCCCCGCGGTAGCCTGGGCGAGCGTGGAGGTCCGTGAGCTCGGGCCCTGCTTTCAATGAGCGCCGAGGATCCTCACCCTGCCGCCGGTGATCGAGCCCGGCTCGAGCGAGCGATCGAGGCGATCTGGCGGATCGAGAGTCCCAAGATCATCGCGAAGCTCGCCCGTATGCTCCGTCAGGTCGGCGTGGCGCAAGAGATCGCGCAGGACGCGTGGCTCGCGGCCCTCGAGCAGTGGCCGGCGGGCGGCATCCCCGACAATCCCGGCGCCTGGCTCATGACCACGGCCAAGCACCGCGCCATCGATGAGCTGCGTCGCCTCAGGTTGAGGGATGCGAAGCACTCGGCGCTCGCGCACGATCCGGACCTGATCGGCTCCGCAGATGCGCTTGCCGAGGAACCCGACTCGATCGACGATGACCTGCTGCGGCTGATATTCGTTGCCTGCCACCCGGTGCTCGGCACCGAGGCGCGGGCGGCGCTGACGCTGCGCCTGCTCGGCGGGCTCACACCCGAGGAAATCGGCCGGGCGTTTCTGGTGTCGGAAGCGGCGATCCAGCAGCGCATCGTGCGCGCCAAGCGAACGCTGGCGGAGGCGCACGTGCCGTTTGCAGTGCCGGGCGCCGCGCAACGCGCCGAGCGGCTCGCCGCCGTGCTCGAGGTCATTTATCTGATATTCAACGAGGGCTACGCGGCGACCACGGGCGATGAGTGGACACGGCCGGCCCTGTGCGAGGAAGCGCTGCGCCTCGGGCGCACGCTGGCGGCGCTTGCCCCCGAGGATGCGGAAGTCCACGGGCTCCTCGGGCTGATGGAACTGCAGGCCTCGCGCCTGTCGGCGCGCATATCGCCGAGCGGAGAGCCGATCCTGCTGCTCGAGCAAAACCGCCTGCACTGGGATCAGTTATTGATCCGGCGCGGATTGGCGGCCCTGGAGCGCGCCGAAGCCATCGCGGGCGTGCTCGGCCCGTACGCCCTGCAAGCCTCGATCGCCGCGTGCCATGCCAGAGCCGTCACCGCCGATGCGACCGACTGGCCCCGCATCGTCGCCCTGTACGATGCGCTGCATGAGGTGGCGCCATCGCCCGTCGTCGCGCTGAATCGCGCCGTGGCGGTGTCCATGGCCTATGGGCCCGCCCCGGCGCTCGAGCTGGTCGATGCGTTGTGCGCCGGCGGGCGGCTGCGGACCTACCATCTGCTCTCGAGCGTGCGCGGCGATCTGCTCGAGAAGTTGGGGCGGTTCGCGGAGGCGCGCGCCGAGTATTCTCACGCCGCCGCGCTGGCCACGAACGCATGCGAACGCGATTTGCTCCGCAAACGGGCGCAGGCGTTGGCCCCACCCGAGCGGCCCGTCCACTGAGCCATTCGGCGACTGTCACGCACTCACTGGATCGAGCGCGAGCAGCGCGAAGCTCGCCAGCCAGTGCTCGCCCATGTAATCACCGGCCACCTGCCCGAGCGCGCTGGCGAGGTGGGCGGCGATGGCCGCCTCGGCCGGCGCGCGCAGCGGATGCTCAGGCGGCAGCGTCGAGACGATTCGCCGCCAGCACCAGGCGCGCGAGAGATTCAGACCATCGAGATGGGCGATCTTCCCGTCGGTGCGGTCGCTGACCGTTGCCGGCGAGAACAGCGTCCGCGGCGCGCCGCGCGCCGCATTGGGCAGGAACTGCCCGAACCAGGCGGCAAATGCCCCCGCATCGAGCACATCCGCCATCAGCGCCGCCTCGATGAGCGCCGGGGAGAGAAACTCATCCTGCGAGGGCTCCCAGGCCGGACAGTCCCGGTCCGAGCCGTACCAGCGCCGGGCGCTCGCTGCGCACAGAGTCGCGAATTGCCCATGGCCGGCCGCAGCGGCGTAATCGCGCGCGAGCAGCAGAGCGAACGCGGTGTTGAAGTGCGCGCCGGCGCGCACCGGATAAGTGGCGAGCGGCAGGAACGCCGCAAATCGGCGCTCGAACGCTGTCGCGAGCGGCGCGAGCCGCGCCGCCCAGCCGCGCCCTTCGGCGCTCGCATGGCGCAGCAGCTCGCCCTCGAGCATCAGCAGCCACGCCCAGCCGTAGGGACGCTCGAACCCTCGCGTCGAGTCACGCTCGAGGTAGGCGAGCTCGCCGGCGACCTTGCTCTCGGTGAATTGTGCATCGAGCAGCGCGCGGATCTCACCGGCCACCGTCAGGGCGGGAAAGCGCCGGTACACCCGCGCGAGCAGCCAGTGAGCGTGCACGCAGGAGTGCCAGTCAAAGCTGCCGAAGAAAATCGGGTGCAGCGCGCGGGGGCCCTTGACGTCCCCGGCGTCCCTCAGCACGTGGTCGAGTTTGTTCGGAAACTCGCGCGTGACGTGGCCGAGCGCAATGCGCGCGAATCGCGCGGCGAGATCAGCCTCGATCGTGGCGGCCATGCGCAGGATTACCTCAGTAGTTCTTCATGCGGCGGGCCCGGACCCGTGGAGCGAAGTGAAAGAGTGGAATTTCACGGGCGTTTGAGGCATAGGATGCCCCTGGCGTCGGGAACGAGGTCGGCTTTCCCTTGGTGCCAAGAGCCCGATCAGTAGTTGGACCCGGGACCCTGCGAGCACCCCGTATTGTTGCCACGGGCGCATGCGCCCCGGGGCACGGTTAATAGACTTCGATGACGAGGGTTCCTCCCGGCGCCATCTGTGCGATCTGATTCTGGAGGTTCCACCATGCACGTTCTTTATCCGCGCTGCGCAGGCTTGGACGTGCATCAGGACATGGTCATGGCCCGGGTGCGCTGTGTGAGCGAACCGCTGCACGATGAGACGCGCAGCGTTGATACGACCACCACGGCACTGCTGGAATTGGGTGACTGGCTGGCCGAGCACGGCGTGACGCAGGTGGCGATGGCGGCCACGGGTGTGTACTGGAAGCCGATCTGGCAGCTGCTGGAGGCGCGCTTCGAGCTCATTCCGGCCAATGCCCAGCGCATCAAGAACGTCCCCGGCCGCAAGACCGATGTGAATGATGCGGCGTGGCTTGCAGACCTGCTCGCGCACGGGTTGATCCGCTCGAGCTTCGTGCCACCGGCCCCGAACCAGGAGCTGCGGGATCTGACGCGCACCCGAAAGCAGCTCGTGCGGGAGATCTCCCAGCACTCCTTGCGCATCCAGAAGACCCTGGAGGATGCGAACCTCAAGCTCGGGAGCGTCCTCTCGGACGTGCTGGGCAACAGCGGGCGGGCGATCCTTGCGGCTCTGGTCGAAGGGGAAACCGATCCGCAGAAACTCGCCGATCTGGCTCAGGGCAACGCCCGCAAGAAACGCACGGAGCTGGTGGAGGCGCTGCGCGGCCGGGTCCGCCCTCATCACCAGGAGCTGCTGCGCATCCACCTCCATCTCATCGATGCTCTGCATCAGGCTCTGGCGGACGTGGATGCCCGCGTGGGAAAAACCTTGGCGCCGATCAAGGACAGCGCCCGCCTGCTGACCACCCTGCCGGGAGTGAGTGAGCGCACCGCGCAGGTCATGGTGACGGAGATCGGCGTCGACCTGGGGCGCTTTCCCACCGAGGCTCACTTGATCTCCTGGACGGGTTTGTGCCCGCGCAATGACGCAAGCGCTGGCAAACGCCGCTCGACGCGGGTGCGCAAGGGCGCCCCGTGGCTCAAGACCGCCCTCGTCACCGCCGCCTGGGCGGCAGTGCGCATCAAGGGCTTCTACCTTCAGGCCCCGTTCCTTCGCCTGAAGGCCCGCCGCGGCGCTAAGAAAGCCATCCTCGCGATCGCCACCTCCCGGCTTACCGCCGCTTACCACATGCTCAAAAACGGCGTCCCATACCAAGATCTCGGCGCCGACCACTTCTCTCACCGCAACCGCTCCAAGGCGATCCAGCGCCTCGTGCGTCGCCTCAACGACCTTGGCTGCGAGGTTCAACTCACCCCGTTGGCCGCTTGAACCCGATGTCATCGCGAGATCCACAGTCAGCGCTTCTTAATAGCGGAACACGAGTGCGGCCATCAACACGATGTTGCAGGCGAGCAGCACGATCGCTGTCGGGATCTGCACTTTGATCACCGCGTTGCGATCGGGAAGCTCGAGCAGCACGGCCGGAACGATGTTGAAGTTGGCGGCCATCGGCGTCACCAGCGTGCCGCAGAACCCAGAGAGCATCCCAAGCGCGCCCATGATGGCCGGATCACCGCCGAAGCGCTGCACGATCAGCGGCACGCCGATCGCCGCGGTCATCACCGGGAAGGCGGCAAAGGCGTTGCCCATCACCATGGTGAACAGGGCCATGCCCACACAATAGACGAGCACGGCCGCGAACGGCCGGCCGAGCGGCAGCCAGGTTGTGGCGATGTGGCCCACAGCGGTGCCGACTCCCGCCAATGCGAACACCGCGCCCAGCGAGGCGAGCAGCTGCGGCAGGATCAGCGCCCAGCCGATCATATCGGCGAGCCGCCGGCCCTCATCGAGCGCGGCCTGCGGCGGCGCCTTCGCCTGCCCGAGCGCGACGATCAGCGCCATCACGATGCCGAGGGCGAGCGCAACGAGCGTCACCTCGCTCGGATCGGCAAGCGGCGCGCCCTCGAGCCGGATCCGCCCGAGCGTGAAGGTTCCGACCACCGCGATGAGCGGAATGAGCAGCGCCGGGACGAACAGCGCATTGCCGCGCTGCTCCGCGCGGCGCGCGCGCTCCTCGGGCGAGGTGCGCTGCGCCGCTCCGCGTCCCATCGCGCCCGTGCCGCCGAGCAGGATCAGGACCACGACGAGCACGCCGTTGGCGAGATCGCCGAGGTGCGACCCGAACAGGAAGCTCACCGCGAGCAGCGCCCAGAACGCGCCGTTGCCGAAGCGCTTGGGGTTGCTGCGGTCGCGCAAGCTGAACAGGGCGAACGCGGCGAACATCGCGCCCGCGAGTGCGTAGACCTCGGTCAGGCCGATCACGGCCGCTCCTTGCGCACCATGCGCCTGAGCTTCGCATCGAGCCGCCAGAGCCGCACACCGTGGATGGCGAAGGCGAGCAGCGCCGTCGGGATCGCCCACACGGACAGGCGAAACGGCGCGATGTGGTAGCCGCTTTGCGCAAGAAACCCCTTGATGAGCAGGATCGAGGAGATGGCGATGAAGATGTCCTCGCCGAAGAATGCGCCGACGTTGTCAGCGCTGGCCGCGTAGGCGCGCACCACGTGGCGCACTCGCTCGGAGATCGCCCCGAGGCGGCTTTCCGCGGCACCCTCGGCCATCGGCGCCACGATCGGGCGCACCATCTGTGCCGGCCCCCCGAGGGAGGTCAGTCCGAGCGCCGCGGTGATCTGCCGCAGCGCGAGGTACGTCAGAATGATCCGCCCCGCCGTCGCCCCGCGCATGCGCCCGATCAGGGTGCGGGCCCGCTCGCGCAGCCCCTCGTGCTCGAGCAGCCCGATCACCGGCAGGATCAGCCAGATCAGCGACACGTAGCGCGTGCTGTTGAAGGCGCGGCCGAGCGCGGCGAGCACGTGCAGCGGGGGAATGCCCGCCGCGACGCCGGCGGTGAGCGCCGTGATCAGGATGACGATGAGCGGGTTGAGCCCGGCGGCGAAGCCCACCACGAGCACGGCGATGGCGAGCAGCGGCCAGAGATTCAAGCGCGCTGCCCGAAACCGCCGCCGCCCGGCGTGAGGATCGTGAGCACATCGCCCGGGGCGACCGCGAAGCTCGCGGTGGCGCCAATCGGCTCCACCGCGCCGCTCTCGCGCCTGAGCTCGCCGCGACCGGCGGCCCCCGGCTCCCCGCCCGCCAGCCCGAAGGGGCGCACGCGCCGATGGTTTGCGAGCAGCGCGCCCGAGAGCGGCTCGCGGAACTCCAGCCGGCGCACCACGCCGTCCCCGCCGCGATGCAGGCCTGCACCGCCCGAGCCGCGGCGGATGGCGAACTCGCGCAGCAGCACCGGGAAGCGCGCCTCGAGGATCTCCGGGTCGGTGAGCCGCGAGTTGGTCATGTGCGTCTGCACGGCATCGCATCCGTCGAAGTCAGGTCCCGCGCCCGCGCCGCCGGCGATGGTCTCGTAGTACTGCAGCTGCTCGTTGCCGAAGGTGAGATTGTTCATCGTGCCCTGCGAGGCGGCGAGCACGCCGAGGGCGCCGTAGAGCGCATCGACGATGCACTGGGAGGTTTCCACGTTGCCTGCCGCCACCGCCGCCGGGTAGGCCGGATCGAGCAGCGAGCCGGCCGGTATCGAGATCGTGAGCGGCTCGAGGCAGCCTTCGTTGAGGGGAATGGGCCGCTCGATGAGCGTGCGAAAGACATACACCACCGCCGCAACGCACACGGCGCGCGGGGCGTTGAAGTTGCCCGCATGCGCACTCGAGGTCCCGCTGAAATCAATGTGCGCCCTGCCCGTCTCGATGCTCACGCGCACCGCGATCACCTGACCGTCGTCGAGCTCGTAGCGGAACGCGCCCGAGCGCAGCTGCGCGATCGCCTCACGCATGCATTGCGCCGCGTTGGTCTGAACGTGTCGCATGTACTCACGCACGGTGTCGAGCCCGTGACGGGCGACGGCCCGCTCGATCTCGGCGATGCCGCGGGCATTGGCAGCCAGCTGTGCGCGCAGATCCGCCACGTTCTGATCCGGCCGGCGCGCCGGGTAGCGGGCCGAGCCGAGCGCGGCACGCAGCTCCCGCTCGCGCAGCCGCTCCCCCTCGAGCAGCTGAAAGCACTCGAACAGAACGCCTTCCTCATCGATCGTGCGGCTGAACGGCGGCATGGATCCCGGAGTGCTGCCGCCGATGTCGGCGTGATGGGCGCGCGAGGCGAGGAAGCAGTCAGGCTCGGGCGCCCCCGCAAGAAACACCGGCGTCACCACCGTCATGTCAGGCAGGTGCGTGCCGCCGTGATAGGGGCTGTTGAGCAGCCAGGCATCCCCGCGGCGCAGCCGCCCGCCTCGCGCGGCGATGACGGCGCGCACACTGGCGCCCATGGAGCCCAGGTGCACGGGCATGTGCGGCGCATTGGCGATGAGCCCTCCCTGCGCATCGAACAGCGCGCATGAGTAATCGAGCCTCTCCTTGATGTTCACCGACTGTGCGGTGGCCTTGAGCACCTCGCCCATCTGCTCGGCGATGTGCATGTACAGGTTGTTGAAAATCTCGACCCGGGCCGGATCGGGACGCTCCTCGGGCCCATGCGCGCGCTTCAGGTGCGCCGCCCCACCGCCGGGCTGGCTCTCGAGCAGCCACTCGCCGCCCTCGAGGCGCCGGGCCCGCCAGCCCGGCTCGAGAACGAGGGTCGAGTGCGGCGCGACGATCAGGGCAGGCCCCACGAGCGGCTCGGCCGGTGCGTCCGCCGGCACGAGCGGCACCTCGCGCCAGCCACCCTCGAACCAAACCGGCGCGCGCGCCGGCAAGGCGCCATCGAATTGCGCCTGCGGCATGCTCAGCCGTTCGGGCGCGAGCGACGGCATGCGCACCTCGACCCGTACCGCCTCGATCACGATCTCGAGCGCGTGGGCCTCGAAGCCGAAGCGGCGCAGATGGGCACTGTGAAATGCGCTGCGCACTGCCTCGGCACTGCCCATCGGCAGCGATAGCGTCGTGTCGCTGTCTCCGGCGCGCACCTCGAGCAGGTGCGCCGCCTGGAACGAGCGCGGGTCCCCGCCGTAGGGCTCGAGCTCCCCGCGCGCCGAGCGTTCGAGCTCGGCGAGCCGCTGGCGTGCCGACCCCAGCGCGGCCTCACCGAGCGCCTGGCGCAGGCTCGAGCGGCGCACCGCGAGACGGTCGGCTACACCGATGCCGAAAGCCGACAGCACGCTCGCAAGCGGGTGCACGAGCACACGGTGCATCCCCGCGGCGGCCGCCACTCGGCAGGCATGCTGCCCGGCCGCGCCGCCGAAGCAGAAGAGCGTGAACTGCCCGGCATCGAGCCCCTGGCGCGTGGAGACCTGCCGGATGGCGTTGGCCATCGACTCCACCGCCACATCGAGGAAGGCGCCGGCGAGCGCCTCGGGCGCGCGCGCGGCTCCGCCGTCCACGATGCTGGACAGCGCCGCGAACGCCTCTGCGACCCGCGCGGTGTCGATCCGGGATCGGCCGTCACTGCCGAAGGCCGCCGGAAGCGTGTCGGGGCGCAGCCGCCCGAGCAGCACCTGCACGTCGGTGAGCGTCAGGGGACCCCCTCGCCCGTAGCAGGCCGGACCCGGCGCCGAACCGGCCGATGCGGGTCCGACCGCAAGCCGCCCATCGCGCGCGGCGAGAATGGATCCGCCGCCTGCGGCAATAGTGTGCACATCGAGCATTGTCTGCTGCAGGCGCACGCCGGCGATGAGATGCTCGAAGCGGCGCGGCAGCTGCCCGTCGAGCAGCGAAACGTCGGTCGACGTGCCGCCCATGTCAAAACCGATCAGCCGCCCGAATCCCGACCGCTCACCGATCCAGGCCATCCCGATGAGCCCGCCGGCCGGCCCCGACAGCACGCTCGCGAGCGCGCGGAAGCGCTCCACTGCCGCAAGCCCGCCGTTGCTTTGCATCAGCTCCAGGCGCGCCTGAGGGTCGAGGCGCCTCAGCTGTCCCCGCAAGTCCTTGAGATACGCGCGCAGCGGCGGCGCCAGATAGGCATTCAGCACCGTGGTGTCGCCCCGGGCGAGGAAGCGCACCATAGGCGACAGCTCGTGCGAGACGGACACCTCCTCGAAGCCGATCCGGCGGGCGATCCCGGCCGCCTCGCGCTCGTGGCGCGCATGACGCCAGCCGTGCAGAAACACGATCGCCACCGAGCGCAGCCCCTGCCGATACGCGGCGCCGAGGTCCGCCTCGAGGCGGGCCGCATCGAGTGGCGTGAGCACGCGGCCCCGCGCGTCCATCCGCTCGTCGGCCTCGATGACCCGGGCGTACAGCCGCTCGGGCAGCACGATGTGCCGGGCGAAGATGTCGGGGCGGTTCTGATACCCGATGCGCAGCGCATCGGCGAAGCCGACCGTCACGACCAGCAGCACCGGCGCCCCCTGCCGCTCGAGCAGCGCGTTGGTCGCCACCGTGGTGCCGACCTTAACCGACTGAATGCAGCCGGCAAAGGAAGACTGACGCCCCTCGGCGGCCGCAAGAATCCCGCGCATCCCGAGGATGCCCGCATCCTCACCGCCTGCGGGTTCGGCCTGGCGCGAGAGCACCTTGCGCACGTGCAGCCGCCCCTGCGGCGAGAGCCCGATGACGTCGGTGAACGTACCCCCGCGGTCGATCCAGAACTGCCACGCGCGCATCGCGGGATCTTAACAGGCCGATCGGCGCAGGTGCGCGAGGCCGGACCCTGCGCCGTCGGCGGGGCGCGCGCGATGCTAGACTGGCACGAGCCGTTCCGAGTCAGGAGACCGTCTCATGCAGATCGACTTGACGAGCACCTGCGTACTGGTCACCGGCGCAAGTCGCGGCATTGGTGCGGCCATCGCCCGCGCCATGGGTAATGCGGGCGCACGGGTCGCCGTGCATTACCGCAGTCAGCGCGCAGCGGCCGAGGCGCTGGCGGAGGAGATCGGCCGCAATGCGGAGATTTTCCAGGCGGACCTGGCCCGATCCGACGAGTGCGCGGACCTCTGGAGCGCCGTGGTCGCCCGCTTCGGCCAGGTGCACACGCTCGTGAACAACGCTGGCGTCGCGATCGACTCGCCACTCGAGGGCGGCCTCGAGCATTGGATCGAGGAGTGGGACGCAACGATGGCGACCAACTTGCGTGCGCCGGGCATTCTCTGCAAGCTGGCCGTCGCGCACTTCGCAGACCGCGGCGGCGGGCGCATCATCAACATCACCTCGAGGGCGGCGTTTCGGGGCGACCAGCCGCCGTACCTCGCCTACGCCGCCTCCAAGGCGGGCCTCGTCGCGCTAACCCGCTCCATCGCGCGCGGATTCGGCAAAGCGGGCATCGTCGCGTTCAACGTCGCGCCGGGCTTTACCCGCACCGAAATGGCAGGGGATTTCATCAGCCAGTACGGCGAGGAATATGCGACCGGGGACATCGCGCTCACGCGGCTGACGGAACCCCAGGACATCGCCCCCATCGTCGTGTTCCTCGCCAGCGGCCTGGCCGACCATGCGACCGGCTGCACTATCGACGTCAACGCAGCCTCCTACGTGCACTGAGCACGGCACGCACGCAGAGGCATGCGGATCGGCGCGCCAGCCCCTCGGCCGCCCGCCGATGCGCGCGGCGCGCAGGCAATGGGCTCTGTGACCCCATGAATCGAGCCCGCCGCAGCGCATTCGCCTGCGGCGGGATTGCGCGTGCAGCTTGCTTCCTCGCCGGCTGCGCCTCCGGTCCACCGCGGCGGGTGGCGCCCGAGGGGTACTGGGTCACCGGCCACGGCTGTTATCGGGTGCTCGCCTCAGCGGCCGGTTACCGCGCAAGCGGCGTGGCCTCCTGGTACGGCCTGCGCTCCGCCGGCCGCCCGACGGCGAGCGGCGTCCCGTTCGACCCCAATGCGATGCGCATTGCCGACAAGCCCTTGCCGTTCGGCACCGGGGTGGACATCTGCAACCTGCGCAATGGCCGGGAGGCGGTCGCGATGGTCGATGACCGGGCCCCTTCTACGGCGGTCGCATCATCGATGCGACGCCCGCCGTGGCACACGGGCTCGGCTACTATCGCAACGGGACAGCCCCGGTGCGCGTCACGGCCGTCCCGGCCTCCGACCTCAGCGCCGCACAGCGCCGGGCTGCGCGGACCGACGAGCAGATCGCCGTGGATTACGCCAGGCGCCATCCGCACGAACTGCTGGCGGAGGCCGGCCGTTTTACGTTGCGGGGCGTCGTCGACATCACCTCGAGCGGTGTGCGAATTGCCGTCGGCATCGTGTGGGGCTCGCTGAAACTGCTCTTTGACATCCTCGGGCACCTCTGAACGGCAGGGGCCTGGCACGGGCCATCCCGCGCCGACAGGCGTTGCTCATTGGTGGCGGTAGCCGATCCGAAAGGCGCCCCAGTGGCGACCGTGCACCCAGATCGGGGCCGAGAGGTCCTTCATCAGCACGAAGCGGCCACCGCCCATGTCGCGTCGATACGTCTGCAGCAGAAACCGCTTGGTGTTGCGCGCCACCTTCTGCACGGCCCGGTCGCTGAACACGCGGCGGTTGCGACAGTGGGCAGCGTTCCAGACCGGATCCTTGCTCTGCGGCTGACGGTACTCGGGGTTGTGCGTCGGCAGGTAGCCGCCCTTGGCCCAGGCGACGCAGAAGATGATGCGCGGATCGGCGCTCTGCAGAGGATCCTGCACAGCCGGCAGCACCCGATCAGTGAACTCCACGTAATCGGTTATGACCTGCTTCGGATTGGTTGCGGGAATTTCCCGGTAGCGCTCATCGAAGAGCTGCGTCTCGGTGATCTCGCCCCGGGCGATCGCCGCCTCGAACAGCTCCCCGATCCGCTTCGCCGTGTCGATGCCGAGCCGGATGATCGGCGTATCGGCGGTCTCAACGCCGCTGCCTGCGATCAGGCTGATCAGCTCCTCGCTCAGACCGAGCAACCCCTCGATCCGCTTGTCGGCCTGGGCCAGATTCGCCGAGGAGAGCTGCACCCCCTCGGCCAGAGTGCCGAGCTCCTCGAGCGTGGCGTTGCACGCCTCGAGATTCGAGGCGGCCGACTGGGCGATCGAGTCGATCGCACGCCTCACGGTCGAGAACGCCGAGCGCGCGCGGATGACAACGCCATGGACCTCCTCGGCGCCGTGTCCGGCGTGATTCGCATGCTTGGCCGCCTTGCCGCTCTCGCTGATCAGCCCCTCGATCTGGGTGGCCAGCGAGCGCACCGTGCTCGTGATCCGCTCGGTTGCGGCACGCGTGCCTTCGGCGAGATTCTTCACTTCCCCGGCCACCACCGCGAAACCACGACCCGCCTCACCGGCGCGCGCGGCCTCGATCCCGGCGTTGAGCGACAGCAAGCGCGTCTGCTTGGCGATGGTTTCGATGGACGAGGCCACG
Organism: Pseudomonadota bacterium; assembly: GCA_021787615.1. Taxonomy (GTDB): domain Bacteria; phylum Pseudomonadota; class Gammaproteobacteria; order Steroidobacterales; family Steroidobacteraceae; genus 13-2-20CM-66-19. The sequence goes on from JAJYLP010000041.1 coordinate 14,913, forward strand.
GCGCTGATCTCCTTCAGCACGGCGCCGAAGGAGCCGAGCCGCTCCTCGATCCGTTTCACCGCTGCCGTGAGCAAAGCGATGTGCTCGAGCGCCTTGCCGAGCAGCGCGCGGGACTCGGCGATCTCCCCGCCGGCGTCACTGCCCGCCTGCTGCGCCTCGCGGGCGGCATGATCGATATCGCGGTTGCCCGCGACCATCGCCTCGGTCGCCTGGTGCAATTCCTCGAACTGGGCCGCCTGACCGGACACACGGGCCGAGAGGTCCTCCAGGTTGCCCGCGATGTCCGCCACCTCGACACCGAGCGAGCCGACGCGGGCGGCAATGTCATTGACGAGGCGCGCATCGGCCGCATCTGCCCCTGCGCTGCTCCGAAGCGCCGCCTCGGGCACCGGATTTCGGGTCATATGGGCTCCAGGCCAAGGGACGACGCGCCGCAGGCGGGCCGGTCGCCGGCCTTCCGCCAGTATGCACCGCAGGGCCGCCGCACTCGGACTTCCTGGCGGCAAATGTCTCGCCCGGACAGCGCCTGTTCGCGGTATGGAACAGTTCCGCGCCCGCCGCCTCCGTAGTGCCGTGCCAACTCTCGCGATACCGTCCGCGCGGACTCATTTAGACCGGGTGTAAGAACCGGTCCGACCGCTGCCGACTTTACGATCCGCACACCGCCCGAGCGTGGCGTCCGGATGCTCCGACTGCGAGTCGATCGGCCGGCGGCCCGGCAACCCAGGCCCGCATCCTGCGCAGGGCTGTGCGGCTAGGCCGTGTCACCTCATGCGTACTGCGCCTCGAGCAACGCATCCGCTCGCTCCAGGCGGGACGAGGTGGCCGATGCCGCCTCACTCGGGGCAGGGATCTGCACCGGCCTCGCGTGGCGCAGGCTCGATCCGCGCGTCGGCACGCAGCGGCAGTGCCGAGGCCGATGTCGCTGCGCACACTTGATTGCGGCCGGCGTTTTTCGCCGCGTATAGCGCCTGATCTGCCCGGAACATCAGCGTATCGAGTGACTCCCCGGGCGCGCCGACCGCGATGCCGAGCGATACGGTGATCGATCCGATGACTTCCTCGGTGCGGTCACGGTAGATCCGCCCGCGCGCCACCGCCGCGCGGATCTGCTCGGCCACCGTATGCGCCCCCTGCAGCGTCGTCTGCGGGAGCAGCAATGCGAACTCCTCGCCGCCGACCCGTGCGGCGATGTCCCGCCCCTTGATGTTGTCTCGGAAAATACCGGCGATGGTACGCAGCACCTTGTCGCCGAGCAGGTGCCCGTAGGTATCGTTGATCTGCTTGAAGTGATCCAAATCGGCGAGCACGAGCGCGCTGCCCGCGAGTCCGGCCGCGGACTCGAACACCGTCTTCGCTTCCCGCAGAAAGCCCCGCCGGTTGTGTATCCCGCACAGCGGATCGATGAGGGCCTCGCTCTGCGCCTGCTGCAGCTGCTTGGTCAGCACCTTGACTTCCTGTGTCCGGCCGTCGAGCTTCTCGGCCAGGATCTGCGTCATCGTTTCCATCCGCAGCGCCTCGCTCAACAATCGCGAGATCACCTGCTGAATCTTCGCGGCCGTGGTCTCCTGCGCCAGATCCGAGCGGCTCTCGCGCAGCGCCCGGCTGAAGTGGCCAGTATCCTCACCGGCGCTGTTGAACGTCTGCACGGTGTCGTCGAGCAGGCTCTGCAGACGTTGCTGCAGATGATCGAGCACGGCCGCGTCACGCTCCGAGACGTGGCGGTCGTAGAGCCGGTACACCTCCTCGTCGGTGAGAGGCACCTCGGACTCGAGCCGAGCCGTGAGGGCGGTGCTCAGAGGCGGGTTGATGCCCGCGACGTGCTCGTACCAGAGTGTGTAACTGACGGGGTGATAGGCGGCCGCCTGGCGCACCATCAGCGGCAGCGTCAAACGCAGCAACTCGGCGCTCTGCTCTTTGGATTCGAGATATCTCATGGCGATAGGGATCGGCCAGCGCGCCGGTCACGCGGCGCGCGACGCTCCTGCGATAACCCGCGCGCTGCGCGCTGGGAATAAATGGAATGCTCTGGGCAACTGCGGTTTCTTGTTCGTTGTTGCGCAGGCTAGGAGTGTAGTCCATCCTCGGTCGCTTTTCGATCATCCGCCGGCCATGGCGGCACCGCCGGTGCGACGCTCGGGGGCTGGATGCATGGACCGGCTCATCGCGGACTGCGCTACCCCGCTCAGCCTGACCCGCTCCCCGGGCCGGCGAGCGCATCCGCCACCCCTGCGGCCCATCGCCGTGAGCTGCCCTTCAGCTCATCGCATCATCGCACCGCGCAGTCCGCGGATCAGCGGCAGGTTCCCGGGGCGCTCCGCGCGGCGGGAGCCATCCGGTCAATGCCCACGGGAGTCGCCGGCTGGAGCCGGCAGAGCGCGCGCGGCGGCTCATCGCCGCGCCGCTGCCGGGTTCGGCGCAAGAGCGCCGCGGCTGCTCAGCGCCGGCCCATTCGAAGCCGTCCCCGGGCCGCAACGCGCGCCAGCATATCCTGCAAGGCCCGGTTGTGCCGCACGGCGATTGTGGCTGGCCGATCGGGCGGAACGAGCAGATACGGCTCGCCTACCCGCTCTGCGAATCAGAGCCGTTCGCAACGATCCAGCCGCTGTCGTTGATGCCGGATGCCATGACCTGCGTGAGGTACTGGACGAGCGGACTCGAGGTATCAAGCGCGTTGAGATTGACCATCTTGACGTTGCTGTAGAGAAATGCGCGCCCCGCCCGCGGCGGTTTCGGACTGGCCGACCACCTGCCCCTGGCGTTGATTGGCGCCTCGGCGCGCACCGCCGTCCCGTGCTCGCACATTGCGCCACGCCCCCTGAGCCGTTGCCGTTTCTCAATGCAGCTGCCCGTCGTTCGCCTCGTAGGACGCCGGAGTATTTCCGCGGGCGGCGGCGTACGCACGCAAATACCGCTGGAATGCTTGATAACTGCGCACGCCTTTGCTGGCGATCCACTCTTGGCGCAGCTGTTCTGGACCCCGCACTTTCAGAATGGACGTCGGGGTGTAGAGATCAGCGGCCGCGATCGTCGCGCTTCGCGCACCATGCGGGTCGGTATGACGGTTCCGCCACGCGCGTGTCAGCACGTGGCCGACCGCACCGGCCTCGCGCCGCAGCCGCAGCTGGTTGCTGCACTTGCCGGCATTGAACTGAACCGCCACGCGCATGGGCAGCACGGGCATTGCGGCCGTGCGCGGCGTGTCACGCCAGATTCCGGAGATCACGCGCGCATTGGCGTCCCATTGCGACATCGCCGGCAGATCGAAGACCGCCTCCACGCTGCGCACGATGTTGACCTGCGACAAGGGAGTCGAATCGAGCTCGCCCGACTTCACCCACGGCCCCAGGGCCAGAGCAAGCGTGCGATGCGCATTGAGGTGGTCGGCTCCGCTCTGCGCGTCGTCCTCGTCCAGGAAGACCGCCATGTGGCGCCACTGGGGCGTACTGGCGAGATAGTGCAGCAGTTGGGCCGTGGCGTGATCGTTATCGGCCACGTAGTAGTCGGGGCTGTAATAGCACGGGCTCAGGCCCGCAGTGTGATCGTCCGGAATCCAGATGAAAATGAATTGCGGGAAGGACTTGCCCGGGTGCGCCTTCAGCCAGGCGATCGCCGCGGCGACCCGGTTGGTATCGCGAATCATGCGGTCCCAGCCGGGATAGGTCCGATCGACGTGGGCGAGCAGCGCTCGGCGGATCACGCCGTCCCGGCTGCGCGTGAGGTTCTCGCCGAAGTCCTCGAACGAAACATGATGGGCGAGCAGATCATTGAAGAGATAGAGACGCTGCGGATAGCTGATCCAGGGATTGGCGTACTCGCCGAGGACGCGGCGGGCGTACTGGAATGGATCGTGGCTGGCGGCCGCCTCGGGGGTCAGCGCGCCGGTGCCGCCCGGCCCAGCGTTCCAGAGGAGTCCGCGGCCGGAGTAGTACTGCGGCCACAGCCGCTGGACCACATCGGAGTCCGATGCGCCATCGGACCATTGGTGGCCCTGGGCGGTCACCTCCCCGTCCGCCATGAAGTTGGCGAAGAGCGCATTGTGTGTCGCCAGGCGGTAAAGATTGGGCAGCTCCTTCGGGCCATACAGGTCGAAGTGGGGATCGGCCCATCTGCCCGCCGGGCGATAGTCGCCAAAATCTTCGTCAAAGGTCTTGTTCTCGCGAAGAATATAGACCACGTAACGTATGTGGCCGCGCAGGAAGGCCACCGTTCCGGCGTTGCGCCTCGCGAGCGCCTGGCGCTGCGCCGGCAGGAAATGCTGATCGGCCAGGGCCTCGTGCGTCCATGCCGCCAGCTTGCGAGACAGGCCCTGCAGCGGCACCTTCTGCAGCAAGCCGTGCATCATGTTGCCAATGTACTGCCACTTGAGATTCGGACCGGTCCCGAACCCCTTCGAGGCAACCACATAGAGCGCGCCGCGCGTGAGCGTGAGCGCACTCGGATACCAGCCCGTGGGAATCAAGCCGAGAAGCCGGCCGGTGCCGATCGCATAGACCGCCACGTCGTCGTTGCCGGCGTTGGCGACGAACAGCCTGCCGTCGGCCGCGGCAAGCGCATCGGGATAACTGCCGGGCGGCGCGTGCGAATACGGTTCGTCGGCGATGACTCGCTCTGCTTTCAGCGTCTGCGTGTCGACTTCCACCAGCGTATCGTCATTGGCATCGGCCACCCAGATATCCGGACCGCTTGCCACCGCTGCCATCGCCGTCGGATGAACTCCGGCGGCCACGGTATGCGGTCCGACCAGCGGCCCGGTCGCGACGACTCCGAGCACCTTCAGGCTGCGGCGGTTGAGGATGGTGACCCCGCTACCCGCCCAGTCGCTCACCGCGACACGACGCCCTCCGTCGGCGAGAACCACTGCGAAGGGATACGGTCCGACGTTGACGTAGACCGTCTTGCCGCTGCGGATGTCGATGCGCGCCAGTGAGTTGGCCAGCATTCCGGTGACGTAGAGATGACGGCCGCTCGGGCCCACCGCCACGGAATCGGGATAAAAATGAAACGGCTTGTCGCCGTGATCGGCCTGATACGTGTAGGGATATTGGCTGCGCGGGAAGGCCTGCCACTTGAGCGGATACCTGCGCACGACCCGTGTGCGCCCGCCCCACATGCCAAGAGCCAGCACCTGGTCCGAGTTCCCGCCCGTCGCATACACGATACCGCCGGACCCTGCCGCCAGTCCCTGGAACAGATCGCTGTGGGAGAGGACCGTCGTCGGGATCGACTGAGGATTCTCCTCGGCGCGCGCCGTCGCCGCCGCCTCCGCCGCGCGCCGTTTGGCCGGCTGATCCGTGGAGTACACCATGCCGGGCGCGCCCGCGTGCCTGGGATTCAGCGCCAGTCCCGTGCTGCCGCCGGAGGTGGATACCGTCGCGTGGGTCGGGGCCACTTTACTGAAGGCGGCCAGGCGCGCCTGCCGCTGCAGGTCCGGGCCGTACCAGGTGACCGTCTGGAATGCCGTCGCGCCATTGGCCAACACCAGCACGTGGCCTGCGGTGCTCAGCACCTGGGTGGGAAAATTCGCTGTGCTGACGATCGTGCCAACCGGCGTGATGCGGCGCCAGGTCGGCAGGATTCCCGTGTAACGCGAGCGATTGGCGGCTGTGACCGTCACCGGCTTCGGCACGAAATGGCGCCCGCTGCCGGCCGCTGCGGCGACCGGCACCATCAGACACAAGGCGAGCGCGAGCGCGCGCGGACGCCGCGAACACCGGAGCGCATCTGTAATCCGCTGTGTCATAAGAACATTTCTTCTCGTGTAAGAGTGATGTCGAACACACATTTCGGGACCGCCATCACGCGACGCTCATTCACGCATTTCTCATGAGGAGCGTATCTGACAGCAATGACAGAACGATTAAACTCGAGTCCATCGACGCGCACCGCCCGAGCAGATGCCGAGGCCGGCGATCGCGAACGCGGCGCGCTCGAGCGGACAGGCTCCCCCCGCTGCGAGCGGGGGGTCGGGCCTCCCGGTCCGCCGTCGCGCCCGCGTCGCGGACCGGCGCGCGCAGGATTCATCCGGCGCCGCACCCGCAGCGCTCAGCGCCCGAAGGCGACCAGCACCTCGATGACGCGGTGGACCAGCGCATAGAGCGGCATGGCCAGCAGCGGGACAAGGAGCGCCGAGGTCATCGCGCGGCGGCCCGGGAACGCCGGGCCGTTCCTCGAGGGCGGGGCGAGCAGCCGCCGGACGCGGTGCTCGAGCCCCCCGAAGTGACCGCTCACCGTGGCAGTCCGGTGGGGACGACCTCTCGCGAGAGACAGGCGAGCCACCTTGATCAACGCCGAGGCCAGGGCGAGGCGCTTGTGCGGATCGGCGCCGCTGGCGCGCTCGTCGGCCTCGAGCTCGGTCGCCGCCTGCCACTGGGCCGTCAACGCTCCGCCCGCGGGCAGCCAGGCGAGCACATCGGGCATCGCCAGCAGCGCAAGGCGCTTCAGGTTGTCCCGGGCATCCCGATGGGCCGCCTCGTGCGCGATGACCTGCCGGAATTCCTCGCCGTCGCAGGCCGCAGCGACACAGCCCGCCGCGATGATCCGCTGGCGCCATCCCCCCACGACCGCCACCAGGGGTTCGGCGACATTGACGACGCTCACCTCGGTGCCCCCGCCGAGCGACTGTGTGCCGAGCGGCGGCGTGCGGCGCACCAGCGCCCGGGTGGCCCGCCACGCCTGCCAACCGCGTCGGCCTCCGTCAGCGAGAACCAGCAGCGCAAGTGCCGCCGAGAGCACGAGCAGCGCGCCCGGCTTATCGTGCGCGTGAGACGGTTCGTACAGCAGGAACGCGGGCAGGATGATGGTGAATACGAGCAGCGCCGATCCTGCGGCAGGCAGCAGCCGCACGCCGAGCACCGCGTTTGCCCGAATCAGGCGCGCGAGCCAGCCGGCGCGCCAGCTGAGCGCGACGGCCGTCGAGAGCAGGAGATTGCACAGGCCGAAGCTGGCGAGCAGCACCAGAGAGAGCGTCGCCGCAAAGCTCACGGCCCTCTCCACTTCAGCCGATCGCGCTCGGCGCGCACCAGCGCCTCGAGTTCATCGAGCAGCTCGGCATCCGCGTGGCCGACCGCCCGTACCAGTGTCGACAACAGCACCGTGCTGTCGCGGCAGGATCCCAGAAGATCGACGACCTGTCCGGACACCATTTTTCCGAACAACTCCTCACGCGAACAGCGGGGCTCATAGCCGAATGCGCGACCGAGCCGCAGACGCCGCAGCACGCCCTTGCGATACAGGCGGTCCAAGGTCGTCATGAGCGTGGTATAGGCAAGCTGGGGGAAGGACGGCAGCACGTGCCGCACCGTCGCGGCCCGCCCCCGCTCCCACAGCACTGCGAGCACTCTGAGCTCGAGTGGCCCCAACTCCAGCCGTTCGCCCACTGCCGATCTCTGTCTTGTTCCGGTGCGCCGCGCCGCTGGGGGAAGCCTCGCAGGTTCCCGGCCAATCCGCAATGGGGCACGCTCGCACGGTCGCGCTGGCATGGGCGCCGGCTCAGGCGATGCGTCGAGCCGAACGGAACGCACGGCGAGCCCATTTACGATCGCTGGTAGTAGGCGAAAGACGCCCCCTATAGTCACCGCGAGGCTCGGGCATTCGAGCGTGCGAAGCGGCGACTTCCATAATGAGATCCGCTTGTGGGCCATGCGTCTCGATCCGGCCTTGGCACAGGCCGCTGAGGGAGGCGGCTGAGCGCAGCGCATCCAATTGAGCCTCACAGGCGTTGCGGCCGCGGCAGAGGACGGCCCAGACGTTCTGGGGGCCTGCCCCGGCGCACATTGCGCGCTATGAAGGGGTCGGTGCGCCGTAGCTGATCAGCCGCCGCGGCGTCGCAGCACGACTAATCGGCGCGGTGAGCTCCGCGCCGACCCTGGTCGTCAGCAAAGGGTCTCGAGCAATTCAATGGCGATGCCGACTATGGCAATGCGAACGGTTCCGACGGCCATCAACCTCGTTGCCGGGATCTGCGGCTGCCTGATCGCGGGAGCGGCTCTTGCCGCCCCCGCGCAGACCGGCCCCTCGGCCCAGCTCGGACAGGTCGTCGTGGAGGCATCGCGCCCGGCGGCTCTCGGCTTGAGCACGGGCGCGCCGATCAAAGTGCTGACCGCGACGGCCCTGCGCAACCTCGGCGTGGACAACCTCGGCCAGGCGCTGCAGCTGGTGCCGATCTTCGGCAGCGCCAATGGGCTTGGAACCGGGCGAACCAACAAATTCACCAACGGCGGCGAGCAGAGCGCGGATCTGTTCGATCTGACCAATTCGCGCGTGGTGATTCTGGTGAACGGCCAGCGTTGGATCGAGGGCTTCCAGGGCGACACCGACCTCTCGACCTTCCCCGTAGCGCTGATTCAGCGCATCGAGGTGTATCCGGCGCGCGGCGGCGTGCGTTACGGGGACGCCGCAATCGCCGGTGTGGTGAACATCATCACGGTCCCCTCGCTCAACGGCGTGATGGCCTCCGCCGGCACCGGCATCGCGCAGGGCAGCGGCCACTGGGACGGACGGCACACCTGGGCGAGCCTCGCCCTCGGGCGGCGCGGCAAATCCTCAGGGCTGATCGCGCTGCTCAGCTGGTCGGATCAGAACACCATTTCCGCAGCCGACCGGAGCCTGACCGCTGGTCCCCTGCCCGGCACGGGCACCTCGCGCTTGAGCGCCATCACTCCCTACGGACAGTTCGAGTTCGTGCCCACGGGCGGGCCATACGCGACATCGAGCCTCTGCCCCGTGCAGCCAGGCGGGGCGCGACTGTGCGATCTCACGGCCGCCCCCGGCGCTGCCGGCGGATTTGCGCCCAGGACTTCGAGCGACGCATTCAACACCTTCCCCTACAACGATCTCATCATGCCCCTGCAGCAGTGGGGCTTGTACGTCAGCGGCTTCCACCGCCTCGCGTACGGAATGAGAGTCAACGCCAGTCTCTTCGTCGGCCGCCGGACCGCGGGACAGGAGGGCCCGCCGACCGCACTCACCCTCGGGACCTCTGGCCTGCCGATCTCGGTGAGCGCGAGCCAGCCCTACAACCCCTTTGGAGTGGTGCTCGATGCCACCGGCCTCAACGCCAACCTGCTCGCCCTCTCCGAGAGCATGAACGCACTGGGACCGGTCGCGTTCCACGACACCTCGGACACCTACCGTGCGACGGTATCTCTCCAGGGCAGCCTGGACCGCAGTGCCGCCTCGCCGTGGATATGGCACGTGGCGTATCTGTGGTCCTCGAGCCAGGTTGATGATGAGAATCAGGGCCGCGTCAATCTGAACAATCTGGCGCTCGCGCTCGGCAGTCCCGGTGTCTGCGCCGCGGTCCCCGCCTGCACCCCGATCAACCTGTTCGGCGGACCCGGGGGCATCACCTCGGCCATGAGCGCCTTCATCAGCCTGCCCGAGCACAACCAGATCGCCAACTCGCTCGAGACCGCGAGCGCCTCGGTCTCTCAGCCTGATCTCTTGAAGCTCCCCGCCGGGCCCGTCGCCCTCGGCGCCGGCTACCAGTACGAAGCTCGGCATGGCGACTTCCAGCCGGACCCGGCGGCCGCTCAGGGGATCGACAGTGCCGTCCCGCAGCTGCCGGTGCCCTCCTATGTCGGCGGCTATGATGGGAATGCAGTGTGGGGCGAGACCGTCGTTCCGTTGATCGCCGCTCCCCATGCGCTCGCGCTGGCCGGCGGTGTTCGCCTGTACGACTTCTCCAATACCGGCAGCGGCCACGTCGGGGAAACCACCCTGAGCTTCGATGCGACCCGGGATCTGAGCCTGCAAGCCGGCTGGGCGCAGGGATTCCGCACGCCTGACCTGCGCGAACTTGGTCAAGCCATGCCGGCGTCCGCGGCCAACGTGACCGACCCTTGCAGCAACTACGCGGCCGCCGGCGTTTCCCCCACCGTCGCTGCGGCCTGCGCCGCGGCGGGCGTGCCGGCGGGCTATCTGCAGACCAACTCGCAGACGCAGAATCTGAAGATCGGCAATCCCGCCCTGCAGGCGGAAACCAGCGAGAACACCTGGCTGAGTGCGAAGTGGGGACCGCGAGCCATTCCCGGATTGTCGGTTAATCTGGCCTATTACCGCATCGATGTCCGCAACGCGATCAACCGGCTGAGCGCGCAGCAGACGCTGCTTGACTGCTACGCGCTGGGCAATGCGTTTGACTGCTCCGGCATCTACCGCGCCCCCAACGGTCAGTTGACCGTCGTCTCCACCCAGGCGTTCAACGGCCAGAGCATCCTGACGGATTGGGTGACAGGGGGCTTCGCATATGCCTGGTCGAGTTCGGCAGGCGAATTCGCGCTGCGCGGCGATGTGGCCTGGACCCATCAGTACACCGTGACCACGGCGACCGCCAACGGATCGTCGGTCACGGATCTGGCGGGCGAGGAGCTCGGCTCTGGATCCCCGAGCGGCATTCCGCACTGGACCGGAACTGCAAGCCTCAACTGGCAATACGGGCCGTGGAACGCCGGATGGGTGGCGAGGGCCATCGGCCCGATGACCGAATCGTGCACCGACCGCTACGCCGGCACATCCCTCAGCTACACCGCGCTCGGGTTGTGCTCGGAGCCCAACCTGACGAACTCGCGACTTTCGCACAATGTGCTCGGCACGACGTTCTTCCATGAGCTGTACTTCGGTTATCAGCTCTCGCACCGACTGTCGATGGCCGCCGGGATCGAGAACCTGTTCAACCAGAACCCACCGACCTCGATGCTGCAGCCGCTGCATTACGATCCCTCGATCTACCCTGCCCCCGGCAGAACGCTCTACGCAAATCTGCGTTACAAGATGATGTAAGGCCTGGGGCTCGGGCTTCGCTCCTCCGCCCGCGGCATCCAATGCGCGCCGGACCCGCTCCGCTTCCTATCGAAGCGTTCTCAGCGTTGAGCCCTGCGGAGAATGCCGCGGACCCCAATTGCGATACCCTGAGACACCTCGCAGCTCGCGCCCACCGGATCCGCTTGCGCCACAACCGGGATAAGCTCTCTCGCGGCTGGGCTCGCACGTGCGACTGAACGATTGCAAGAGCGCACCATCGCCACGCCGCGTGCGAATGTTCCTGGCGGAGAAAGGACTCGACATTGCGCGCGTTGAGGTCGATCTGCGCGGCGGTGAGCATCTCGCAGCGGCGTTTCGCACAATAAACCCCTACTGCACCGTGCCGGTGCTCGAGCTCGATGACGGAACGCTGCTGTGCTCCACCGCCGCAATCTGGCGTTATCTCGAGGAAACGCACCCCGAACCGCCGCTGATGGGACGGACGGCTGTCGAAACGGCGCGCATCGCCGACACCCACTGGCACATCAAGAGCGAGGGCATTTCCGCCATAGCCAAATGGCCGCGCAATGCGGCACCCCGCATGAGGGATCGGGCGCTCTGCGGTCCGAGCGTCTATGCGCAGACTGCGCAGCTCGCCGAGCGCGACCGGCGCCGCGCCGAGGCGTTTCTCAAGTCGCCGGAGAGCCTGGCAGAGTCAGCCGACCCGTTCCTTTGTGGCGAGTGCTTCAGCGTCGCCGACATCGACGCTCTGATCGCCGTCGATTTTGCCCACCAGCTGCACCTCGAACTGCCGGCAGATGCGATGAGAGCTTGCAGCCGGTATGAGCTGCTCGCCTCGCGTCCGAGCGCGAGCGCATGCCGCGAAAACGGTGATCCGTCCCAGAGCGAACTGGCGGACGCTGGGTCGCAACGGAGCTGGCGCGGATGAGCGGGTTCTTCGCCGCCGCCGTCGCTCTCCTGACCGCCTGTGTTGGCGCGCACACCTGATTTCGGCCATTCTCCACTGCCGAGCATGGTGGCAGGCGCTCTCGACCGTTTGACTCCCCTCGCCCGGCAAACGCTCATCGCTTCGTCGCGGCACTGCGGCATGCACCGGTTTGGCGAGTTATCCGGTGGCATTCAGACCGACGCGGCAACGTCGTTTCTCCGGCCGGTGCGGCAGATGCGGCGCACCCCATCACAGGAGTCGACCACGCGGATCGTCGCCAGCGCAGCGCGAGCGTCACTAACTGCTCCACTTGGGGGGGGCCCGGCTACGAGTCCGCTCACGTCAGAAGGCGGCATGACGCCCAATCGCACTCCAACCCCAGCTTCAACAGGGCCACGGGGCACAGCAGCGCGGTGGTCCAATGCAACGCTGCATGCGGACTGGCACAACGCGAGTTGATCTGCAGGGCGTCCAGCTGCGATGACAATGGGCGCGAGGGAACCTTCGGCGCCGAGATCGTGACGAAGTTATATGGCGGTTCCCCGGCCAACCCGTGACCGCACCTTCTGCGTGCTCTTCGCGCTGCTCGCGACGCTCTGCTGCCGCTCCGTTCCGTCGGCGCGCGCCGCCAACCATTCCCGCGCCCACCACCAATGGTTCGCGTCCCGCTATTGTCCACGCTGCGCCCTGCTGATCGGAGTCGGCACCACATACTGGCCGTGGCGCTGGACCGACGGGATTGTCGCGCCCGTCTTGCTCGAGCTCGACCAGAGCCGCTGGGAACTCGGCGCATTCCGTTTCGCCACCCCGCAGTACCTGAAGTTCAGCCGCTTTCCACCCTCGACGATCAGCGCACATCCCTACTGGGGCTTCTCTGCAATGCGCCGCTGGCAGGTGCTTCATCGGTCGCGTTGGAAGGTCTATGTCGGATTTGGCGCCGTCTACCGCAGCGAGACCGACCTCCTGGAGCCCATACGATGGAACTTCGCCTACCTGGTCTCGCTACGATACGCACTGCGGCAAAACACGTTTCTCGAGTTCAGCGTTCGCCACTGGTCCGACGCCTGGATCAAGAACCCGGACCGCGGACAGAACTTCGTGCTATTGAGCATCGGATTGCACTGACGAGCGCGGGCAGCATCATGCGGTTTCCGCCCTCCTCACGGCCCCGCGCGACAGAGCGGAGCGACGTGCGCTCGATCGTCCCTGGCTCATTGACGCCGAGAAGCCGCCGGCGTGCGAGCATCCTAACTCTCGCGTTCTCCGAGAGACGTGCGATGCGTCGCGAACGCAGTCGAATCGATGCGCCCATAGGCTGCCTGCAGATCGCGCACCACAGCGGCCTGTCGCAAGAGGCCGCATTCGCCCCACCCCAAGAATCCCACACCGATCTCTCCCTCGAACCCCAAGCCGAAGCCGCGCAGCAGCAGAACTCATCTGCACCATCCCATTTCGCCCCTGGCCTCGGAAATCCGTTCGCGAAGGGCGCATGTTGCTCTGCTTCGCGCAGGCGCATGACATCGGCCCGGAAGCGCATGGGGGCGCAACGAATCCGCATTCAGAAATCCTGTCCAAACTCAACGCCGAAGGTACGCGGTTGCGCCGGAACGATATACACCTGGCTGTCGAGACTCGGATTGCTCTCTGTGAAGCGTGACAGCTGCACGTGGCGATTCATGAGATTTGAGATGTACAAATCCACATGCATGCCATTGACTGCGTTCGCGCCGATCTTCAGGTTGAACAGCGCATAAGCGGGCATGTCGCCTATCACTTTGTCTTGAGACGTCAACAGCACCGAGGCAGTTTGGTTCTGATACATGCCGGTCAGCTGGACGTAAGGCTTCCAGTTGTGGATGAGCGGCAGGTAGTACCGCGCCACGATATTGCCTTTGAACTTCGGCGCGACTGGCAGATTGGTACCCGCTGGCGTCTGCACTGGCGGCAGTGGAGTCGGACAACTGACCCCCACGATGCAGCCGTAATAGTTCTTTGTCAGCACCGGATCCATGAGCGTGAAATCAGTGCTTAGCATCAGGTTGTGAGTGGGCACCCATTGCACGCTGCTCTCCACGCCCTTGATGCGCGCATCCCCGCCGTTGGCGATGATCGTGACGCTGTTCGGTCCGAGGAAGGAGAACTGGAAGTTATTCCAATCCTCCCAGAACAGCGCACCGTTCCATCGCACAGTGTTGTCGAACCACTGGGTCTTCCAGCCCAGCTCATAGTTCGTCAGGTAGTCCGCCTTATAGGGCTCGGGATTCGGCTTCTGGCCGGGAGTCACGGCCTCAGCGATGCGGTTGACGCCACCCGGGCGGAAGCCCTTCGAATAGGTGAGGTACACCATCTTATTTGGCGTCATCTGGTAGGTGAGGTTGACTCTCGGCACCGATCCGCTGCCCGTCGTTGACGCATCGAGGTCCGTACACGGGGAGTACTTCACGATCGATGGCTCGAAGCAGGTCGCCGTTCCCTCGCCGCCGAAGAAGTTTGCGTTGAACCCGTAGAACCCGAGCAGCGAGTTGTCGTAATGGTAGAAGCGCAGACCGCCGGTCAGGTGCCATTGCTTCGTGATGTCCCACGTGGCCTGTCCATATACCGCACGGTTGCGGTCGACGCGCTGCTCGTCGGTGAGCCAGATGGCGTTCGGAAAACCCGGCACGGACATATTGGTGGTCGAGCCGCCGAGATAGCCCAATCCGTCAGCGTTGCCCGCGGCGGTTCCCCCTCCGTAGACGCTCGTCCAGCCGAAACCCGGCATCGTGTAGAGCTGCCAGATGTTGTGCATCTGACGTCCCAGGTACACGCCGACCGTCGCGTGGACCGGCTCATCGAGCGGCGTCGTCACACGCAACTCCTGGCTCCACATCTCGAAATCCCCTGCGCCGATTACGAACTGCTGCGGCATGATTGGCGTTCCCGAGTTGCCAATGTAGTACGCGCCGGAGCCGTTCATCTTGTCGTAGAACTCCGAGTAATCGCTGTAATCGGCGATCGAGTGCTGATTGCGCTTCATATAGCTGCCGGCATAGACGATATCGAAGTCGTGAACGTCGCCCCGGATGGTGAGCGCAGTCTGCGTCCAGGTATCATGGGAGCTCTCCGGCCCGAAATGCACCAGCTTCAGGTACCCGACCGCTGGATCGTAGCCGAAGTAACCCTGCGTCGAGACCGACTGGCCCTGGAATGTCGGCGTAACCGTCCACGGGTCGCCCCAGGGGTCATCGAAGCCGAAAAGCGCCTCGACCCGGCCGCCGTAGGTATCCGAAGTATTGTAGTTATTCTTCAACCACGGCCCCGCGGTGATCGCACCCTTGCCGACCGAGGACACCGGGGCGCACTGTCCGCTGCCGGCCGTGTAGCTGCTTGTGCTGTAGTAGCCGGGGTTCGTCTGGATCGCCCAGCTCGGGAACGAGCGTATGCCATTGAAGATGCAGCCATTCGCATCGGTGCCGGCGACGTTGCTGATGAAGCCGCCGTCGTGAACATCCCAGGCGACGAGGCGGATAGCGGCCTTCTTCCACAGCGGGATATTCATATAGCCCTGGAACACATGGCCCGGTCCGCCGTTCTCGATGATGTTCTCCTGCAGGTCGTAGCCGGCTGAGAACCTGCCCGGATCCGGCTGGTTAGTGATGATACGGATGGCACCAGCCTCGGCACTCGAGCCGAACAGCGTGCCCTGCGGGCCTTCCAGCACCTCGATGCGGTTAATGTCATACAGGTGCAGCGGCACCACCCCGGTGATGGTCGTGACCGGCTGCTCATCGAGATACACGCCAACACTCGGCTCCGATCCCGAATGGTTGCCGTCGCCGCCGCTCACCACGCCGCGGATGTAGACCAGCGAGGTGCCCGGCTCTCCATTGCCGCCCTCACCCTGGCTGCGCACGTAGGAGATGGCCGGTGCCATCTCGACGTAATCGTCGAGGTTGACGATATTGAGCTGGCGCAGCGTGCGGTTGTTGAACACTTCCATGCTGAGCGGCACGTTCTGCAGGTTCTGCCGGATCTTCTGCGCCGTGACCACAATCGTCTGCAGGTGGGCCGCGCTCGGGGCCTGCTGCGCCCGGGCCGCAGGCATCGCGATCACGAGCGCCGATGCGATCGGCAGGCTCGCCCGCACGAACACGCGCAGCGGCTTCGCCCGGACCGCCTCTTGCTCACGCAATAGCTTTCTACGTCGACTACGCGTCATGGTCGCCCCCCTGTTGTGTGGATTATGACATGACTAAGACAAGGCTATCCCGTCCGGCTCTGCCCGTTCATCGGAACTGCCGTCATGAAAGGCCGGAATCCGCGGATAACCGGTCAGAACATCTCCCAAGGCGCTCTTGAGCGGTGCCAGCCACGGCTCGTAGTGGCGCCAATGATCGAGTGCGGCGCGGAAAATCGGCTGGCGCACCTGCTCCGAGCTCGCGGTGCGCACCGCCCGCTCGTTCTCGTAGAAGCGCAGGCAGTCCGCATGAAACGGCAACCGGCAGTGCCCGAGGATCCGGCGGATCTGCCTCTCAGTGTCCGCGATCAGCGTCTCATAAAAGACACGCGCCACCCTGCCCGGCAGCACCTCGTCAAAATGCGCCATGAGCTCGACGTAGTCGCGGTAGTAGCGTCCCAGATCCTCAAGGCCGTAGCTAAACCATTGACCACGGGCAAAATTCTGCTTGAAACAGGAGAAGCAGCATCCCAGGGGATGCCGTCGCGCGTCTATGATCACGGCATTCGGCAGAATCAGCTGGATCAGACCAACGTAAAAGCAGTTGTTCGGCATCTTGTCGATGAAGAACGGTGCGTCGGTCTTGCGCATGGCGCGCGTTTCAGCGATGTAGCGCTCGCCGAGCGAGCGAATCTCCGCGGGCGTCAGCGCAGCGACCCGCTCAAGGAATGCGCCTGATTCCTCCTCGCGCTTCGGACCCGCGAGTTCGCGGGCGATCTTCGGCAGCTCCGGCAGCTCCATCGTCCCCTCGACGAGGGGGTGGCTCGCGAGGATCTGCTCGATCAGCGTCGAGCCGGCGCGCGGCAGGCCGACGATGAATATCGGGTCAGGAGCCTCGGCGCCGGCGCCGGCGCGCTCGGCGAAGAATTCCCAGGTGAACAGTTGCTTTGAGCGGCGTACGAAGCGGCTGTTTTCCTCCGGGTCGTAGCCGTGCAGCTTGCGACGCAGCGCGTTGCCCGCCGCGTAGTGAGCAAACGAGTCCTCGTAATTCGAGGCGTCCTCGAGCGCCTTGCCGAGCGCGAACTCGAAATGCAGCCGATCCTCATCGGCGAGGCTGCCTGCGAGCGCCTCGCGCATCGCCGTCACTTCGGCGTCGCGGAAGCGGAAGGTCTTGAGGTTCGCGAGACTCCACCATGCTTCCCCGAGAGTCGGCTCCATCGACAATGCGCGCCGATAGGCGTCGATGCTCTCCGACACCCTGCCAGTGGTTCGCAGCGCGTGCCCGTAGCTCATCCACAGCTTCGGCTGATCGGGGAACTGCGCAAGCACCGATTCGTATGCTGCGATCGCATCGGCATAATTGCCGAGGTTGGCTGAAATGGCCGCATGCAAGCTCCGGTAGCCCGGATCCTGCGGCGCCGTTGCCAGCAGCTGCGCGCATTGAGCGTGCGCTTCCGCGCTCCTGCCCTGCCGATTGAGTACGGTCGCGTAGTTGTGCCGGGCCGCATCGAATCCCGGCGTGAGCGCCAGGCATTGCTCGAGCAGCGACAGCGCGTCCCTGTAGCGCTGCAACCGGGCAGCCACTTCGGCG
>JAJYLP010000135.1 GCA_021787615.1 Pseudomonadota bacterium
ATAGTAAGAATTGCCGCCGTCGATGACGATATCGCCCTTGCCGAGCAGCGGCACCAGATCCGCGAGCGTGTCATCGACCGCCGCGGCCGGCACCATCAGCCACACAGCGCGCGGGGCCTGGAGCTTCTTCACGAACTCGGCGAGCGATGCGGCGCCCGTGGCCTTCTCCTTCGCGAGCTCGGCGACGGCCGCCGCCGACCGATCGAACACAACGCAGTCGTGGCCGCCCTGCAGCAGCCGCCGCACCATGTTTGCGCCCATGCGTCCGAGGCCGATCATTCCAAGTTGCATGAATCGCTCCTTTGTCTGTTGACGACGGATTACCGGCGTCGCCGCCTGCGCAGCGGTACGCCGGCGCGCACGCTCACGGCGCGCCTTTCATCTTGCGGTAGCGGCGGATCAGGCCGTTCGTCGAGCTGTCGTGCCGCAGAGTCGGGGTGCCCTGGGCTTGCAGCTCCGGAATGATCGCCTGCGCCAGGGCTTTGCCGAGCTCGACACCCCACTGGTCGAACGAGTTGATATTCCAGATGACCCCCTGCGTGAACACGGCGTGCTCGTACAGGGCGACCAGCCTGCCGAGCGTCTCGGGGGTGAGGCGCTCG
This sequence comes from Pseudomonadota bacterium, assembly GCA_021787615.1. Lineage (GTDB taxonomy): Bacteria > Pseudomonadota > Gammaproteobacteria > Steroidobacterales > Steroidobacteraceae > 13-2-20CM-66-19. The sequence continues at coordinate 603 of JAJYLP010000135.1, forward strand.
GCGAGAATGGTGTTCGAGGGGCGGTTGCCCTCGAATACCCGGTGCGGCACCAGCCACTCGGGTATGCCCGCGGCGCGCACCTGTTCGGGGGTCTTGCCGAATGCGAGCGCCTCGCCCTGGGCGAACACGTTCGCGAGCAGCATGTCGTGATGGTGCCCGAGCGGACTCAGCGCATGCGCGAAGGCGATGAAATCACAGGGGATGAGCCGCGTGCCCTGATGGATCAGCTGATAGAAGGAGTGCTGCCCGTTGGTTCCCGGCTCGCCCCAGTAGATCGGTCCGGTGTCGACGCCGACCGGGGCGCCCTCGAGCGTGACGTGCTTGCCGTTGCTCTCCATCGTCAGCTGCTGCAGATAGGCCGGAAAGCGCTTCAGATACTGCTCGTACGGCAGCACGGCGATGGTCTGTGCGCCGAAGAAATCCGTGTACCACACCCCGAGCAGCCCGAGCAGCGCCGGCAGGTTGCGCTCAAACGGCGTCGTGCGGAAGTGCTCGTCCATCTGCTGAAAGCCCGCCAGCATGGCGCGAAAGTTCTCCGCGCCGACGGCGAGCATGGTCGACAGCCCGATCGCCGAGTCCATCGAGTAGCGTCCGCCGACCCAGTCCCAGAAGCCGAACATGTTGGCCGTATCGATGCCGAACGCCGCGACCTTTTCCGCGTTGGTCGACACCGCGACGAAATGCCTCGCCACCGCCTTCGTATCGCCGCCGAGGCCCTGCGTCAGCCAATCGCGCGCCGTATGCGCGTTGGTCATGGTCTCGAGCGTCGTGAAGGTCTTCGATGAGACAATGAACAGCGTCTCGGCCGGGTCGAGATCGCGCGTTGCCTCGAGGAAGTCCGCGCCGTCGATGTTGGAGACGAACCGGAAGCACATCGAGCGCTCGCTGTAGTGGCGCAACGCCTCGTACGCCATCACCGGCCCCAAGTCCGAGCCGCCGATGCCGATGTTGATCACGTTCTTGATGCGCTTGCCGCTGTGGCCGCGCCATTCGCCGCGGCGTACACGGTCGGTGAATGCGGTCATCTTCTCGAGCACCGCATGCACCTCGGGGACGACGTTCGTGCCGTCGACGAGGATGCTCGCGCCGCGTGGCGCGCGCAGCGCCACGTGCAGCACAGCCCTGTCTTCCGTCACGTTGATCTTGCGGCCGCTGAACATCGCCTCGATGCGCTCGCGCAGGCCGCACTCCTCGGCGAGCCGCACCAGCAGACGCAGCGTCTCGTCGGTCACCCGGTTCTTGGAGTAATCGAGGAAGATGCCCGCTCCCTCTGCGGTGAGCCGCTCGCCGCGCCCGGCGTCATCGGCGAACAGCTGGCGCAGATGCGCCTTGACGAGCTCCGGGTGATGCGCGCCGAGCGCCCGCCACGCAGGCCGTTCGGTCAGCGACGGGCTTGAGGCACTCATGCACGGCCTCCCTTGCCCTTGCGCGCACTCGCCCGGGGCGCACTGCGGCTGCCGCCCGCCGTCTCCCAGAGCTTGAAGCCGCCCGCGAAGGCATTGGCGTTGTCGCCGGCCCGGCAGTGCGGCGGCAGCTCCTTCAGATGTCTGACGTTGCCGCCACCGATGACGATCTCGTCCGGTTCGAGCGCCGCGCTCAGGCGCTCGATGACGTCCGCGACGTGCTTACGCCACTTCTTCTTGCCCATGCGCTCGAGCGCCTGCTCACTGACGTAATCCTCGTACGTATGCTTCAGGTACGGCAGATGACCGATCTCCATCGGCTCGACGATACCGTCCGCGATGAGCGCAGTCCCGAGCCCCGTGCCGAGGCCGAGGAAGAGCATCCTGCCGCCCCGGTAGCTGCCGAGCGCCTGCATGGCCGCATCATTGATGACGCGCACCGGGCGACCGAAGGCGCGCTTGAAGTCGAATCCGACCCAGCCCGGGCCGAGATTGTGCGGCTCGGCGAGCACCCGATCGTGCAGCACGGGCCCCGGGTAGCCGATCGAGACGGCATCGTAGCGCCAGCCACGCGCCAGACGCTTGACCTGCGTGACCATCTGGCGCGCGGTCATCTTCGGTCCGGAGGCGAACTCGCGCTTGTCCGTCTGGCCCGTGGCGAGAATCTTCACGTGGGTCCCGCCGACATCGAGAACGAGCACGTCCATGTGTCAGGCCGCCGCGCCGAGCGCCGAGCTCTTGGCGGCAATCACCCCGAGCAGCTCCTGCCAGGACTTGACGAACGCCCTGGCGCCCTCGTCCTGCAGCTGCTCGGCGAGCGCCGCGACATCGACCCCTGCCTTGGCGAAGCGCGCGAGCACCGCCTCGCACTCAGCGCCGTCGGCGGGCATTCCCGAGCCGATCTCGGTACGCCCGGCCAGAGCCTTCAGCGTCGCTTCGGGCATGGTGTTGACGGTGTACGGCGCGGCCAGCGCCTTGACGTACAACAGCTCGTCGGCGTTCGGATCCTTCGTCCCGGTGCTGGCCCACAGCAGCCGCTGCGGTCGCGCGCCCGCGTTGTAGATGCGCTGCCAGCGCGGCGAGAGGAACAGCTGCTGCGAGGCGCGGTAGGTACGTCCGGCGATGGCGATGCCGAGACGGTTGGTGAGCTCAGCGGGCACCTTGGCCGCGACGGCCACGTCCCAGCGGCTGATGAACACCGAGGCCACCGATCCGACCTCGGGATTGAGCCCGGCGGCGATACGCCGCTCGATGCCGCGTAGATACGCCTCGGCCGCCGCGAGGTATTGCTCGCGCGAGAACAGCAGAGTCACGTTCACCGCAATGCCGGCGAAGATCGCCTCCTCGATCGCCGGCAGCCCTTCCTTCGTGCCGGGAATCTTGATGAACAGATTCGGCCGGTCCGCCCGGGCGTGCAGATCCTTCGCCGCCGCGATGGTGCGGGCGGTGTCGTAGGCGAGCTGCGGCGAGACCTCGAGCGAGACCCAGCCATCGACGCCGTTGGTGCGGTCGAACGTGGCGCGGAACTCATCCGCTGCGCGCGTGATGTCCTCGAGCGCCAGCTCGAAGAACAGCGCCTCGCCGGAGCGGCCCTGCTTGAGGCGCGCGCGCAGGGAGGCGTCGTAGGCGGCGCTCTTCTTCAGCGCGTGATCGAAGATCGTGGGATTCGAGGTCAGGCCGGTGACCGCGAGATCGGCGATGTAGTGCCGCAGCGTTCCGCTGTCGAGCAGGTCACGGGTGATATTGTCGAGCCAGATGCTCTGTCCGAACTCGTGCAGGAGCTGAGTCGCTTTCATGATCCAACCTCCATCGCAAACCGGATCGAGCGCCGCTGCGGGCGAAGCGTACTGGCGCAGGGAATCGATTCGTACGACCGGGACGCTCGCCGCGGGGGACGGCGCAGGGGTCGCCAAGCCGCTGTCGCGGCGTCGAGCGACGCCATCCGGCGCTACTCCGTAGGCTTTTAGATTAGCATATCCCGGCCACGCGCGTCAGCTCGCGGCGCTGAGATCATGCGCTCAGATGGCGCGTGTCGTTCCAGAGCCGCACGACCGGCTCGCCCGCGTTGTGCTCATAGCCGAGCACGCTCACGCTGGCGGTACCGAGCAGCAACAGCCGACCCGCCTCCGGCGGCAAAGCCAGCCAGCGCGCGGTCAACACCCGCAGCAGGTGCCCGCTCGAGAACAGCAGCGCGTTGCCGCCGGCCGCACGCGCCCGCGCAATGATGCGGTCGGCGCGTGCGCCGACTTCGGCGGCCGACTCTCCGCCCGGACAACCATCGCGAAACAAGTCCCAGTCCGGCCGCTCGGCACGGATCTGCGCCGTTCGGCGCCCCTCGTAGGCTCCATAGTTCCACTCGCACAGGTCCGCGTCCACGCGCGCCGCGGCCTCGAACCCCGCGAGCTCGCAAGTGCGCGCGGCGCGCTGCAGGGGACTCGTCAACACCAGAGAAAACGCCGGCCCGGCCAGCCGCTGCGCCAAGGCGCGCGCGGCCTGCTCGCCGCGCTCGGTGAGCGGCACGTCGCTGAGGCCGGTGTGCTGTCCGGTGAGACTCCAGGCGGTCTCGCCGTGCCGGACGAGGCAGATGATCGGCAAGTCGGTGCTCACGGTGTTGGTTCCTCCAGGCGCGGCGCGCCGCGGACCGATCGTACGCAGGAAGTGCGCGCAAGTGAAGCGCACGGCGCGCTCCGGCCGGTCCGTGCGGCTTCTGTGCTAGGGTGAGCGCGCGAGCCGCCTCGCGCGCCGCTGCGGCCCATCGACGGAGGTAGCATGATCGAGCTGTACTACTGGCCGACGCCGAACGGCCACAAGATCACGATGTTCCTGGAGGAGACCGGGCTGCCCTACCGCATCGTGCCGGTGAACATCGGCGCGGGCGAGCAGTTCCGGCCGGAGTTTCTCGCCATCTCGCCGAACAACCGCATGCCGGCGATCGTCGATCACGCGCCGGCCGACGGCGGGGCGCCGCTGTCGGTGTTCGAGTCCGGCGCGGTCCTGTGGTATCTGGGCATCAAGAGCGGCAAGCTCATTCCCGCGGATCTGCGCGGGCGGACCGAGACTCTGCAGTGGCTGTTCTGGCAGGTCGCCGGGCTCGGCCCGATGGCCGGCCAGAACCATCACTTCACGCAGTACGCGCCGGAGAAGATCCCGTACGCGATCGAGCGCTACGTCAAGGAAACCAACCGGCTGTACGGGGTGCTCAATCAGCGGCTCGCCGACCGGCCCTATGTCGCCGGCGAGCGCTACACGGTGGCGGATATCGCCAGTTACCCGTGGATCGTGCCACACGAGCGCCAACGGCAGAGCCTCGATGATTTCCCGCACCTGAAGCGCTGGTTCACGCACATCGCGGCGCGGCCGGCGACGGTGCGCGCCTACGCGCGCGCACCTGAATTCGCGACTCAGCCGGTGGTCACCGAGCAGTCACGGCGGATTCTGTTCGGGCAGACGGCCGCGAGCGTGACGGGAGATCCCGGCAAAACCTCGCCGTGAGCAGCGGCGCGTACGCGCCGCGCAGCCGGCGGCGCTACGTAGACCACTTCGTGAGCAGCTCGAGCATGCGCTTCACACGAGCGCCGTAAGGCGGGAAAAACGCACCCGAGAGCTGCACCTTCGCATCGAGTACCGCCCGCTCGTGCGAGAACGCACGGATGCCCCATTCGCCGTGATAGCTGCCGATGCCCGAATGGTTGACGCCGCCGAAGGGCAGGTTGTGGTGCAGAAATTGCAGGGCGACCTGATTGATGCAGGTGCCGCCGGCGCTGGTGCGCCGGAGCAGGCGGCGCGCCACCTCGCGCTTGCGAGTCCAGACGTACAGCGCGAGCGGCTTCGGCGCCGCATTGATGCGTTCGATCACCTCCTCCTCGCGCCGGTAGACGATGATCGGCAGCAGCGGCCCGAAGATCTCCTCCTGCATGATGTGCGCCGCCTCGGGGATGCCACCGAGCAGTGTCGGTGCGACGAAGCGCCGCTCGAGGTCGATCTGTCCACCGTGCAACAGCGTCGCACCGCGCTCGCGCGCATCCGCGAGCAGATCGGCCAGGCGCCGCGTGTGACGGTCGTTGACGATGCGCGCCAGGTCCGGCGCCTCGGCTGGATCCGCACCGTACCAGCTCGAGAGGCGCCGCCTGAACCGATCCACCACCTGCTCGTAGACCTCCTCGTGCACGTAGAGGTGATCCGGGGCGATGCAGGTCTGTCCGGCGTTGAGGCACTTCGCCCAAGCGATGGTGTCGACGGCGCGCCTCACATCGGCGCTGGCATCGATGATCGCCGGGGACTTGCCGCCGAGCTCGAGCGTGATGCTCGCCAGGTGCTTCGCGGCGGCGGCCATCACGATCTGCCCGACGGCCGGTGAGCCGGTGAAGAAAATGTGATCGAACGGGAGCTCGAGCAGAGCGCCGCCCACCGAGGCGTCGCCTTCGAAGAGCGCCACCTCGCTCTGGTCGAAGGCATCGCGAACGATGCTCGCGAGCACCCCTGAGCTGTGCGGTGCAAGCTCGGATGTCTTGATGATCGCGGTATTGCCGCACGCCAGCGCCGGGATCAGCGGCCCCAACGTGAGCACGATGGGATAATTCCACGGAGACTTGATGAGCGTGCG
>JAJYLP010000136.1 GCA_021787615.1 Pseudomonadota bacterium
GAGTGCCGCCTCGCCGCTGAGTCCGCGCTCGACCAGCAGACAGCCGATCACCGTGGCGCTGCGGCCGATGCCGGCGCGGCAGTGCACGTAACAGGGCTTGCCCGCGCCGAGCGCCCCGTGCAGGCAGTCGAGGATTTCGAACATGTGCTCGCGCCGCTCGGGCAGGCCGTGATCGGGGATGGGCTTGCGGTGATATTCGATCGCCAGAGGCAGCGCGTCATCGTAGTCATCGATCTCCGCCGGCTCGGTCAGATCGACGATCGCCTCGATGCCGGCGGCCCGCAGCCGCGCGAGGCGCGTGCGGGTCGCTTCCACGGTCATCCCCGCAGGGTGCTCGCCGGCGAGCAGCCGCCCGGGGTAGACCCAGTAGGCATTGACGAGCGGGGGCGCGGGTGCGGCGGCCATTCGGGTGAAGCGGCCCCTCAGGCCACCTCGCAGGCCTCATCGAGGCCGAGCTCCTCATCCGCCGTCATCGCGCGGATGCGCCGCGACTCGAGGCCGGCAAAATCAAACACCCGCGTGTCGGCGAGCGAGCCGAGCTCCACGTGGCGCAGCGCCGAGAAGATGCTCTCGGTGCGTCCGGGGCTCGCCCGCTCCCAGTCGGTGAGCATGCGCTTGACCGCCACGCGCTGCAGATTGTCCTGCGAGCCGCACAGCCTGCAGGGAATGATCGGAAAGCCCCGGCCGCGCGCGTATCGCTCGATGTCCCGCTCGGCGACATAGGCAAGCGGGCGGATCACCACCTGACGGCCGTCATCGGAGAGCAGCTTCGGCGCCATGGCCTTGAGGCGTCCGCCGAAAAAGAGGTTGAGGAACAGTGTCTCGACAATGTCATCGCGGTGGTGGCCGAGGGCGATCTTGGTCACCCCGTGCTCGGCGGCGAAGCGATACAGCGCCCCGCGCCGCAGGCGCGAGCACAGCCCGCACATCGTGCGTCCCTCGGGCACGACGCGCTTGACGACGCTGTAGGTATCCTGCTCGATGATGTGAAACGGCACGCCGAGGGCGGCCAGATACTCCGGCAGCACGTGCGCCGGAAAGCCGGGCTGCTTCTGATCCAGGTTGACGGCGATGAGTTCGAACTCGACCGGGGCGCTGCGCTTGAGCGAGAGCAGGATGTCGAGCAGGGTGTAGGAGTCCTTGCCGCCCGAGAGACACACCATCACCCGATCGCCGGCGCCGATCATGGCGAAATCCGCGATGGCCTTGCCCACCTGAGCGCGCAGCCTCGCCTGCAGGCGCGTCAGCGTCCGCGACATCGTGACCGGGGCGCTCATCTACGCCGCCTCGCTCGCAGCCGGCTCCAGATACTTCGATTCCACGTAGCGGATGTAGGCGGCCGCCGCAAGCGGCTTGCGCGTGGCGCCGCGCAGCAGGTCCTGCACCGGCACCTTCGCGCCGAGGCCATGCACGTTGGCGCGCAGCCAGCCGAGCAGTCCCGAGAATTCCCCGTGCGCGAGCTGCTCATCGAGCGCCGGCACGTCGTTGCGCAAGCTCTCGTACAGCTGCGCGGCGATCACCGCGCCCAAGGCGTACGAGGGAAAGTAACCGAACGAACCGACCGCCCAGTGGACGTCCTGCATACAACCCTCCGTGTCGTTTGCCGGGCGGATGCCGAGGCGCTGCTGCATGCCCGCGTTCCAGGCCTCGGGCAACTCGCGCACGGCCAGCTCGCCGGACAGCAGCTGCTTCTCCAGCTCGTAGCGCAGCAGGATGTGCAACGGATAGGTCAGCTCATCCGCGTCCACGCGGACCAGGCTGCGGCGAACCCGCGTCAGGTGCGCGTAGATGTTCTCCACGTCCCACTCCGGTCCATTCACGCCGAAATGCCTCGCGAGCAGCGGCTGCACGTAGCGCACGAATGGGCGGCTGCGGCAGACGATCATCTCCATCAGCAGCGACTGGCTCTCCTCGAGCGCCATGCCGCGGTCGCGGCCCACCGGCTGGTCACGCCAGTCCTGCGGCAGCCCGAGGTCGTACATCGCATGCCCGGTCTCGTGCAGCGCCCCGAGCAGCCCGGTGAACGGATCAGCGGCATCGAGTCGCGTGGTGACGCGAATGTCGCCGGGCACACCCTCGGTGAAGGGATGCTCGCTCTCATCGAGCCGGCCGCGATCGAACGGAAAGCCGATCTGCTTCATGATCTCGACGATGAGCGCGCGCTGCTTGGCGAGCGGGAACTTCCCCGAGAGCGGCTGCGGCGGACGGTTCTCCTGGGCCGCGATGGCCTCGCGGATCAGCGAGGGCAGGCGGCGCGAGAGCGCCTTGAACATCGCATCGATGTCGGCCGTGGTGATGCCGGGGCTGAACTCATCGACCAGCGCGTCATACGGGGTGAGATTGAGGGCCTGGCCGAGGAGCGCCGCCTTGTCGCGCACCAGGTGCACGACCTCCTCCAGATGCGGCGCGAACAGGTCGAATCGCCCCTGAGCGCGGGCGTCGAGCCAGCACACCTCGGCGCGCGAGACCGCCTTGGTGAGGCGGGAGATCAGCGACACCGGGGTGGCGATCGCGTGATCGCGCTCGCGGCGCATCTCGCGCAGATTGGCGATCTGCCAATCCTCGAGCCCCTGCTCGTTGGCCTGCGCCCGATCGAGCAGCCGGCTGATGCGCGGCGCGGTGAGCAGCGCGTGATGCTCGGTCTCGAGCGCAGCGAGCTGCTCGCCGCGGATGTCGGCGCTGCCCCGGGGCATCATGACCGCGGCGTCCCAGCGCAGCAGCGACAGCGCCCCGCGCAATGCGTGAAGACGCTTGAACTCCTGCTCGAGCTGTTTGTACGGGGAGGCCGACATGGAATGCGGATGGGTCCGGGCGGCCGGCCGCGAACCGCACGCCGGTCCCGCAGAGGCGCGCCCAAAAAATGCGCCGATGAACCACTCTAGTCTACCAGCGGGCGCCCGCGCGGCTGGATTCCAGGGATAAAAATCCTGTATTTTCAAATAGTTGAGCTCTATCCGGCAGCTTGACAGTGCACCGCGCGGCGAGCGCGCCCGCCGGGCGCTGCCCCCGCGGGGAGGGGCGCGGCCTTCCGGTACACTCGACCCTACAGCCAGGGCCAGCGGGCCACGGCGATGCCGATTCCGATCGCGACCGCGAGCAGCAGTGTAAGGACCAGACCGATGAGGAAATGGCGCATTGTCCGCATGATAAACCGGAGCACCGCGCGATGAGCCTGGCCATCGCGCTGCTCGCCTCGGAGGCGACCCCGCTGTCCAAGACCGGCGGGCTGGCGGACGTCGCCGGGGCGCTCGCCGAGTGCCTGCATGCCGCCGGGCATGATGCCCGCCTGCTCACGCCCGGGTACGCCACGATTGACCGTGAGCGCTTCGCGCCCCGGCCGCTTGAGGGCCTGCAGGACATCCCGCTGCAGGTCGGAGCGCATCGGTACGTGTTTTCGGTGAGCGAGGTGCGCCTCAGCGCCTCGGGCGCCACCGCCTACCTGATCGAGTGCCCGGCGCTCTACGGACGCGCGAGCCTCTACACGGCCGACCCGGACGAGCACCTGCGCTTCCTCGCCTTCACCCGCGCATCGCTCCTCGCCTGCGCGAGGCTCGGCTGGTCGCCGGACATCGTGCACTGCAACGACTGGCACACCGCTTTCGGCCCGCTGCTGCTGCGCACGCAATTCGCGCACGAGGCGGCGTTTGCGCGCTCGCGCACCGTGCTGACCATTCACAACATCGGCTACCAGGGCGTATTCGGTGCCGAGGCAGTGGGTGATCTTGACCTCGGGGAGCAGGTCTATCGGCTGCACCAGGACGATCTGCGCGCCGGGTACATCAACCCGCTGCGCCACGGCATTCTCTACGCCGACGCGCTCACCACCGTCAGTCCGACCCACGCCCGCGAGATCTGCACCGAGGAGTACGGCATGGGCCTGCAGGACTCGCTGCGCATGCGCGAGCGGGATCTCACGGGCATCCTGAACGGCGTCGATTACACCGTCTGGGATCCGCGGTGCGACCGCTACCTGACCCGTCACTTCGATGCACAGCACCTCGGCGCCAAGGCCGAGCTGAAGCGCGCTTTCCTCGCGCGGATGGGATTCACGAGGCCCGCATCCACGCCGCTGGCGGGCATCGTCAGCCGCCTCGCGGTGCAGAAGGGCTTCGAGCTGATGTTCGACGTGCTGCCGCAGCTGCTCGAGCAGCGCGAGCTCGCCATGATGGTGCTCGGCACCGGCGAGGCGCGCTACGAGCAGTTCTTCACCGAGCTCGCCGAGCAGTTCCCCGGACGGGTGGTCTTCCAGCGCGGCTACGACGACGCGCTCGCCCACTGGATCGAGGCGACCTCGGACCTGTTTGTGATGCCCTCGCGCTACGAGCCGTGCGGCCTGAACCAGATGTACAGCCTGCGCTACGGCACGGTGCCGGTGGTGCGGCGCACCGGGGGGCTCGCCGACTCGGTCAAGCACTTCGACCCGGCCACGGGCGCCGGCACCGGCGTAGTGTTCAACGATTTCGATGCCCCCGCCCTCGCCTGGGCGCTGCATACCGCGCTCGACTGGTACGCCGAACCGCAGCTGTGGCGGCAGATCATGCGCAACGGCATGGCGCAGGATTTCTCCTGGGCCCGCCAGAGCGAGCAGTACGTGCAGATCTACCGGGCACTCACGCAGGCGCAGTGAGCCGATTTGCCGCCCGAACTGACCTGAACTGAGGACCCGTCGCGCCGCGGCCGATTCCGCGAGCGGCTTGCAAGCGACGAGGCGCTACCCAGCAATGACCGGGAAACCCTCGCGTCGGGCGGCAACAGTCAGGCGATCATCGAGACAGACCCATTCCAGAGTTGACGCGTCACGCCCACAGGCCACCAACGCGGCAGCGAGCCGCAGGCCGTCTGCCGCTCGCAGCGGATGCATGCGTAACAGGCGTTGCACCGTACGGCGCGCCCTATCCGTGGGAAGGATCTCGTGCCAGACACGAGCCAACTGCCCGATGGCCGATTGAGCCTCCAGGACCTCCCGCTCAGCGAGGCGGTCCTCGCGTTCCCGGCCCGCCAACGCCGACATCATTTCCACGGGAGTGCCCCGCCACACCAGCACGTCAGGATCTTCCTCGAGATGACTGAACATCACCTCTCGGGCAAGTTCATCGACCAGCAACGTAATCAGCGCTGAAGCGTCCCAGAAGCGCATGCGGCGTCCGTCAGCGATCTTCTGCGCGCTCGGCGCGCAACGCCTCAAGCAGACGCGCCGAGCGCGGCAGCGGCCTGGAAAGCGACCGGCGAAGCCGCTTGGCCGACAAGGTGCCTGACGCGGGTCGCGTAATGCCCTGAGCATCGAGCAGCGCAAGCCGGTTGCTGCCCGCGCCGCTGTCCTCGATGCACTCAATCCGCGCAATCGGCACATCTGTATCGTAGATGATCACCGACTGCCCGGCGCGCACCCTGCACAGGTATGCGCTCAGTGCGTTCTTCAGTCGCGAGACGCTGGCCTTTTCCATATGGCTGTTACAGCCATACTGATTGCCTCGGCACCGTATCGACGGACGCCGCCTTGAGCTTTGGCGATACGCCGGGTCACACGCGTCATCGCGATCGTCGCCACAGGTAATCGACAGATCACACGGCGAGACGGTCGCCATATCAGCAAAGCGGCCGCATTTGATCCCGGCACGAGAACCCAATACCCAAGCGCATCGCCGTCACGGTCTTGTGCGCTCGCGGCACATTCCCGACTGTGACGGCCGGAGAAGAGATGGGAGTCCAACCATCATCGTGCCTCCGCGCGGCCGCCTTGTGGCGTTTTGCAGCGCCCTCCATTGCACCGCCGGTCTTACAATCGACCCACGTGCTTTACAGCCCATCCTCCCGCCGACAAGAGCCTAGAGGCGCGGGGTAAGTCGCGGCATGCTTTCGAACCAACACAACAGTTGAATGGGTCGCCCAAAGAGGCCATCGGATGAATTGCTGCAGATCCGGGCGCGATGTCACGTTCACCGTCTCGCGTGGCGACTGCGCAAGCGGCTCTCAAACGACGGGGTGGCAGGTTTCGGGATTCACCGCAACGCAAAGCGGGCGTATGATCGGGTTCCCGGCGCACACCAGGCGCACCGACAGCCGCGAGCCCTGATCGGGGTGCCGGATTGCGCGCTTGCGCCGGCCGGGACCGTGGGGCATCGAGTCAGAAAGGGATCGCATCATGACGGCGAATCGACCTGCACGCTTCATCTCCCGTCTCGCACTCTCCGTGGCGCTCGGCGCACTGGCGACGGCACTCGTGCCACAGGGGTGTGCTGCGGCCAACCTCGTCAACTTATACATTGGGGCCGCGTACGGGCACGCCGACGTCACCGCACCGACGGCCGAGTTGTTTCATCCCCCCGTGATCAGCCCCGGCGGCATCGATCTGGGACATTCCGCGTACCAGGGTCATGCTGGGCATGCGAGTGTTGCCCATGTTGTGACTCGAGCTGGACTATCTGGACCTCGGCACG
>JAJYLP010000042.1 GCA_021787615.1 Pseudomonadota bacterium
CAGAAAATGTTGTGTCCCCGAAGGAGACTCCACGAGGTAGCCGGTGGAGAAGTGACCCCCGGTTTCACCCGCCGCGTGTGCGACCCTCTGCGTCACCTTCCAGCCATTGTTGAGTGTTCGCCCTGCAAGAAGCTCTTTTGCGGTCGGCATGCATCTCCCCTGTCCCGCGTCGCTGGACCTTGGGAATCTGAATACTACGGGGTCTTGTTCGCTCGCTTGCGTGGAGACGCCGTCCGTTGGGGCCGCCGCGACTTGCGACGCCGACCGGTGGACGCCGTCGAATGATCCCCGAAAGCCTTGATGCGCTCACGCAGCTCCGCGTTGACCACGCGGGCGGTTTTGAGCTCGTGAACCGCTTCGAGTGCTTCGCGCTTCGCCCGCTGCAGCTCATCTTGGAGTCGAGCGCAGTCCGCGGCGTCGGCCCGCGCTTGCCTTTCACTCACCTTGAGGCGCTCTCGCGCCTGGTCCACCTCGGTCAACCACCGCCGCTCGGCGGCATCATAGCGTTCATCGAATTTGGCACGCTCGACAACGCGTGCCTTCTGCTCGGCTTCCAGTCGGTCAGCGAAACTCGCGGCCTGAGCTTCGAGCTGCTCGACCCGCCGCTGGAGGCTCCCCAGGGACTCTTCGCGGTCGCGTAGCGCCTGCTCGAGAGCTGCCGCGCGCTGATTGGATTCGCCGAGCTGGGCGCGGGCAAGCGCGAGACTGTCCTCGAGTGCCGAGCCGCGGGCCGCCAGAGCCTGCCGCTCTTCTTCCAACTGGTGCTCACGTTCCGTCAGCGCCTTCTCCCGATGCTCCAGCGCGTCCTCGCGGGCGGTCACGGCGTCACGCAGCGCGTCGTGCGCACCTTTCAGCGCTTCATTCCAGAGCAGCTGCAACGTGTGCGCGACGCGCTCGGGCAGCTGCGGGAATTCCTGTCCGGGGAGGTCGCGGATCCGGGCGCCGAGCTGGCGCCACCAGGCATCGAGATGCTCATTGATGGTATTGGGCGAGCCGCGCCCCAGGCACACCCGGACCCGGTCGATGGTGGGCCGGTGGCCCTCGACGAGCAGCGCGTCGGCGGCCGCGAAGACCTCGGCGGCCGAGACGCGCCGGGCCCGCGGTGGTCCGGCGGCGCGCCGCTCCGGTGCGCTCTGCGCATCGTCCGACGGCGGCTCTGCGGTCGCGGGATCCAACGCCGGCGTGAGCCGGGATTCGTACGGCGCGTCGGAGCGGTGCCGGGCGGCGGGCTTTTCCTCGGGATGAGATTCGGTGGTCACTCGGTGCCCTACCCTGTCGTAAAATGACTCACGATAAGAGATCCTTACCATGAGTCGACCTTGACATTAGCGATATATAACACATATTCTACTATAAATATGCGGAAACGGCACACTCACCCAACCGGCACCCGCACGCGCGCCGCCCTCGTGCCGCGCGATTGCGTGACAGGGCTCGATCCGCAGGTGCTGCATGCGGAGGCGCAGGCCTCCGTCGCAGCGCTCTTGAAGGAAGGGGAATCGGCGAACACGGTGCGCAGCTATGCGAGCGCGCTCCGCTACTGGGTGGCGTGGTTTCGGCTGCGCTATCGGCGCGCTCTCGCCTTGCCACTGCCGGTGCCGGTGGTGCTGCAGTTCCTGGTCGATCACGTGCAGCGCGCCGGCGGCGCCGGGGCACCCGGTGCTGCGGAGGGCGCACTCGTCCATGATCTGCCGGATGCGATTGATGAGGCCCTGGTGGCCGGTGGGTTCAAGGCCTCCCGCGGCGCCCCGGCGCTCAACACGGTGTTGCATCGCCTTGCGGTGCTCTCCAAAGCGCACCAGCTGCGCGAACTCGCGAATCCCGTCCGCGATCCCGCAGTCCGGGAGCTCGTGCGACGCATCCGCCGCGCCCACGCGACCCGCGGGGTGCGACCGGCCGCCAAGGCGGCGCTCACCAAGGATCCGCTCACCGCGATGCTCGCGACCTGTACGGACGGCCTCGTCGGCGTGCGCGACCGGGCGCTGCTTCTTTTCGCCTGGGCCTCCGGCGGCCGGCGGCGCTCCGAGGTCGCAGGCGCCGTGATGGAGAATCTCACGAAGGTGGACGACAAGACGTATCTCTACCGACTCGCGCACTCGAAGACCGACCAGGCGGGCACGGCGGACAACGAGGATGCCGTGAAGCCGGTCGTCGGGGTGGCCGCCGCGGGCCTCGCCGCCTGGCTTGAGGCCTCCGGGGTGACCTCAGGGGCGATCTTTCGGCGCATCCGCGGCTCGAAGGCCGCCGAGCCGCTCGCCGACCAGGCCGTCTGGCGCATCGTGAAGCGGCGCACGGCGCTCGCCGGGCTCGAGGGGGATTTCGGCGCCCACTCCCTACGCTCCGGTTTCATCACCGAAGCCGGCCGGCAGAACGTGCCCTTGAAAGAGGCAATGGCGCTCACCGGACACCGCAGCGTCATGACGTTCCTGCGGTACTATCAATCCGGCGCCGTGCAGTCGAGCCGGGCGGCGAATCTCCTGTCGTCCCCCGCGACCGAGGAATAGCGCCCCAGGAGCGCGGCGAGCGCATCCTCGACGGAGGCGTCCCGGGCGAGACAGTGCCAACTTTCGGGCAGGCAGATCGAGAGCACCTCCCGGACGGCCCCATCGACGCCCCGAACGCACTGGCGGCAGCGCTCCCAGGGCGGCAGCTGCACGAAGGGATCCGTCCGTCGAAAGAGCTCTCGGCCCGAGGCTTGCAACGCGGCCGGCCAGGTCCGCAGGCGCTGCTCGAGCCACCACTCCTCGTCGTTCCAGCGCCCCGGCTCGTTCAGCACTCGCTCGAGAGTCTCGTGCCGGCCGCACCGCCAGTGCCCTTCGGTGAGCCGCACCCAGAGGTGCCGCGCGACCGTGCCGGCCAGCAAGCGGATCCGGTGCGGCACGTCGGGCGTGCGCACATCGCAGATGTGGCCACCCGAGGTATCGGTCATGAGATCCTCCTGCGGAATCGACGCATCGAGTGCCTGCAACAACGAGGCCTGCCAGAACCGGATCATCCCGTAGAGCGCGAGGTCCTCTTTGACCTCGGACGCACTGCTGCGCCGGTTGGGCGCTCCCGAGAGATCGAGGAGCCACGGCCAGGCGTGCAGGAATTCCGCATGCGGGTCGACACCCAGGTTTGCACAGATCCACTGCCACTCTTCGCTCTGCCACGAGGGGCGCAGATCCCTCCAGAAACTCGCATCCCGATAGAACTCGCTCCACGACTCCTCATGCCAGCGGACCAATGGGCCCTTGGGTCGTGGCCGCTCGCGCAAGACTCGACGATGACGAGGGCACACGAGCGACCAGCCTCGTGCCCACTCGAAGCGCCGGTAGGCGCCCTCCTCCGCCCAGCACTCAGGACAGAACACGCGTCGACGCTCAGGCGGCAGGGCACCGGAGCTTCCCATGCGATGCGCCGCGATGCGTTGCGCATCGAGACCGGCGTGCGCGCCCAGCACTGCGGCCAGATCCGGCGGCTGAGACACATCCAGATCGTAGGGCGCCTGAGCGTATCCCAGAAAATCCGGGTAACCCAGCCAGAGCACAAATTCGCGCACCGTCATGCCGTAGGCGCCGGCGAAGCGCTCGAGCCAGGAAGTGAGCGTCTCGTTCGCGTGCAGCCGGGGCGCGAGGGCGAGCCGCGCCCGGGGCCGCAGCGGTGCGCGCGCGAGCACGGTCCGTCGCAGCCCTTTCATATCGTCCACAGCGTGGCGCGATTGCGCGCGCGCCCGGGCGGCGCCAGCGGCGGCGGCGCCCGCCGTTCGTCTCGGAGCCAGGCTCGCGCGAGGATCACGTTTTCGGGCTCCGCCTCTGCCGCCTCGTAGTACGAGAGCAGCGGCGGATCGCGCCACCAACTCAAATACTCCGGGACGATGCGCTCGGTCCCCTCGCGGATCGCAACCAGCGCTGCCGCCTGCAGGCAGCGGATGATCGAGTCGGTGATGCCTTCGGTCTCCTGCAGCAGCGCGTGCATCACCGCGGGATCCGAAAGGCGGGAGGCGAGGCGCAGCGGGCACGCCCGCTCGTAGCCCTGCAGGAAGGCCGCGAGCTCAGGGCCCGCGGACCATCGCGGGAGCCGCACGATCGGATAGCGGCTCGAGAGCTGCCGGTCGCTCAGGAGGGCGGATTCGAACTCCTCGGTGCCCGCGAGCACGATCGGCCGTTGCGTTTCGTTCGAGAGACAGCGTATCCAGTCCCGCAGCCACGTTCGCTGTTTGCCGTCCATGTGCTCGATGTTGTGGATCTCATCGAGCACGATGAGTTCGGTGCCCGCCGCCGCCAGGCCCCGGCGCAGCACCGATTGGGGCAACGGTTTCGCCGGGTGGTCCAGAAACGCAATGTTCGCCTCATCGATCAGCGTTCGCCGCAGCGTGCGCACCGTCGGGGCGGCCGGCACCTGCGCGTAAAGCACCGGGCGGATGTGCCGCTTCGTCGTCGGGTCATCGCGTTCGGGGTGCCGCCGCTCAATGCGACGCAACAGGTGCGTCTTGCCCATGCCCGAATCGCCGCAGAGAAACAGCCCCGGCATGCGAATGCGTCGCGGCAGCCGGATCAGCTGTTCGATCTGCCGTTCCACCTGCTGGGCGGGCGGGTGACTGACGTACAGGTCCTTGAGGATATGGCGCGCACGCGCGAGATCGTCCTCGGCGGCGATGGAGTGGATGACCGGGTCGAGGTGCGGCCAGGTCTCCTGGTGCGTCGCGTCGATCCCCGCGGCCAACGGCGTGTCAAGGGAGTGCGAACGGACTCTTGCGCCCCGGGCCGGTCGGCCGCGCGCATCCTTGCGGGCGCGCGCGGCGGCCGACCGCGGCGCATTCTTGGACGATGGGTCGGGTCGGGACTGGGCGGTATCCTCTTCCATCGCACTACTCCAACACTTCGAAGGGGACGGGACTTTCCACCGAGGTGCGTGTCACCTCGAGCTGCGTGCGCGGCAGCGGCGGCAACCGGGGCACTTGACCCGGAACTTTCCCGCCGCGCTCGCCCCGCTTCCGGTTCGAAAGGCGCGTGCGCGGTTGAGTTGCCGGCGCCGACGGCGCCGCGTTCTGTCGTGTCTCATCTGAACGCCAGCGCTCGAGACGGGCCCGGCGCCGGCGTGCCCGAAGCTCCCCTCGGTCCGCCCGTGCCGCGATCAGCGCGTCGTTGTCCGCGAGACACCGTCGAACGAACTCGGGATCCGCGCCCTTTGCGCGTCGACCATCCCGGGCGCGGATCTCGTTCCACTCCCAGAGCGACAGGCGCGGCCAGGCCGCATTCACCCACGGAACCTGAAGGTGCCCGCCCTGCGGCAGGTCGAGCCAGATGGAGGAGATGTCGCGCGGATCGATGCGAACAACGCGCTTGATGTCGGGGTCGACGTATGGCGCCAGGGCATCGCTGCGATAGCGCAGGCAGTGCCAATCGATACCAACCGGTTTGACCACCCGCAGCGCATGCGGCAGCAGATCCGCAAAGAGTGTCTGCGGGTCGGCAGGGTGCGGGGGTACTACCACGCCATGCGGCGTGCGCCACGCGGCTTCCCAGGCGGCAAGTGGGGCCCCACCGAGGGTGCTGTGGCGCTCATGATGGTAAGCCGTGATCTCGTTGGTGAACCAGAGCTCGAGGTCCTCCAAGGTGAGTATCGCCTGCTGAGCCGGGTACGGGCTGCGCTTGCCGAGAATCTCGTTGAACGTGTTGCCGGGGATCAGGCGCATGCGACGCATGAACGTGCCGATCAGGCGTTCGATGCTGCCGCCGAATCGCGGCGTGCGAGCGGGCCGATAGCCGTTCTCGATGTGCTGGCGCTTGCAGCCCATCTGAAACGAGGCTGAGCGAAATTCCGCCCCGTTGTCGGTGTAGATGTACTGCGGACGACCGAATACCGGCCAGGGGCCCCTCGCGCCGATGGCTTTCAGCCAGCCCTCCTTGGGATAGATTGCGTGGCGAAGACAAAGCGCCACACTCAAGCGACTCGGCGCCTCGAAGGTGAGCACAAATCCCAGGATCGCCCGCGTGCAGACATCCATCGCGATCGTGAGCCACGGGCGCCCCAAGGGACCGCGGTCCCGGGCATCGACGATATGGGTGTCGACGAGCGTATGATCAATCTCAACGCGGGAGAGTGCGTGGGGGGCGGCGGCGGAGCCGCGCACGAGTCGCCGCCGGCTGCGCACCTCCTGCGCAACTTCGGGAGGCAGAGACTGCGGATCCGCTTTGAGCGCCTTGATGCGACCGAGAACTGTCGCGCGCGCGGGCACCGCCTTACCAATAGCCGCACAGTCGCCGCGAATCGCCTCGTACACTGCCCGAACCGAGCAGTTCCCGCTGCTCTTGAGCTTCGCTTCGACGGCGAAACGAATAATGGCGTCCAGGGCCGGATCGAGCGTGCGCTGGCCAGACTGAACACCCCGGCGTCTCGGCATCAGTCCCGTGATGTCCCCGGCGCGTCGGTAGCGATGCAGCCACCGGCGTACCGTGCGGGCAGAAACACCCAAGGTACTGCCCAAGCGTCGTGCCTCTTTGCGAGTCAACTCACCTCCACCGACGTAGGGCTTCAGCACCGCCTCACGGGCGGTCAGCCGCGCCAGTTGTTCGTCGCTCACGTTCGTGCCCTCGATGGGCTGCGGATCCGGCCCGGCGGGGCTTTTATCGACGGGCCTTACGGTTGCGCGCGCGACGATGCGCGTCTCGCCCGTTTCCAGGTCCTTGACCAGCAGCCGATCAAGCGAGAGAGCATGGACCAGCCGCACTTGAGTGACGCCGAGCCTCAGGCGTGTTCCCGGCGAGAAGGGAATGTCCTCCGGGTGCGCTGAGACGGGCCAAGGGACTGCCTCGGTGACCGAAGTCGATTCGGCATCGAGCTCGCGTACCGCGCTTTCTTTCCCAGCGGTGCGCCGAGTACGGACGTGACTGGGTGGTTGCATACGATCTCCCTCGAGGCGGCGCGCCGCGCGCGCAACCCCAACCGCCCGCCCGAAGCGCGGACGAGCGTCCAACGCTCCGGCGGACAATACTTCACCCTCGGGGACCTGCCCGATTCTTGACGCGGGATCAGGAAGGCGCAGATACTAAGTGCGACAACAGATGCGCCGAAGAACGTCTCTGTCGCCGCGGCGGACTCGCACGCCTCACCGTGCGGGTCCGCTGTGCCTCTTCCCCGAACCTGGATTGTTCAGCTCAAGTATTCGGTTCGTGCGTGTGTTGCTGACCTCCTGTCGCGCCCTGCGTGCGCGTCTTTGATAAAGCGTCTGCGTCTCGAACTGTGATCCAACCAATGAGCTTGCCCCTCCTCGCACCAGGGTGCAAGAATTTCGCACTCGGGCATGGAGAACACGGCTGACGGCCTGGATGCACTGATCGGCCAAAAATACATAACATGATGTTTCTAACTCGGGGTTGGAAGCGCTCTGATCCCCTGCACACACGGGTCTGGATTGAGCCATGACTATCGAAGCTGGTAACCGCCTCGCTGCGATTCTTATGGAACTGACTGCAGTGCGGGAACGCGAGAACGAACTGCTATCTCGCCTGACGGCGTTGCTGGCCACCCCGCCGCCGGATATGCCGGCCCACCTCGCCAAAGTTTGCGCTCAAGCTCTGGAGCTGTTCGAGGAGGATGCGGCACGGTTTCTCACGACCCCGCATCGGGAACTGCACGGCGAGAGACCCATTGTGGTCGCGCAGACCCCCGACGGCGCTGACCGCGTCGAAGACCTGCTCGGGCGCATTACCTACGGCATCCCAGCCTAACCACTCCCGCGAGTGGCGCAATCGCAGCGGCAGAGTTGATTGCTGAGGTCCACTCCGTCAGTGCTTTCCACTCGAAGATCATCCCCCGCCGCTCGTGATTGCCATCACCCGTGCGAGCTCTGCTCGCGAGAATTGACCATCCGCCCGGCCCCCAGCGCCGCGATCAGCGGGCAGCGCACTCTTCCTGCATTGGGCGTCGGCACGTGTCGAGCTCCTACCGCGCGCGCCGGTTCATCAAGTTCAATCAACCACCTTATTAGACTCGGTCCGAAAACAGGGATTCCCTGGCGCCGCCGTCATGCTGTCATCTGCCATGGGCCCGCGCGGCCATGGAGAACTTCGGATAGCCTGGTATAGTCATCTTTCCGTCCTCCGATCCAGTCGTTGCATTATCTTGTCCCTGAGAAGCGCTGTGAGATGAGCACCCATAAAAAGACACGCAAGCCCTCCGGGCGGGTCGCATTCGATGAGCGGGGAAATGCCACCTGGGAATGGCAGAGCGAGACCGGGCGATTCGACCATGACATCGATACCGGACGTCTCAGGAAGATCGGGTCGGACTTGAGCTGCGACGGTGCGCACGGGCCGGACCCTGCATCGCCGCACGATCCATACAACCAATCCGCACTGCCGGCGGACGCTCGGTCCCGCCCGAGGAAGCGCACGCTGGATGACTTGCGGCGGTTGAGCGAGGAGATCAAAGCG
Organism: Pseudomonadota bacterium; assembly: GCA_021787615.1. Lineage (GTDB taxonomy): Bacteria > Pseudomonadota > Gammaproteobacteria > Steroidobacterales > Steroidobacteraceae > 13-2-20CM-66-19. Next base: position 8,418 of record JAJYLP010000042.1, read on the forward strand.
ACACGCGCGAAGAAGGATCGCGGGTCGCGATAAGTCGTGCTGCTTCTGCCTCGTCGCGCCCGCGCGTGCCCCGGCTCTCGCGGCCCAGGTGACTGGCCACTTGGACCTCGAGCATCCGGGGATGCTACCAGGCGACCGCCGGCCGACGGTGGATCGGATTCATCTGAGGGAGGGAGCGGATTCTCGCACCTGGATTCCCACGACAGTAAGGGTCACCAACCCACGCTGAACCGGATTCAAGCTGATGTCCACCGGGAGCTCAGCACCGTCCTTGCAGAGAGCGACCAGCGGGAGACCGGTTCCCATCGGTCGCATACGACGTTCGTCCGTGAAGCGCAGGCGGTGACTGATGTGCGCGATGCGATACCGCTCGGGCACGAGGGACTCGACAGTCTGACCATCGAGCGCACCCGGCGCATACTTCAGCAGACGGCAGGCTGGATCGGTGGCGAACAGAATGGAGCCCGATTCGCCAACGATGAGGGCGCAGTCGCCCGCTTGCATCACGAGAGTTTCGAGATCCGCGGGGAGATGCATCAACAGGTTGTCGTTGGATTGTAAAAGTCTGAAATTCTCGTTGCGGTGACTTCTCCGGGTCAATACGGAGATATACACATCTCCGCGGCAAATTGACTCACGCCTGCGGGGAGGCCGAATTCCGTACCATGACGCCCATGACCATGCCCAATGAACTGTCCGCCGGCGCTCCGCCGGCCGAGCCACTCGCCGTGCTCGAGCGGTGGCTCACCGAAGCGCGCAACCACCGGGTGCAACCCAATCCGAACGCCATGGTCCTGGCCACGTGCGATGCCGAAGGACGTCCGTCGGCGCGCGTCATGCTCTGCAAAGGCGTGTCGGTCAAACCCGGCTATCTCACCTTCTACGCCAACTACCAGTCCCGCAAGGGCCGCGAGCTCGCAGCCAACGGTCGCGCAGCCGCGGTCTTTCACTGGGATGCGCTGCACCGGCAGGTGCGTATTGAGGGGCCGGTGGTCACGGCACCGTCGGCCGAGAGCGACGCCTATTTCGCCTCGCGTCCGTGGCAGAGCCGGATCGGCGCATGGGCGAGCGCACAGAGCGAGCCCGCCGAATCCCGGCAGGCGCTTGAGTGGGCGCTCGCGGCGGCGGCTGAACGCTTGGGAGCGCCGGTGCCGGATTACGCAATGCGCGCGCCGTTCGCGGGGGTGATCCCCAGACCACCCCATTGGGGTGGCTACCGTCTTTGGGCCGAATCGGTCGAGCTTTGGGTGGAGGGCGCGGCGCGCATTCACGACCGACTGCTGTGGACCCGGCGACTGACCGCGACCGGCGAGACGTTCGAACCGGAACCGTGGCGCGTCATCCGGCTACAGCCTTGAGCGGAGCCTCAGGGTCCTGAAGGGCTGCCGCAACAGCGCGAGCCTCACCATGGCGGCTGTTCGGTGCGCTGCATCCGCAGACCGCTCAGCGTCCGTCACCGCGCGTGCCCGAAGCGAGCACCGCGCCGATCTCCACGCTCCTGCGTTTCGACGACTTCTGCCGGCGGCGGCCTGCCAGCATCCGGGTAGTCTCTCCACCGATGCTGCGCCGGCGCCGGCAAGGTTGCTCTCGGGGCCGGCCACCGCCGCCACCCGTCTCTCGTTCGGCCGGCGATCGTCGATTCCACCCTTCGACCGCCCGATGACGCGGCGGAGCGCTGTACGATCGGCGGGTGGGGCTGCTTGCCGAGCCGCTGGCCCAGGCTGCCCGGAGGGCCGTGCCGCGGTCCGGGGCTCCTGGGTCACGACCTCCTACCGTCCCTCGACCGCCCGCCGTTCCCGGCCGGCGACCCCCTGTCGTTCGCGCTCGCACTCTTCGCGCACGCACTGGCTGGCCAACGCCCACGCGCGGTGACAATAGAGCTGCGGCTGTGCATCACGAACAATCACAGCCAGATCCGGATTCACGACGTGAATATTCATCGTCGCACACATGCACGCGACGCGCTCTTGGAACTCGGCACCGCCGGTGCGCAGCACTTGCCCGCCATGCTTCTGCGCCGCGATGCACAGTGCCGAGAGCCGGCCGGTGTCCCCGCGTCCGGGGCATTCACCGCTGGAATCGAGGGCCGCACGCTGATTCCATCCGCGCATTCCGCGCCGAGATCCCGGCCGGCGCCTGAGCGCTCCTGACTACTCTCCCCCGTCCGAGCGCTGCGCGTGAGGATTGACTGCCCGCCCAGCTCCCAGCGCCGCCATCAGCGGGCAGCGCACTCTCCCTGCATTGCGGTGACACTGGTCGACGAGCGCGGCGAGTGCTCGCTCGACCCGCCGCAACTGACCCAGCCGCTCCCGTACCGCAGCCAATTTGATGGCGCCCAGTCGTTCGGCTTCTCGGCAATGCTGGCCGTCCTCGAGCGCGAGGAGTTCCTTCACCTCCTCCAAGCTGAAGCCGAGTGCTTGGGCTTGCCGGATGAATCGCAGTCGCTCGGCGTGGGGCTCGCCGTAGCGGCGGATTCCGCCGGGCGGGCGGCGCGGCTCCCCGATGAGCCCCCGGCGTTGATAGTAGCGGATCGTCTCCACATTGACGCCGGCCTGTCTTGCCAGGGCTCCGATGGTATAGGACTCGAGCATATTGACTCCGTAGTCGAGTACGGTCTTAAGGTATCCCCAATACGGGAAATCGCAAGAGGTACGGCATGCGCGGAGAACCCCCGGCCCAACAACCCGCGGTCAGAATGGCCAGCCTCGCTCTCGGCGGGCTGGCGGCGATCCTGGCCTCGACCTGCTGTCTCGGACCGCTCGTCCTCGTGCTGCTGGGCGTGAGTGGCGCCTGGATCGGAAACTTGACGCGGCTCGAGCCCGACCGCCCATTCTTCCTCGGCGCCGCGCTGATCGCCTTGTTCTTCGCGTGGTGGCGCATTTTTCGGCCGGCGAGGGCCTGCACGCCTGGTGAGGTTTGTGCCATGCCGCATGTCCGGAGCATCTACAAGGTCATTTTCTGGTGCGTGGCCACGTTGATTGTGATCGCATTCGCCTTCCCGTACGCCGCACCCCTGTTCTATTGAAGCCCCCTGTTTCATTGAAGTAAGGAGTTCGTCATGAAAAAGCTGCTTGCCGCAATCGCGCTCGTCGGCGTCGTCGCTCCGGTGTGGGCCGCCACCCGAACCGTCACACTGGCCATTCCGAGCATGCACTGCGCAATGTGCCCGGTCACGGTCAAAGAAGCGCTGTCGAAAGTCCCCGGCGTCCGCAAGATCGAGGTGAGTCTGGCGAAGAAGGACGCGGTCGTCACATTCGATGACTCGAAGACCACCGTCGGCGCGCTGACGGCGGCGACCCGGAATGCCGGCTATCCGTCGACGGTCGAGCGGTAACCGGCTCAACACCGGAACGAGGAGAACAGCCCATGGCACTCGCGACACGAATCGCGGATAAGGCGGGATTTCTCGGCAGCTTCATCTCGGCGATGGGTTGCGCGGCCTGTTTCCCGGCGCTGGCCAGTCTCGGCGCGGCTATCGGTCTCGGTTTCCTCACACGCTGGGAGAGTCTATTCATCACCACGCTCATTCCGCTCTTTGCGTTGCTGGCGTTCGCCGCGAATGCGCTCGGCTGGCGGAGCCACCGCCAGATCCGACGCCTCGTACTCGGGCTCATCGGGCCACTGCTGGTGCTCTCGGCGGCGCTCCTGATGCGCTTCGCCCACATGGGGACGGCGCCGCTGCTTTACGTCGGGCTCGCCTTCATGCTCGCTGTGTCGGTATGGGATCTGGTCTCGCCACCGGTGCGACGCTGTGCCGCGCCGACGTGTCAACCGTCGGTGGACGGGTGACTCGTTGAGACTCTCAGGGATCTGACGAGGAACCACTCTCATGACACCGCTCGACATCACCGGCATGACCTGCGACTCCTGTGCCGCCCACGTCAAGCACGCGCTGGAGCAGGTCCCGGGCGTGCGCTCGGCCGAAGTGTCCTACGCCCAGGGCCGCGCCCGGGTCGCCCTCGACGCTGGCACCTCGCCCGATGCCCTGATCGACGCGGTGACCGGGCTCGGTTATTGCGCAAAGGTGGCCGACACGCCGCCCCCGCAAGCCCCGGACGGATTTCTCGGCGCGGTACGGGAATCTGCGCCGCCGCAAGCCATGTCCGGCCACGGCGCGGGGGGATTGCACATTGCCATCCTCGGCAGTGGTGGCGCGGCGATGGCGGCGGCGCTGAAGGCCACCGAGGAGGGCGCGCACGTCACCTTGATCGAGCGCGGCACTCTCGGAGGCACCTGTGTCAACGTCGGCTGCGTGCCCTCGAAGATCCTGATCCGCGCCGGCCACATTGCCCATCTGCGCCGCGGGAGCCCCTTCGACGCCGGCCTGCCGCCCACACAGCCCATCATCCTGCGCGAGCGGCTGCTCGAGCAGCAGCAGGCGCGGGTCGAGGAGCTGCGTCAGGCCAAATACGAAAACGTGCTCGCCGGCAATCCCGCGATCACGGTGCTGCACGGCGAAGCCCGCTTCAGGGACGGCCACAGCCTCACGGTGCGGCTGAATGCAGGCGGCGAGCGCACGGTGGCCTTCGATCGGTGCCTGATCGCCACGGGAGCCAGCGCGGCCGTGCCGCCCATTCCCGGCCTCAAGGGCACCCCCTACTGGACGTCGACCGAAGCATTGGCGAGCGATGCCATTCCGAAGCGCCTGGCCGTGATCGGCTCGTCTATCGTGGCCGTGGAACTCGCACAAGCCTTTGCGCGTCTCGGCAGCCGCGTCACGATCCTGGCACGCAGCACACTGCTTTGCCGCGAAGAGCCGGCCATCGGTGTGGCGCTCACGGCGGCCTTTCGCACCGAGGGCATCGAAGTCCTGGAACACACTGAGGCCAGTCGGGTGACCCACCGAGACGGGGAATTCGTGCTGACGATCCCAAGCGGCGAGCGGCGGGCGGAGCGTCTGCTGATCGCAACGGGCCGCACGCCCAATACGCGCAGCCTCGCACTCGAAGCCGCCGGCGTCGTTGTCAATGCCAATGGGGCGATCCAGATTGACCTGGGCATGCGGACCCGCGCTGAGGGGATATATGCCGCTGGCGACTGCACTGACCAGCCACAATTCGTCTACGTCGCCGCAGCCGCCGGTACCCGCGCCGCGATCAACATGACGGGCGCCCACGCGACGCTGGACCTCACGACGATGCCGAGGGTGATTTTCACCGACCCGCAGGTGGCGACCGTGGGCTACAGCGAGCAGGCGGCGCAGCACGAGCGCATCGAAACCGACAGCCGCACCCTCACGCTCGATAATGTGCCGCGCGCCCTCGTGAATTTCGATACCCGCGGCTTCATAAAAATCGTCGTCGAGGCCGGCACCGGCCGACTGCTCGGCGTCCAGGCGGTCGCGCAAGAAGCTGGAGAGCTGATTCAGGCGGCCGCACTCGCCATCCACCAGCGCATGACCGTCACCGATCTCTCGAGCCAGCTCTTTCCGTACCTGACGATGGTCGAAGGGCTCAAGCTCGCGGCCCAGACATTCACAAAGGACGTGAAACAGCTGTCCTGCTGTGCGGGGTAGGCCACATCGAGTGCATGGACATGGAGGGCCCCAGGGACAGTCGCCTTCGTTCGCGGGACGGCCGGGTTCGCGCCACCGCGGTGTCCAACGCCGGCGGCACGGGGGCATCGGCGCAGTCGCCCCGACCGGCCGACGTTGGAATCTCGCCGGGCGAGTCTTGTGCCCAAAGCACTGTTCGCTTACAAATTAAACTCGGGTCGCTTTCCGCCGTGGAGCGTCGAACAATAGGATGTCGCGTACGCAGGCAAACGCGACGATCTGACGCACAGGGAAATTTGAGACGCGCCGCGACCGCTCGATCTAGACCTCGCGGCCCAAGACCGCGTTCTTCTGGGACTCTCTCGCGCTCAACTCGTTGAGCACCTCTTTGAATGCACGCGGTTTTTCCACGCCGTACCCTTGTGCGTACTGCACGCCGAGCTCACGCAATCGTTCGATGATCCGCGCGTTCTCGGCGTACTCTGCAACCGTGCCAATACCGAGATCGCGGGTGAGACTCACGATCGCGCGCACCAAGGCAATCGACTGGGGATTGCTGAGAATGCCGGTGACGAAGCTGCCATCGATCTTGATGTGGTCGACCGGCAGGTTCGTCAGATTCTTCAGGGAATTGGTCCCCGTACCGAAGTCATCGAGCGCAAAACGACAACCCATGGCCCGCAGTTCGCGAACGAAGTTGATGGCCTTGGCGAGATTCAGCACCGCGATGGTCTCAGTGATTTCGAAGGTGATCAGTGCGGGGGCAATTCGCGAGCGGCGAATCAGCCGCTCGATGCGCTCGAGGAACGTCGCATCCGTCAGAGAAGGGCCCGTGATGTTGATCGATAACGAGACGTTTGCCGCGAGCAGTGCCGAGCGGTGCGGAGCCGCACCGGCGAGTGCGTGCTCGACGACCCACATGTCGAGCGCCGGAGCCAGCTGGCTGCGATGCGCTGCGGAGAGCAGATCCGCGGGCGCGTGATCTTCGTTTGGCGAGCGCAGCAGCAGCTCGAAGCCCTCCGGGTCACCCCGTCCCTGCAGCGGCATGATCCGCTGCGCAACCAGGGTGAAGCGGTCATTCTGGAGCGCTTCGCGCAGCCGGATGACAGCGATGGAGTCGGATTTACGCCGGATCATCGAATCATCATCGTCCTGATAGATCTCGACGCCCCCCCGCCCGTGATCCTTGGCGCTCCGGCAGGCGAGCTGGGCAAGCGCGAGGGCGCTCGGGAACTCTTGCGCACCGGTGAAACAGGCGATACCGCAACTCAAGGACACCGGCTCCTCGCCCGCCGCCGAAGCGGGCGACAGCTGTGCCGCGGCCTGCTGTAGAGCTCGGGCCGTGTCGGCGGCCGCATCGGCGTCCACACGGGGCAGCGCGATCGCAAATTTGTCGCTCGAGATGCGCGCCGCCACGGCATCGGGCGGCAGATGCGGCGGCGCGAGAAGCTGCGCCACGCGAACGATGAGCGCGTCTCCGGCATCGAACCCCAGGGTGTCATTGACGATGCCCAACCGGTCGATGCCGAGGAAGATCACACTGTGCGCGCCTGGCGGTGGAGGTGTCGCCTGCTCCCAGCATGCCACATGGAGTTGCGCGCTCGAGCGGGTGTGCAGGCCCGTCAGGGCATCGAAGTCTGTCTCGAGCAGGGACGCCACGTGCCGGCCCAGGTGCTGCAGCAGCGAGAGATGTCTTCGGGTGAATTCGGGCGCATCCTCCGGGCGCAGCAGCAGCAGCGCGCCCGCCGGTAGGCTCCCGTGCCCGTTCACGGGCACCGCAAGGAGTCTCACGGCCAAGGGTGCGCCCCTCGCCGCGGCGCCCCTGTTCCAGGTCGTCGTCTTATTAACCACCAGGGGTCGATTCTTGTTCTGAATCCAGCTGAGTACCGGTGGCGCGAGACGCCGGAGCGCATCCTCGGCGCCAGAGGCCGCCTCAGCGGTGTGGATAATTCGCAAGTGTCTCTCCGGCACCACGAGCGCGCACAGCGCGCATTCCAGATGCGCTACCGTGGCGCCCACCAGCTTCGCCAGTCGCTCACCGTGATCGGAGCGGGGCTGAGCTGCGCCTCGATGGGGAACGGGCGATGTGACCTCATACAGCCACTCGAGATCACGCACGCCCTCGTCCGCAGCGCATCCTCGGTTCTCTGCGGCGTACCGCGCCAGGTGATCCCCGACGCAGGCCAGCGCCGGTTCGAGCTGCGCCTGCAGGGTCTCGACGGGCGGACACTCTCCGCCAGCGGTGACGTGAAAGACAATCAGACACACCCCCGCGACGGGATATGCCGTTCGATTCGGTCCACGGGTTCCGCTTCCTGCGTACAGAAGGAACGCTACCGCGCGCTCGGAATCAGTGACCGGCAGCATGGCGCCCACGGGGCGGCGGCCTGACCCGATGGCAGTGGACTTGAGGACGGAGCGAACCTGCAGGCGAACTTGCGTAAGCGGTACCGGCCCGTGACCTCTCAGGGGTCTGCCTCGGGCGTCGAAGAACGCCACCGCCCGTATGCCCGGCACAAGCCGCTCGATGACTTCGGCGTGCCGGTCGAGGAAATCATATCCAGACACCACGCGGTCGCTGCGCGCCATGAGCCCTCCTATTTCCGACGCAGCGAAAACGAGCTCATCGCCTCGCTGGAGAATTGCACTGCGAGCTCCATGGGCGCGGCAATGCGTGCTTGCGGGCGATCCCGGCCAGCTCGCGCCAGACCGCCTGATCAAACGCTTCGTCAGTACTCGTCCATAGGATGATGAACCGCACTCTCGCGTCCAGATGCCGGCAGACACACGTGATGTAGGACTCGCCCTGCCGCCGAGTTCGACGGGTTGCATCGATCGCATCGAGCGCAAGATCCTTCAGGCATTCTCTCGACGGAAGGAGTTTGACACCGCTCGCGCTCAACTGTTCCTCAAGATAGCGCACGCCGGCCATGAGCTTCGGGGTAGCTGATTCCTCCGCTGCTGTCCTCGATCGGATCACGCAATGATTCCCCGGCGATTATTTTTGAGAGTTTTGCGCACCACTTCCGCGATCTCCGAGACCGCCGTCTCATTTTGGAGACATCGGAGGTGCGCGGAACCCCAGTTGCCATAACGTACCCGGGAATGAGAGCGTAGGACACCGCCCGCCTCCCTCAAGCGCTGGAGCACACCGAGCGATCAATGGACCGCGCCGTGGCGGCCAAGCAGAAGAGCGCTCGCCGCGCGGCATTCGGATGCATCCCGACAATGAATGCCGGTGCAGACCCTCGACATCAGCGAGGCGGCGGCCCATGCAATTGCCCGGCTGCGGGATTCCTATGTATCGACCCAACCGAAGAATTCGGAGTTCCGGAGGCGGCAGCTGCGCGGCTCCCGGGGGCGGGTTGTGCCCAACACTGTCCAGCCGCGAGGAGCGCGATGAAGATGAAGAGGCGGCGCAGCTCTTGCAGTCAAGATAAACAGGCACTGAAGACGGAAATTCTTGAGCCCGCCTCTGCGGCCGAGCAAATGAGATCAGGCCTTTATGACTCCCGGCTCCTGGAGGAGAAGCGCCTGGGCCGGGGAGATGAGGTTATCAATCTCTTCGCGCTGAGGCAGCGGGGAACGGCAAGAGTAGAGCAACTCCACTTTGTGCTTGAAGGAAGAGCCTTCCCACCACGTGGGTGTAGACCCAGGAGCCACCGGCAAAAAGCCCGAGCAATGCCGCCAGCGTTACGGCAAACCCGGCCACGCTGCTGTTTTGCGGACAGACATCGGCCGTGCAGCGCCATCGTGTTCATCCGCCATCACTTCATCTCCGTCGATACAAAACCCCGGACCGCGCCCGCGGCCCGTAATTCTAACGCCATGCAAAACCCTGTGTGGATCACGATCACGATTCCATGTCGCCATCGCGGGATCGACCGTTCAGCGGCCTCCTCCGCCCCCGGTTGACCTGAGCCGGCAATCCCTACTGTCGGGTAAGGAGAAGGCAGTATCCGCTACTCTTCGCCTCGGCCTTCGTCAGCGGCCGCATCCGAAAGCGCCAGGGCGAGACTCCTCTTCGCGCGCCGGATGCGCATCTCGATCGCCTTGGTGCTCGTCCCGAGCTGCTCGGCCGTCTGCTGCTGTGTCAGGCCGCTGACGGTGGTGAGCAGCAGCGGTTCTTTGTACTGCTTTGGCAGGGCGGAGATGGCCTGATCGAGGCGGCGAAGCCGCCTCTCCTCGTCGGCTTCCGGCTGCTCCGGCGCATCCAGCTCCGCTTCTCCCGCCGACCCGGAGGCGAAGGAGAGCAACATCAGGATCCGGCGGCGCACCGACTGTCGCCTGCCGTGATCGCGGCACTTGTTGAGCGCTATCGCGCGCAACCAGAATGCGAACGGCTGCCGGCTGTCGTAGCGCTCGAGGGCCAGCCACGCGGAGACGAACGCATCCTGAACGATGTCGTAGGCATCGTCCGCGTTACCGACGTATCGGCGCACGAATCGATAGAGCGGCCCCTTCTCCCGCCGAACCAGTTCATCGAACGCTGCGCGCCTCCCGGCCCGGGCGGCCGCCGCGAGTTGCCGCTCGTCCTCGTCCTGACCGTCGGTCACCGCCGGCCCGAGTCGAGCGCTGCGGCGACGGTTTTATCGAACTTCGCTGCCTGCGCCGGCGTCAGCACCGCGCGCATGGCGAGCAGGTGCTTGACCGTGGCGACCTGCAGCGCCTTCATGGCGACATGGAGGTCGTCGATCGCGTGCTCATCCTGGGGCCCGTACTCGTGACTGGCGAGAAGGGCGGCGGCGAGCTCGCGGTTGGCCTGGCGCGCCTGAGCCTCCAGCAATTTGCGGCGTGCGTCGTAGCGGGCTTCCAGCACCGCGAGCTGCCGCTTCTGATCAGCGGTCAGATGAAGCTCATGGTGCAGGAGCCGATTGAGGCTCGTCGGCGAGCGGCTCGCCGCCAATCCGTAATGCACCCCAAGCCAGCCGCCCGCCCCCGCGGCGAGGATCGTAAGCGCCAGAACCGCCAGCGCCGTGCGCGTAAGGCTCGTCAAGGGTTGCCCTCGGCCAACAGCGTCGAGGGGTTCATGGGCGTATGCGTAGAAAAGACGCTCAGCTCGGAGCTCTTTGCCGGCCGTGCCTGATACCCGGCAAGGGCGCTTACGCTGAAGGCAATGCCAAGGAGCGTCACCTGCAGGACGAGAAGGCGTGCCGATCGTCGCCTGCCCTCCTCACGCACCGCCACTCTCGCCCAGATGTCGGCCTCGAGCCGTTCCAGCGGGTGATCGGTTTCGCGGGCGGCGAGGGCTCGGATGTCTCGCTCGATCATATCAGTTTTCCTCTATGGCGTAATACGCACACGAGCCGCGCAACCCTCGCGGCGGATTGATTATCGGGTCTCGAGAGGGGTAGCGCATTCTCGTGCGTATTACCATCTTAATGATCCCGATAAGCGCCAAATCCATGCCCACTGCCTTCAGAACGCGGCGCCTGTGGCTGCTCGCCTTGGGGCTTCTCTCCGGCTGCGCCACCTTCCAGCCGCGGCCCATCTCCCCCGCCGGATCGCTCGCGAGCTATGACAGCCGCTCGCTCGCCAATCCGGGGCTCGGGAAGTTCCTGGCGAGCAATCATATCGACTTGCCGGCTCGCGGGCGGCCCTGGAATCTCAAGGCGTTGACCCTGGCCGCCTTTTACTACCAGCCCGCGCTCGCCGCTGCTCGCGCCCAGCTGCTCGCGGCCCAGGCCGCACGGGTCACGGCCCGCGAGCGTCCGAACCCGTCTCTTTCGCTGACCCCGGGATACGACTCCGGGGTTCCGGCCGTGCCGAGTCCCTGGATCGTGCCGGTCGCCCTCGACTGGCCGATCGAGACTGCCGGCCGGCGCGGCGATCGTATGGCCGAGGCGCGCCACCTCGCGGCCGCCGCACGCTGGGATCTCGTCGGAACAGTCTGGGGCGTACGCAGCCGTCTGCGCAGCGCATTGCTCGCGCTTTATACGGCGCGGCAGACCGAATCGCTCTTGGCCCGGCAGGTGTCCGCGCTACAGCGGGTCTTCAACCTGCTCGAAGGCCAATTCAGAGCCGGCGTGGTGTCGAGCTACGATGTCACCCGCGCGCGGATCGCGCTCGACAATGCGACCCTCGCCCAGCAGGCGCAGCAGGGCCGGATTCGCGAGGCGCGCATCGCGCTCGCCGGCGCGATCGGGGTACCGGTGAGCGCATTGCGGGGAGTGCATCTCTCATTCGCCGGATTCAAGCGGTTCCCGCGCGATCTCACCCGGCCGGCGGTGCGGCAGCAGGCGTTGCTCGGCCGCGCCGATGTGCGGGCCGCCCTCGCGCAGTATGCGGCCAGCCAATCGGCCCTGAAGCTCGAGATCGCGCGCCAGTGGCCCAACATCGCCCTCGGCCCGGGCTATGCCTGGAACTCGCAGCTCGCCGGCGATCGCGAATGGCAGCTCGGCCTCAGCCTGACGTTGCCCGTCCTCAATCAGAACCAGGGTCCCATCGCCCAAGCGAGAGCCCGGCGCCGCCTGGCGGCCGCGCGGTTCCTCGGGGTGCAGTCGGCGGCCGTGACACAGATTGACGGCACGCTCGCCGCATACCGCTCGACACTCGGGCAGGTGAGGACGGCCGAGTCGTTGCTCGCGAGCCTGACGCGCCAACTTGAGTCCATACGCGCGCAAGTCAGCGCCGGAGAGCTGCAGCCGCTCGACCTCGCCAACGCCGAGGTGGCCTTCTATGCCGGGGCGCAGAATCAGCTCGTCACGCGACTTGCCGCTCAGCAGGCGCTCGGCGCGTTGCAGGACGCGGTGCAAAGCCCGCTCACCCTGCGTCCCTCCCAGTTGCAATCCACACAGAACATCCCTACACGCCCATGAAATCCCGCACATTGATCACCGGCGGCATCGCCGCCTTGGCGCTCGCGCTAGGCGCATTCGCGCTCCTCAGCTCGCCTGACGGGAGTTCTGCGGCCGCTGAGCGAACCGATGCGCCCAAGGCTCCCAGAATCACCGTTCAAGTCGGTGAGTTGAGGCGCATGACCCTGCACCGCTACGTAGACGGCTACGGCGTGGTGGAGCCGGCACCGGCAACACCGCAGCGCCCCGCAGCCGCCGCGGCGGTCGCCGCACCCGTCAGCGGAGTCGTGACCCAAGTGGCCATTGCCGCCGGGGAGCGGGTCAAGCGCGGCCAGCTGCTTATGGAGCTGAATTCCAGCACAATGACCGAAAGCTACGCGGAACAGGAGGTGACCCGGCTGAAGCGGCTGTACGCGGAGCACAACGCTTCGCTGAAGGCGCTGCAGAGCGCACAGGCGCAACTTGCGCTGCTGCGCGTCACAGCCCCACTCAGCGGGACCCTCGTCAGCGTCAACGTGAAACCCGGTGCCGCGGTGGATGCGAGCACCGTACTCGCCGAGGTGATCGACGTCGACCGCCTCGTCGTACGGACGGACATTCCCGAAGCTGACGCTTCGCAACTCGCGCCCGGAGAACCCTTGCAGGTGCTGGGCGCCACGCCGATCTCAACCACGCTCGCCTATGTCAGCCCGACCGTCAGCGCGAACGATGGAACCGTGATGGCCTGGGGGAGCTTGCCGGCCAAAAGCGGTCTTCGGCCGGGCCAGTATGTTCACCTGCGTGTCGTGACGAAGACTGAGCCCAACGCGCTGGCCGCGCCGAGCGAGAGCGTGATCGGCAACATCGTAGGCGGCCGCAGCGTCCTCTCCATCGTGCGCGGCAGCGAGGCGATCCGCGTTCCCGTGGAAGCCGGTCTGCGGGAAGGCGGCTGGGTGGCGGTGACCGGTCCGGGCCTGCGGGCCGGCACTCGCGTCGTGACCGCGGGCGCGTATGGCTTGCCGGACCGGACCGCGATCCAGATCGTCGACCCCTTGAGCGGCCAGGCCGCCTCACCGCTCTCAACGGATGGTCCCAACGAATGAGTACCCCTGCACCCGCAAGCACGGGCTCGCCCTTGGGCCGGTTCGCAATTCGGCACACCATCGCCATCGCCTTCATCGCGGTCGTGCTCTGCGCCGCGGGAGTATTCGCGGCACTGAAGACCCCCTCGTCGGTGTTTCCGGCCACGGCCTTTCCGCGCATCGTCGTCAACATCGGCAATGGCATCATGCCGGCCGATCAGATGATGGCGACGATCACACGCCCGGTCGAGCAGTCCCTGAAGAGCATTCCGGGTGTGACCTCGGTGCTCTCCACCACCACCCGGGGATCAGCGATCGTCAACGTAAAGTTCGCCTGGGGCACGGACATGCACCGCGCGGAGCTCTACGTGCTCGGGCGGCTCTCCGAGATGCGCAGCGAGCTGCCGCCCACGGCGGTCACCAGCGCTGAGCGCGTCGGGTTCTCACTCAGCTACCCGATCATCGGCATCAGCCTGACGGCGAGCAACCACAACCTCATGGATCTGTGGAATACCGCCACCTACACCATCAAGCCGCTCTTTCTGCAGATCCCCGGCGTATCCAGAGTGGAGATCGTCGGCGGCCGGGTGCCGGAGTACCACGTGGTGGTCGATCCGTTGAAGCTCCAGGCTGCCCATCTCGCGCTGCAGGATGTGACCGCCGCCCTCGGGCGCAACAACATGGTGGCCTCCGCCGGGTTCCTGCCGCAGAACTATCGGCTGTACCTGACGACGGTCGACGGCCGGGTGTGTTCGGCCAATCAGATCGGTGACGTGGTGATCGCCGACCGCGGCGGCCATCCGATCCGCGTGCGCGATGTGGCGCGCATCGTGCGCGGACCGGCGCCGGCCTATACGAACATCACCGCCCAGGGCCATCCCGCGGTGCTGTTCGACATCGAGAGCCACACGAACGCCAGCACGCCCGCCATCGCGAAAGCGCTGCAGGCGAAATTGCAGCTGCTGCACCGCGAGCTGCCGCCCGACATGCACCTCGGGTTCTTCTACGACCAGTCCTCGTTCGTGCGCTCCTCCATCAGCAACGTCTGGGACGCGGTCATTTTCGGACTAGTCCTCTCGGCCGTCATCCTGTATCTGTTCCTCAGGAACTGGGGCAGCGTCTGGACGGCGATCGTCACCATCCCGATCTCAGTGCTCATCACCTTCGTCGCGATGAAGCTCGCCGGCATGAGCTTCAACATGATGACGCTCGGCGGGATCGCCGCCTCGATCGGCCTCATCATCGACAACGCCATTATCGTGGTCGAGGCGATGTGCCACCGCCTGGCCCTCGGCGGCCCGCGCCTCGCGGGGATCCAGGAGGCCATGGGCGAGATCCTGACGGCGCTCATCGGTTCGACGCTCACCCCCGTCGTGGTATTCCTGCCCCTCATGTACCTGCCAGGGCTCGCCGGGGTGTTCTTCCGCGCCCTCGGAATGACCATGGTGGTCTCGCTCCTCGTGTCGCTGCTGCTCGCGATGACGCTGACCCCGTCGCTGGCCGCTTGGCTGATTCGCGGCGGCAAGCAGGTCGGTGAGGAAGGCGGCTTCATCTTGAGACCCATCCTCAGGACGTACGAAGGTGCCGTGCGCTGGTCCCTGCGGCATGCCGGGCTGACGCTGCTCGCCTGCGCCGCGATCGCAGTGGGCGCGATCTTGATCTACGGGCAGTTGCAGACGGGCTTTCTGCCGCAATTCGACGAGGGCGGCTTCAATATTGACTTCGCGGCGCTCCCGGGCACGAGCCTCGCGGAGGCCTCGCGGGAACTCGATGAGGCCGAGCGGCTCATCCGCGCCGATCCCGACGTGCAGGCGTATTCGCGCCGGCTCGGCACACAGCTTGGCCCCTTTCTCGCCGAGCCCAATGTCGGCAGCTTCCTGATCAAGCTCAAGCCAGACCGCAAGCACACCACCGAGCAGGTGCTCGATCGCCTGCGCGCCGAGTTCGACCAGCGCTTCCCCATGATCCGCTGGGACTTCAAGGGGTTTCTCACAGATCTCGTCGGCGACCTGCAGCTTGCACCCTACCCCGTCGAGATCCGACTCTTCTCCCCGGACCTCGGCTGGCTCGAGAAGACCGCACCGCGGGTGGAGGCGCAGATCAAGAAGATCCCGGGCCTGGTCGATACCTTCGATGGCCTGGTGGTCAGCGGACCCACCATCGACTTGCGGGTGCGCCGCGCACAAGCCGAGCGCTTCGGGCTGACCGCGCAGGACATCGCGGACGCGGTCAAGAACGCCCTGCTCGGCAGCACTTCCTCGTATGTGCTGCACGGCGATCGGGTCGTCGACGTGCGGGTGCTCGCCGCCCCAAGCAGCGTCGACCGGTTCTCCGAATTGGATGAACTGCCGCTGCGCACACCGACGGGCGCGATCGTGCGGCTCAGTCAGGTGGCGACCGTGCAGGAGCGGCCCAATGAGGTGGAGTTGAATCGCGACAATCTGCGCCAGGACGACATCGTCTCGGCGCGGTTGCAGGGCGTCGACCTCGGCACCGCCATGCGCGAGGTACGCGCGACGCTCGCCAAGGACCACTGGCTTCCGCCCGGGAGCGTCCAGTACGCCGGACTCTACCGGCTGCAGCAGCGGTCGTTCCAGAACCTCATGGTCGTGCTGCTCGCCGCCATTCTGCTCGTCTTCACGGTACTGGTGATCGAATTCCGCTCCTTCCACGAGCCGATCGCGATCGTCTTCGGCGCGGTACTCGCGCTCTTCGGAGCAATGGTGGGGCTCTGGGTGAGCGGCATCACCTTGAATATCGTGTCCTACTTGGGCGCGATCATCGGCGTCGGCATCGTCGCGAAGAACGGCATTCTGGTGCTCGACTATTGCCGGCAGCTGCGCTCCGAGGGCGTGGAACTCGTCGAGGCGCTGGTACGTGCCGGTCATCGCAGGCTCCGGCCCGTCCTCATGACCTCGCTCGCCGCGGCGCTCGGCATGGTGCCGCTCGCCTACGGCGCCGGTGCCGGCGCACAGATGCTGCAGCCCCTCGGCATCACCGTGATCGGCGCGCTGTGCTTCTCCGTGCTGCTCTCGCTGATCGCCACACCGGTGGTCTATTACCTGCTCATCAGGCTGCACGAGAGATACATCGCGAAGCATCCCGACCCGGGACCGACCCCGGAAGAGGCATTCAGCTGAAGAAATGTCCGGCAATCGGGGCGGCGCACCGGACGATCCTCTCAGGAAGGCGGTGCCTCGGCCAGGATGAAGTGCAGGTCGTGAGCGCCCATCGTTCCGGATTCTCGCACCACGAGGCCGGCGTCGCCGAAAAGCTCAAGGAGCTCGCTCAAAGCGACCGCACCATGCCCGCGATGGAACTGACCGAAGATTCCTGTCGCCTTCCGTGTGGATCGGGCAAACTCGACGACGAGCACGCTGCCGCCAGGCGTGGCGACTCGACGCATCTCAAGCGCAATCCGCCGCCGTCGGTTACGGCCAACGTGATGCAGCGTCAGTGTGGCGAGCACCACATCGAAGCTCGCATCCGGGAGCGGCAACGTCTGCGCGATGGCACCCTGAAAGGCAACCTCCACGGCCGCGCGCCGCGCTTTGGAGCGAGCGCGGCGCGGATCGACGCACGCAAAGAACCCTGGGTTCGCTTCATCAGGCGCTCGGAGCGCTGCTGCGCGCCAAGAGCTACGACCGCATCACGGTCGGCGAGATCCTCGCTCGCGCCAATATCGGACGATCAACATTCTACACCCACTTTCGCAGCAAGGATGAGCTGCGCGTCAGCCATCTCCGGGAACTGGTACGGGTGGCTCGGCCTGCGCGGCGGCGGCAGCCCGCGCCTGCGCGCGAGCGCGCGGCCGGGCGATCCTGCACGAGCATCTGCGCCAGATCCTGGTGGAATCGATCTCCCGGGACCTCATGACGGCTCGCGAGGATCGAACAGGCCAGCGCAGCCGGATTCCGCCGCAGCTCCTCGCCCGACACGTGGCCGCGACCTTCGTTCTTGTCCTGCCTTGGTGGCTCGACGGCTCACCCGCCTGCCCCCCTCCTCGGCCGACGAGTTGTTTCGTGCCTTGGTTCTACCGGCGCGGGAGACCGCGCGCGAATGAGGGCGGAATGAGCTCCGCCGGGAGCCTCACAGCCGGCTCTGAGGACCGCCCGAGTCACCCGTGGGCGGCGTGCCGCCTCACGCGGCGGGCCACTGCTCTCGCTTGCTGGAATTCCGCCGCTTGCGGGGTTCGCGGGGGAAGTCCTGCCGCTCTCCGCCGCGATGGGGGCAGGCATGGCCTGCCTCGCCGCTGTCGTGGTAGTCAACATGGCGATCGGCCTTTGTCTATTACGCGCGCGTCGCGGCCTCGCTATACTTCGAGGCACCAGCGCACGACGACCGCCTCGCGGCGGACCTCGACTCGTCGGCCGGACTCGCCCTGAGCGTCGCGGGAGCGCTGATCGCGGGAATCCTGCCGAATGTCGTGGTTCCGCCGAGCATCGCGGCCCGTCTGCTGCGCTGAGCCGTCACGGTGATAATCGTGCAAGAGCGAGACGACCCTTGTCGTGCGCATCGGAATCGTGGCGAATTCGCTGCGTTGGTGCCGCGCCCGAGGCAAGCGCCTGCGCCACCATTCTCCGGAGGGTAGCCGTGAAGAAGTCACAAAGTACGAACCCCTCGCGCCGCGAGCTCCTGCGCGGCATCGGTTGGATGGCCGGCGGGCTGGGGTTGGCCGGGATGGCGCCGCCTTTAGTGCGAGGAGCCATCGCTCAAGCGGCGAAGGGCATGCCGGGCATGGCGGGTATGGAGCGAGCGGCGGTCCGCCACGGGATACCCTTCGCGCGCCCACTCCCCATTCCGGCGCAACTCAGCGGTGAGCGGCAGCCAGACGGTTCGCGGCTCTATGACATGCGGATGGCACCCGGCCGCACGTCACTGATTGCGGCAAGGCAGACGCCGACCTGGGGATACAACGGCTCGTATCTCGGGCCCACGCTGCGTGTGCCGCGCGCCACGCCGGTGAGGATCGACGTCCTCAATGGCATCGATCAGAGCACGACCACCCACTGGCACGGGGCCCACGTCAGGGGAAGCATGGACGGCGGACCACATAGCCTCTTCCCGCCGGGTGCCACCTTTCATTACGCTTTCCGGCTCGACCAACCGGCTGCAACACTCTGGTACCACCCTCACCCGGAAACACGTACCGGCGCCCACGTGTTCGCCGGCCTCGCCGGACTGCTGGTGGTCGACGATCCCTCGCACACTCCGCCCGGGCTGCCCGACGCCTACGGGATCGACGACGTCCCGGTGATCGTGCAAGACCGGGCACTTGAAACGGACGGCACGCTAGCCTACATGACTCACGCGATGGACCGCATGGGTATGAAGGGCGACCGCATTCTCGTCAATGGCCGCGAGCAGCCGTTCGCCGAGGTCCCGGCGCAATGGGTCCGGCTGCGGCTGCTCGATGCATCGAATGCGCGGATCTACTACTTCGGCTTCGAGGATGGGCGGGAGTTTCACGTGATCGCTTCGGACGCCGGTCTGCTGCCCCGCGCGGTGCCCGTGCGCCGGTTATTGCTCGCTCCGGGCGAGCGGGCCGAGATCATGGTGGATCTGTCGCGAGATCAGGGCCGCAGCCTCGCGCTTCGCAGCTACTCCGAGGAAATCGTGCCGTCACTCAGCATGATGCGCATGGACTCCGACGCGCTCGATCGAAGCGTCTTCGATGTGCTGCAACTGCGGGTGGCCGGCCCATCAGGACGCCAGACCCGCCTACCGCCACGGCTGGCGCCCGTCGAGCCCCTGCGATCGGAGCTGCCGGTGCGGCGCTTCACCCTGCAGGCGGCAGATCGGGCGATCATGGCGGCCCCCGTGCAGGCCGCCGCGCGCCTGCGGCGTCCGACCGGCCCACCCGGCCCCGGAGGGATGAGCCTCGGGATTGGCGGACAGAAGTGGTTCTCCATCAACCACGAATACATGGACATGCGGCGCATCGACGCGGCGGTCAGGCTCGGCAGCACGGAGATCTGGCAGTTCGAGAACCGTTCCCACATGTCGCACCCGATGCACTACCACGGGGTGTCGTTCCAGATCGTCAGCATTGACGGCAAGCCGCCCGCGCCGGAGTTCGCCGGATGGAAGGACACAGTGCTCGTCAGGCGCGGCTCGACGGTGCTTACCATTGCGCGCTTCGATCAACCGGCTTCCCGGGAGCATCCGTTCATGCTGCACTGTCACATCCTCGAGCACGAGGACAACGGCATGATGCTGCAATTCACGGTCACTTAGCCCCGAGCGCGAGGTCAGGAGCTTCACGTGCCCCGCAGGGGCTTGGGCTGAGTCCGGTCGCCGCCATCGTGAGGCTGCACGGATTAGGGTGGGCGCTGCACGAGGTCCGCCGCGGCTGCCGACATCGGGATTGAACGTTGGATCCGCGGGCCCACGCCTCCACCGCCCACGCGGCGGTGGCGTGGGCGGTGCGGTCAGGCCCGCTGTCTCGGTCAATTGTCCTCCGCCTCGAACCCCATGACCTCCGCAGGGACATTACCCTCCGCCTGCACCCCGACGTACAGGCGATCCATGCCCACATCAAAGTATCCCGTTCGCGCGCCCACCTTCGTAGGAACGTTGGCGATCAAGCCGTAGCGATTGGGCGTCATCTGCTGAACGACGCTCACGAACCCTTGGCCTCCGACAATGTAAATCCGCCTGCGGGATGCATCGTAAAACGCGTCGTCCGCCTCACCGACAATGCCGGGCACGAGCGAGACGATCCGTCCGTTCAGGGTATCGAAGACAATTAACATCGGATTCTTGCGCGTGATCGTGAACAACCGGTGATCTGCCTCATCGAACGTCATCGCGTAATTGCCGCGCAGACCGCCGGGCAGAGCCCATTTTGTCACCTGTCCGGTGTCGCGATTGATCGCCAATACCGCGTTACCGCAATTGGGGCAGTTGGCGTACATCATCGGTCCGTGCAGCTCGATCGCAAAGCGTTCCGGATGGTGACCGATCTTCCACGCCTTGCCCACTCGGCTATTTGTGGCCGGGTTGATCGCCGCGATACCACCGTTCGGCCAGTCACCTTCTGCGACCAGGACGAGCTTGTGCACCGGATCCCAGACCTCGTCATCAGCGTCTCCACTGAATCTGAGGGTCTTTTTCAATTGGTACGTCGAGGCGTTGAAAATGTAGACCTTGCCGTGAGAGCTCGCGGAAAAGAGCTCGTTGAATCCCGGCGCGTACAACTCGCCCTGGGGTCCCGGCACCCCGGGGATGAAATGCACGAGGCTCCCATCGAACCAGTTCTCGACGCCGACTCCATTGCTGCCCACGATGGAGAAATACAGCATGCGGCCCTGACCGTCGAAATGGTCGATCCGTCCGTAGTGACCCGGTATCGGCACCTTCTCATATAGCTCGAGCGGCAGCCTCGCGGGCGGCACGTTCATCGCCGGCACCGGAGCGACCGCCGCGCCAGCGATGGTGAAGAACGAGGCGGCCATCAGTGCCGACAGCAGGAGGGGAAGCTTCTTGTTCATCTTGGGATACCTCACACGGCTTGCAGGGCTGCCGGACCCCCTCATGGGGCGGGTTGAAAGACCAGGACTCTGGCGCCGCGGGCACCGCTCTCGGGCACAGCCACGTAGTAACGATCAAGCTGCCTCACCCAGAGCGACGTCCGCGCGTTCGGCCCCGTCGGAATCTTGGCGATCTCGCGGTAGCGGTTGGGACTCAATTGCCGATAAACGGCCACGTAGCCTTGGCCACCGGAGGCGTAGATTCGATGATGCAGCGCGTCGTAGAAGAGCCCGTCCATCAAACCGACGCTCGGCAGGCTCGCAACGAAACGGTGGGTGCGACTGTCGAACACCTCTATTCCAGCCGGATTGCGCGTGCCGACGAACAGCCTGTGGTCCTTGCGATCGAGCGCAAGCGACACGGGGCTGCCCGCTTTGGACAGCCACGTCGCCGCAATCCGCCCGGTGCGAGCATCGATCTGCGAGATCTGGTGCGTCTTCGGAACGGTAATGAAGATCTCGCGCCCAGGCTGTCCGACCAGTATGGTCCCGGGGTGTGCACCTGTGCGGATATCGCCCACGTGCTTGTCCGTGACGGCGTTGATGATGCCCACCTCACCGTAGTTCACGCCAGCGGCCCCACCGCCATAGCCGACATACAGCAGTCGTGTCACGGGGTCGTACGCTTCGGCGTCCGGGCCGAGAGCGAGTTTCACCGTGGTCAACAACCGCAAGTCGCTGCCGCGATACACTCTCACATCGCCACCCAAGCCGTCCGCCGTGAAGAGCTTGTGGAGGCCGGCTGCGTAGTATTCGCCTTGCGGTTGTCTGACTCCGGGCACGCTTTGTAGCCACTTTTCGTTCCGGATATCCACCACCTCGACTGTTTGGTTTCCGAGTGCCGAGATGAAGAGCCGCCGGCCAGAAACGTCCACGCTGAAATGGTCGATGCGGCCGCGGACGTGCGGTAGCCTGACGGTTGCGACCAGTTGCAACGGAGAAACCCTTAGCGTTGCCTGGGCAGCGGGTGCCGCTCCCAGCGCGAGTGAAAGTCCGGCGACGCCCAAAACGATGAAGGAATTTCTCACACGACCCCCTCGCACGAAAGACATCTCTTGGGACGAGCTGAGCCGACTCGAGACCGGGAGCGGCTCTTCTTCTGCTCCGCCTACCGGGTAAGACGCCACAATCGAGCAAATCCTCCAGTTGACTCGGCTCGATGCCCGGCCCCGCACACCGGTCGATGTCCTTTTCACTCGGATAGCCGCTCTCCCCCAATCAGGCGACTGGCCTTCCTCCTGATATCTGCGTTGCACCGTCCCACTCGTCCGCCGTCTCAAACCGGGCGAACCGTAGCGCCAGAGTAGGAAGGACGAGCAGCGTGAGCGTGGTGGAGCTGAAGAGGCCCCCGAGGATCACCATCGCCATCGGCCCCTCGATCTCCTGACCGGGACGATGCGCACCCAGCGCTAACGGCAGGAGGCCGAGCGCCGTCACCGAAGCTGTCATGAGGATTGGCGCCAAGCGGTGCATCGCGCCGAGCTCCGCCGTCTCCCGATTCCACGACCGGCCCTCCTCGAGCACTAGCGTGCGATAGTGTGACAGCAGCATGATCGCGTTTCGCAGCGTGATGCCGAACACGGTGACGAACCCGACCGCCGCGCCCAGCGAGATCGGCAGCCTTGCGACCCAAATCGCGGCAATGCCGCCCACGAGTGCGAACGGCAGATTCACGGCGAGCAACCCTACGGTGCGCGCGTCGCGCAGGGCGATGAAGAGCAGAGCCAGGATGGCGGCCAGCGCCAGGATGAAATCGAGCGACAACTGCAGCCG